>DATJIU010000189.1:0-4472 GCA_035492855.1 Dongiaceae bacterium | reverse complement strand
CGTTTTGCCGCCGCGCTGGATGAGGATTTGAATATCTCCGGTGCCTGGGCCGCCGTCTTTGACTGGGTGCGCGAAACCAACAAGGCCCTGGCCGAGCAGACGCTCACGCCCGCCGCCGCCGCCGTGGCGCTGGCCGGTTGGGAGCGGGTGGATGCCGTGCTGGGCGTCGGCCCGGCCCCGGCGGCAGAAGCGCCGGCGGAAATCGTGGCCCTGCTGGAAGCCCGGCAGGCGGCGCGCAAGGCCAAGGATTTCAAACGCTCTGACGCGCTGCGCGACGAACTCAAGGCCAGGGGCTGGGTGATTGAGGACACGCCCAAAGGACCGCGGCTAAAAAAGCTGTGAGCGGGCTGGCGTTTTTTCTCGCCAAAAAAGGGTGCGCCTCCTAATTTGCCGGGCGTGAAACTGAGTCTTTCCCCGTTGCAGTCCGGCGGGCTCCTGGCCGCCGTGTTGTTGTTGTCACTTTCCCTGAGGTCCAGCGCTCAAATCGCGGGCGGCACTCCGCCCCCGGCCAATCCCACTGCCCTGGCGTGGGATGCCGACATGAAAGAATACCACGCCAAGCTGGGCGATCCGAAGGCGGAGGTGTTTTTCCTGGTCACCAATACCTCCCCGGCGGAGGTGGTGGTGAATTCCGTCCATACCTCCTGCGGTTGCACCACGGCGCACCTGCCGCCCATGCCCTGGAAACTGGCCCCCGGCGCGGATGGCCGAATTGACGTGAGCATTGACCTGACTGGCAAGACCGGTCTGATTATCAAAACGGTGACCGTGGCCTCCACCGCCGGGGCCAAGGAACTGCAAATCCGGGTGTTCATTCCGGACCCGCAGGTGGCGCGCATGGAAAACATGCAGCTGGCGCAAGGCGACCGCCAGGCGGTGTTCAAGGACAGTTGCGTGCGATGTCACGTGACGCCGGGGGTAAACAAGCGCGGAGCGGAATTGTTCCATGCCGTGTGCGGCGTCTGCCACGAGGCGGTGCATCGCGCCAGCATGGTGCCGGACCTGCATCACCTGAATCATCCCACCAGCGCGGATCACTGGCGCATCTGGATTACCTCCGGCAAGCCCGATTCGCTGATGCCGGCGTTCTCGCAGTCCATGGGCGGGCCGCTGACGGACGAACAAATCGAGTCGCTCGTGGATTATCTGGTCAAGGCCAATCCCTCCATGGATGCCAATGGCACTCCGGCGTCGCATTGAGCGCCCGGTATGAGCGGCTTGTTCATCACCTTTGAAGGCACCGAAGGCAGCGGCAAAACCACCCAGATTGTCCGGCTGGCGGGCAAACTGGGGGAACGGGGTTGCAAGACCCGCGTGATCCGCGAACCCGGCGGCACGCCCATCGGCGAGGAAATCCGCCACACCCTCAAACACAGCGCGGCCAACCAGGCCATGACGTCCGAGACCGAGCTGCTGCTCATGAGCGCCTGCCGCGCCCAACTTGTCCGCGAGGTCATCCGCCCGGCGCTGGCCGCCGGCGAAGTGGTGTTGTGCGACCGGTTTTACGATTCCACCACGGCCTACCAGGGTTATGGGCGACAACTGGATTTGGGCCTGGTCCAAACCATGGTGGATTTTGCCGTGGGCGACACCCGGCCGCAGCTTACGCTTTATTTGCACGTGCCGCCCGAGGTCAGCGAGGAACGCCGGCGCTCCCGCCAGGCCACGCTGCCCTTCGTGCGCGACCGCATCGAGGAGGCGGACCGGGCGTTTTTTGAACGCGTGGCCCGGGGCTTTGACGCCATTGCCGCCGCCGAACCCCGGCGCTTTCGCCGGCTCGACGCCACGGGCAGCCTGGAACAGGTCGGCGCGGCCATCTGGGAACAGGTGACGCCGTTGCTCCCGCCTTGCTGAATCTCCCCAAGCGGGTATGCTGGAGGCAGACAATCAACTGCCACTGCCATGATCGAAGATACCATTGCCAAAATCGAAGCCCGCATCCACGCCGCCGACTCCATTTCACCGGAGCGCCGGAAGGAACTGCTGGAATTGCTCGGTCGGTTGAAGTCCGAGATGGTGGAACTGGCCAAGACCGATTCGGACCAGGCGCAGAGCATCGCCGGCTTTGCGGATGTGTCCACGCATGAGGCCACCCGCAGCCCGCAAAATCCCGAGTTGCTGAAGCTCTCGCTGGATGGCCTGAGTTCCTCCGTGGGCGAACTGGAAAAATCCCACAACAAACTCACTCAATTGGTCAACGCCATCAGCACCGCGCTGTCCAATTTGGGGATTTGAGGTCTGCGTCCGTCGGGAATCACGGAAACGTCGGCTTGTCCGTGTACGGCCCCAGGCGGGCGATGGCGGCCATGATTTCGTCCGCCACCTCCTGATAAATTTCCTTCAGCCGCGCCTTGGAACAGGTTTTGGCTTCGGCCCGCAACGCGGTAAAATGCAGCGGCTCCCCGTATTTCACTCCCACCGGGTAAGGGCGGGGGAATTTGGCTTCCTTGCCGTAGGCGGCAAACGTGCCGAACACCCGCACGGGAATGACCGGCGCGGTGGACTTGATGACCGTCAGCCCGATGCCCGAGCGCGCGGGTTGCAGGTTGCCGGTGAGCGTGCGCGTGCCTTCGGGAAACAGGATGATGGCGCCGCCGGCCAGCAACCGGTCGAGAATCGCCTTCAACCCTTTGGCGCCGCCGCCGTCGCGGTCCACGGGCACGGCGTTCCAACTGCGCAAGAGCGCGCCGATGCCGGGAAAGCGGAACAGGGATTCGCGCGCCAGGTAATTGATGTCGCGATGCACACCCGAACCCACCAGCGGCGGGTCGAGCAGGCTGGCGTGGTTGCAGGCCAGAATCACCGGGCCGGTCAGGGGTACGCGTTCGGGATTGTACACGCGCCAGCGAAAATACGTGGCGTACATCAGCCGAAAAACGGTCCAGCCGATAAAATAGCTCGGGTTCATTTGGCCTCGGGCAGGTGCTTGCGGATCTCCGCCAGGATTTGGGCGCTGGTTTCCGCCGCGGTGAGATGGGAATTGTTGATGACCTTCGCGCCGAGCGCGATCATCAGGGGCGCGGCGGCGCGCTGGCTGTCGCGCTGGTCGCGGGCGGCCAGGTTTTCCTGCACGCCCTCGGCGGCGCGGCGCTTGGTGCGTTCCTCCAGTTGGGCGTCGAGGTAAAACTTGAAATCCGTCTCGGGAAACACGTTGGTGCCGATGTCGCGGCCTTCCATCACCAGGCTGCCGAACCGGATGCAATCGCGCTGGGTTTTCTTCATCCACTCGCGCACCTTGGGCACCGCGGCCACGAGCGAGGTGGCCGCGCTGACCTCGGCCGTGCGGATTTCCGTTTCCGGATAATAACCATCCACGAGCAGGCGCACCCGCTGGTCCACGCACACCAACTCGGTTTTCCACTGGCGGCACGCGGTGGCCACGGCCCGGGGAATCTGCACGTCCACCCGCTTGGTCAGGCAATACCAGCCCAGGGTGCGGTACATCGCCCCGGTGTCCACATACACAAAGCCCAACGCCTGGGCCACCAGCTTGGCATTGGTGCTCTTGCCGCTGGCGCTGGTGCCGTCAATCGCGATGACAATCGGATGTTTCATCAATTCACTCTCAAAAAAATCTTAATCGTAATCCTAATCAAAATCTCGTCCTCGTCCTCGTCCTCGAACGCCTCACTCCGCAAACAGCTCATCCATTTTCAGCTCCCGTCCCGTGGTTCCGTCCCGGATGGTGACGCCCAGGCCACCGGGCGGCGGGGCGGCCAGTTTCTGGAAAAAGTTTGGGAACGTCTTTTTGACGCAAGCCGGATTTTTAATTTTTATGCCCGGAACTTTCAATCCCAGAATCGCAAAACACATGGCCATGCGATGGTCGTTGTAGGTTTCGATTTCCGCGCCATGCAGTTGCGAGGGATAAACCGTCAGCGTATCGCCGGCCTCGATGACCTTGGCGCCGCACCTGGTCAGCTCCGTGCGCAGGGCCACCACGCGCTCGCATTCCTGCACCCGCAACCGGCCGAGGTCGGTGAAGTGAAAGGTCTCGCTTCCGCAAATGATAAGCGGACTGATGACAATGGCCGTCATGATGCTGTCGCCCAAATCTGTTTTGCGGGACAATGTGGGGGCGATACCAGAATCCTCAACTATTTTTGTGGCTGCTCGTATATCCGGAGTCTGGCCTTGTTTTATCGACCGCATTAAGTCTTGAAATGTTCCTCCGCGGTACCATTGGACATCAAAACGTTCGTCAATTTGCCAGCCAGATTGCGGCCAGTGGGCGACTGAAACTCGACTGAAGGTGTGAGTCGAAACCTCCATTTGAAATGTTTCCGAGAATTCCAATGTCTCTGGCGATTTTGGCCCGATACTTCCCGCCGCCCAAAAATAACTTCCGCTGCTGGCATCCGGCTCGATTTGAAATGTCCCGCCGCGGCGGGGAAAGGCTTCAATCAGCTTCGCGGTCATCACCACGTACGGCGATTCATCCGCGTTTTCGCCTTCGATTTTCACATCCCAGC
>DATJIU010000188.1:0-6019 GCA_035492855.1 Dongiaceae bacterium | reverse complement strand
GCGGATGCCCAGGGACTGCAACACGTGCGCGAGCGGCTCGCAGAGTTCGGGCCGGGGCACGCCGATGAGTTGGGCGCTGGGCCGGGCGGGATTGAGCAGCGGCCCGAGGATGTTGAAAATGGTGCGCTGGCCGCGTTGGGCGCACAGTTGCCGCGCCAAGCCGATGTGCTTGAACGCGGGATGATAGTTGGGCGCAAAAAAGAAGGCGAAATTGTGCCGCAGCAATGCTTCGGCCGCGGCGGCGGGCGGCAAATCCACGGGGATGCCGAGCGTTTCCAATACGTCCGCGCTGCCCACCTGCGAGGTGACGGCGCGGTTGCCGTGCTTGGCCACGGCCACACCGGCGGCGGCGCAGAGAATGGCCACGGTGGTGGAGATGTTGAACGAGCCCACCTGGTCGCCCCCGGTGCCCACGACGTCCAGGATTTCCCGATGCCGCAGGGCGGCCGCCAGCGGCGGCGGCACGGATTTCTCGCGCAAGGCCGTGGCGAAGGCGGCGATCTCGGCCACGGTTTCGCCTTTCTGGGCGAACGCGAGCAGGAAATCGGCCTTGGCTTCCACGGGCACGGTCGCGGAGACCAAGCCTTCCACCGCGGTTTGGACCTGGGCGGCCGCCAGCGGCAGACGGTTGAGCAGTTGAGCAGTCAGCGGTTGCAACACGCCACCGAGCTTAAGGTTGAACCCCGCCGACCTAAAGGGCAAAGTGCCCTACCCCGGCGGTTAAAGGTTAAAAAATCTTTGAAACAATTTAACGGGCTGCGGGGTATCACCTTTAGGACAACGTGGATTTAACACTTGTAAAGCTTTTGCGGCGATTTTGCCGGGGATGGGCGATCCTGTTGGTGGCCCTGCCGGCTTTCACCGGCTGTGCCACCAAGCACGATACCGCCGTGCTGGGGGACTACAAGATCATCTATGGCCCCATGAGCTCGGCCACGCGACACTGGGAGAGCTTCAAGGCTTCCGCCACCGGCTGGGAAACGGTCGGGACGGTGGAGGATGAAGAATGCAGCGTGCTGGTGTTGCATAAATGACCCCGGCCGCGCCGCCGGCTTACTTTCTGCCCTCAACCCAAACAACACCCTTATGAAACTTGCTTCCCTGATACTGATGCTGGCCGCGGGTACCGCGCTGGCCGCCACCGAAGAGCAAATCAACAAAACCTTCGCCCTGGCGCCCGGCGGCACCGTGGTGGTGGATGTAGATGACGGCGCCATTGACGTCACCACCAATGCGACCGCCGAGGTGGCCGTGAATGTCTGGCGCCAGGTCACCCGCAAAAACAAGGCCGAGGAAACGGCCTTTCTGCGCGACAACCCCGTCGAGTTACTCACCGAGGGCAACACGGTGACGGTGCGTTACCGGCAGCAGCGGGAGAAGCATTCCTGGTTTAGCTGGCATTGGGGCAACGACCGGCACGAAGCCAAATTTACCCTCAAGGTGCCGGCCCATTGCGACGCCAAACTGGGCACCTCCGGCGGCGACATTGCCGTCAGCGATGTGACCGGCTCGGTCAAGGCGGACACCAGCGGCGGCGGGTTGCGGTTTGTGCGCCTCCAAGGTCCGCTCCATGGCGAAACCTCCGGCGGCAACATCCAGGCGGAGGATTGCGCCGGGGAAATCAAGATTGAAACCAGCGGCGGCAATGTGGCGGTGACCGGCGGCAGCGGCGGCCTCAACGGCGGCACTTCCGGCGGGGATGTCTCCGTCAAGAATTTTCATGGTTCGGCGTCCGTAGAAACCAGCGGCGGGAGCATTACCATTGAAAATGTGGCGGGGGCGCTCCATGCGGAAACTTCCGGCGGCGATGTCCATGCCGTGCTGCCCGCCCCAATTCCCGGCGCCGTGAAACTGGAAACCTCCGGCGGCAGCATCACGGTCAAAGTTTCTGCCGATGCCGCCTTCAACCTGGACGCGGAGACTTCCGGCGGCGGGGTGCAGTGCGAGCTGCCCATCCTGCTCAAGGGTGAAAAAAACCCGGACGAATTGAAGGGCACGGTGAATGGCGGCGGGCCGACCTTGAAGCTGGAAACCAGCGGCGGCGGCATTCACGTCCAAAAGCTATAGCCGGGAACGGCCGGTGCCAGTCACAGATTGGCTACGGACCGGCTACGCTCCGGAATCTTCCTCCTCGTCGTCCGGTTTTTCGGTCAACTCGGGTTCATCCTCGATCTCGATGGTCACCGCATCACCAAAGCTCTTGTCGCTGCGCTTGAGGATGCGCGCCATGGCAGGAGACACCCAACGGCGGCCGTCGGCATCCACATCCTTCTTGGGCTTGATGCGGTAACTCCCGGTGCCGTCGGATTCCAGAATCTCCTTGTTGACCATGCGGCGCAAGAGGGGCTTGGCCCAGTCAGGCGCTTCGCGGAAACGCCGTTTGCCCGCCGCCCGCCGGGCGATGTCGCGCCCGGAGATGAAGAGCAGTGGCGTCTGCTTCAAGTAGTTGTAAATGTAAAATTCATCCGCCGTCATGCAGGATAGTGATGCACCCCGGGAGAATTTCACTCGAATTCCCGCCCGATTGCAACCGTCAAAATGACCAGCCGGGGAAACTGGTTGCCATGAATTGGTTGTAACCTTTACAGTGGGCGTGGTCTCTATACTCGGGTGTTTAATGAAAAGATTTAATGTTTCAGCTTCCGGCTTTGGACGTTTGTCCTGGGTAATAATTCTCGGTTTACTGGCAGTGGGCGGCGGACTGGCCTGGCACTTCATCCGGGGTCAGAACTCCGGGCCGGAATACCAAACCGTCACCGTGCTCCGGGGAGACCTCACCAACGCCGTAACCGCCACCGGCACCCTCAACCCGGTGGTCAATGTGCAGGTGGGCAGCCAGATTTCCGGCATCATTCAGACCCTGAAGGCGGATTATAACTCGCCGGTGAAAAAGGGCGAAGTCATCGCCGTGCTGGACCCGGCCACCTATGAAGCCAACGTGAGTTCGGCCGAGGGCGACCTCGCCAACGCCAATGCGGCGCTCGAACTCGCGCAGGTGAATGCCCGCCGCTCCGAAGAACTCCTCAAAAACAATCTCATCGCCCAATCGGACTTCGACCAGTCCACAGCCACGCTCCACCAGGCGGAAGCCCAGGTTAAAATCAAGCAGGCCGCCCTGCAACGCGCCAAGGTGGACCTCGCCCGCTGCACCATTTACGCCCCGGTGGATGGCATGGTCATCTCGCGCAGCGTGGATGTGGGCCAGACCGTGGCCGCCAGCCTGAGTGCCCCCACCATTTTCATCATCGCCAACGACCTCACCAAAATGCAGATTGACGCCAACGTGGCCGAAGCTGATGTCGGCGGCGTGGAAGAGGGCCAGGATGTGGAATTCACCGTGGACGCCTTCCCCTACCGCACCTTCCATGGCACGGTCACCCAGGTCCGCAATTCCCCCATCACCGTACAGAACGTGGTCACCTACGATACGGTGATCTCCGTGAACAACGCCGACCTCAAACTCAAGCCCGGCATGACGGCGAATGTGTCCATCATCATCGCCCGCCGGCATGATGTGCTGACCCTGGCCAACGCCGCCCTGCGCTTTCACCTGCCCACCCCGGAACGCGCCAGCAGCGCGGGCGGCGGTGGCAGTTCCACCCGGTCGGGCGACAACTCGGGCGCCCGCTCCGGCGGCGAAGGCGGGCGGCGCAAAGGTGGCGGCCACCGCGACCAGCGCACCGTGTACACCCTCGTCACCAACCCCAAGGCCGATCCCGGCGCGCCGAAAATTCCCCAACCCGTGGAAATCAAGGTGGGCATCAGCGACGGCCTGTCCACCGAGATCACCGATGGCCTGAAGGAGAATGAGCAAGTGATCACCAGCATGGTGCAGAGCGAGGACCGCTCCGGCGCGGCCAACAACCCCTTTAGCGGCATGCGCCGGCGGTTCTAACAGGTGGCGCGCATGAACCCGGTCATTCAACTGGACAACCTGCACAAGACCTATCGCACCGGCGCGGTGGACGTGCATGCGGTCCGGGGCATTTCGCTGAAAATCATGCCCGGCGAGTTTGTGGCCATCATGGGCGCCAGCGGCTCCGGCAAGTCCACCATGATGAACATCCTGGGCTGCCTCGACCGGCCCACGCAGGGCAACTACCTGCTCGACGGCCAGCCGGTGGCTGCGCTCAACCGCGATGCCCTGGCCGACATCCGCAATCGCAAAATCGGTTTCGTGTTCCAGGGGTTCAACCTGCTCTCGCGGACTTCCGCCCTGGAAAATGTGGAGCTGCCCATGCTCTACACCCACAAGCATCTGGCCGGGCGCACCCGCCATGAACGCGCCCTGAAGGCCCTGGAAATCGTGGGCCTGGCCCAACGGGCGGATCATCATCCCAACCAGCTTTCCGGCGGCCAACAGCAGCGCGTGGCCATTGCCCGCGCCCTGGTGAACCAGCCCTCGCTGTTGCTTGCCGACGAACCCACCGGCAATCTCGACAGCCAGACGAGCATCGAAATCATGGGCGTCTTCCAGAAGCTCAATGACCAGGGCATCACCATCGTAATGGTGACGCACGAATTGGACATCGCCTCCTATACCAAACGCAGCATCGTGATGCGTGACGGCCAGGTGCTCACCGACCAAATCGTGGCTAACCGGTTGAATGCGGAAGCGGAGCTGCGACGGCTGCAACAGGAACATCAGGCCGTACAACTCGCATGAGAATTTTAGCCACTTTCCGGATTGCCCTGCTCGCCTTGCGCCGCAACAAGCTGCGCACCGCCCTGACCATGCTGGGCATGATCATCGGCGTGGCCGCGGTCATTGCCATGGTGGGCATCGGCAACGGCGCCAAGGCCCAGGTGGAGGCCCAGGTGGCCAGCCTCGGCCAGAACGTCATCAGCATCTGGGCGGGAAGCTTTGGCGGTGGCGGGGTCCGCAACGGCTGGGGCAGCGCCCCCGGCCTCAAGGTGGAGGACGCGCTGGCCATCCAGCAACAGGTGCCCAACATCGTGGGCGTCAGCCCCGAAGTACGCGACCGCAACCAGGTGCTGGCCAACGGGCTCAACTGGAACACGATGATCAACGGCGAATCGCCCGATTATCCAATCATCCGCAGCTGGCCCATATCCGAGGGCGCGATGTTCACCGAGGCGGATGTACGCAGCATCGCCAAGGTGGCCGTCATCGGCCAGACCGTGGCCGATGAATTGTTCCCCAACCAAGATCCACTCGGGCAAACCCTGCGCATCCGCGACATTCCGTTCAAGATTGTCGGCGTATTGGAGGCCAAAGGCTTCAATCTGTTCGGGCAGGATCAGGATGATGTGGTGATCATTCCTTACACCAGCCACATGCGCCGCGTTTCCAGCCGCACCAGTGTCAGTTCCATTCTGGTGGCGGCCGCCAGCTCCGATTTGATTGATTCCGTGCAGGCGGACATCACCGACCTGCTGCGCCAGCGCCGGAAATCGCAGGAACAGGATTTCACCGTGCGCAACCAGGTGGAACTGGCGCAGACAGCCACGGAGACTTCCAAAACCATGACCGTGCTGCTGGGCGCCATTGCCGGGGTTTCGCTTATCGTGGGCGGCATCGGCATTATGAACATCATGCTGGTGAGCGTAACCGAGCGCACCCGGGAAATCGGCATCCGCATGGCCATCGGCGCGCATGGTCGCGACATCCTCCTGCAATTCCTCATCGAAGCCGTCACCCTGAGCATCATCGGCGGCGTGGTGGGCATCCTGCTGGGCGTGGGCGCGTCCAAACTGCTGGCAGCCTGGAAAGGCTGGCCCACCCTGATTTACACCTCGTCCATCGTGGCCGCCTTTGCGTTCAGCGCGGCGGTGGGCATTTTCTTCGGCTTCTATCCGGCGCGCAAGGCTTCGCAACTCGACCCCATTGACGCCTTGCGGTATGAATAAGCCGCGTGCCCGCCGTGCCGTGGTCCGGTGAAACATGCGTCCGTCGGGCTGGCCGTGGAGTGCGGCTCCAGCCGGCAACCGAATCGCGCCGCGACAAATTTTTGAATGAAGACCGAAATCCTGACCACCCACAACAAGGCATTGTTCA
>DATJIU010000187.1:0-2107 GCA_035492855.1 Dongiaceae bacterium | reverse complement strand
ATCCGGTCATCCGGTACCTCTCCCTGACCGGGCACGAGGTGACCTTTGCCAGCAAATTCGGCAGTTCCCACTGGAAGGTGAAACCGGGCGACCGGTTGGAAATTCTCTACCATCCCGAGCAACCGGCAGAAGCTGAAGTGGTCAATTTCATGGCCCAATGGGCGCTGCCGCTGGTTTTCGCCAGCGTGGCAGGCGGCTCACTGTTGTTTGCCCCCGTGATGTTTTGGTTGCTGCGGCGTTGACTTCCAGCCCCGGACCAATTTGCAAATCATGAATTCGGACAAGCCATTTCGCCAAAGCCTGATCCGGTGGGGCGCCGCCCTAGGGCTGCTTATCCTCTTGCCTTTGGCTGCCGCCGCGATCGAGCCCGTTACGCCCAAAATTGCGGACGCCTTGCAGTTGCCACCGCCGGGTAGTGTGATTTTTCGGGGCCGGCTCGGCACCGCCATTGCCCTTTGCGAAACCAACCGGTTGCTGGCCCAGAATGTTCCGGACCTGATTGCGCCGTTCGCCAACCGGCAGGAGGACTGGTCGTGGCAGTGCGAGTTCTGGGGCAAATGGTACACCTCGCTGGCGCTGGCGTACCGTTATCAGCCCGGGCCGCAGCTGCGTGCCATTCTGGACGAGTCCGCGCGAAAGTTGGTGGCCACCCAGGCCGCGGATGGCAGTATCACCACCTACAAGCCGGCGGCCGAGTTCAGCAACTGGGACACCTGGGGCCGCAAATACACTCTGCTGGGATTGCTCGCCGATTATGACCTGAGCGGCGACCCGCAGGTGCTCGCGGCGGCCGGTCGGCACGCGGATGTTGTGCTGGCGCATTTCGGCCCGGGCCGCGCCGACCTGGCGACCAATGGCTGGTGGAACGGCATGGCGGCCAGCAGCATTTTGGAACCGATGGTGCTTCTCTACCGCCGCACAGGCGACGCGCGGTACTTGCAATTCGCGGAATACATCGTGCAATCCTGGCAAAATCCCGGCGGCGCGGATCTGCTGCGCAAGGCGCTGAATGGCACGCCGGTTTTTCAAATGTTTCCCGGCCCGGATCCCACCAAGGAGGGCTACATGGCCGGCGGTTCGTCCAAGGCTTACGAAATGATGTCGTGCTATGAGGGGCTGTTGGAACTGTATCGGGCGACCGGCAAGACTGATTATCTCACTGCCGCCCGGAATGTCTTTGCCAGCATTCGCGACACTGAAATCACAATCATCGGTTCCGGCTCCAGTTGGGAGCGTTGGTGTCAGGGCCGCACCCGGCAGGCCGCAGCGATGCCTTATTGGATGGAAACCTGCGTGACCACCTATTGGTTGAAACTGGCGGCGCAGTTGCTCCGCATCACCGGCGACCCGGCCTACGCCGACCAGATTGAAGTCACCACCTACAACGCCTTGCTTGGCGCGCAAAAGAACGACGGCTCGTGGTGGTGTCATTACAGCCCGCTGCAAGGCGCACGGGAAACGGCGGAGGACCAATGTGGCATGCACCTGGATTGTTGCGTGGCCAATGGGCCGCGCGGATTGCTGCTCCTGCCGGAACTGGCGGTGATGAATTCCCCGGCGGGGCCCGTCATCAATTTCTACGAACCGGCCACCGCCACGCTGCCGCTGGCCCAGGGTCCGGTCCGCCTGGAAATCGAATCGGATTATCCGCGCTCCGGCGCGGTGGATGTTGTGGTCCGGCCTGAGACCGCCGCCCGGTTCACCCTGAGATTGCGCATTCCCGCGTGGAGCGTTGTCACGCGGGTGGAAATCAACGGCCGCAGGCAATCGGACATTCGGCCCGGCGCTTATGCGCGGCTGGAGCGGAAATGGCAGCCGGGCGACCGCGTGCGAATAGCTTTTGATTTCGCCGCGCGCCTGATTCCCGATCCCGGCGGGTCGGATGCGGTCGCGCTGCGGCGGGGTCCCGTGGTGCTGGCGCTGGATCGGCGCCTCAGCCCAGCCACACCGGATGCCGGTCTCGGCCGGATAAACGCCGATGCCCGCGGCGTGGTGCCCATCACCGAGGCCCGGGTCGCACTGCCCACCGGCATGGCCATGGCCTGGGATGTGCCCTTTACCACCGGCGCCGACAAGCAGGCGACTCTGCGCTTTTGCGATTATGCTT
>DATJIU010000186.1:0-12553 GCA_035492855.1 Dongiaceae bacterium | reverse complement strand
GGTCCAGGCGGAGCGCCTCCCGGAAATGCTCCGCCGCCGCCTTGGCGTTGCCTTGGTGCAGCAGTGTCCAGCCCTGATTGGCGTGGGTGAGCGAGCTGGCCGGATGTTTTGCGAGTGCGGCATCCATGGTGATGCCGGCCTCGGCGGCGCGCCCGAGCTTCACCAGGGCAATGGCGCGCAGGTTGACACAGCCAACATGCTCGGGATTGAACTGCAGGCCGGTTTCGGCGGCTTCCAACGCGGGTTGCCAGCGCCGTTCCTGAACGTGGATATTCGCCAGGAGGGCAAAAAAATTCGCGTCCTGCGGATCCAGGCGGACGGCCTCGGCGATGGCGGTCAGCGCCTCGGGATAACGGTTGCGGTCAAAGAACACCCGGGCATGGGCGTAGTGGGCGAACGAAAAAAACGGCGCGAGGTGAATGGCCTGTTCGGTTTCCCGGGTGGCTTCATCGAAGCGTTCGCGCTCGGAAAGGCACAAGCCCAGCAAGGCGTGCGCGTAGGCGTCCTCCGGGTCGGCGGTCAGGGCCTGACGCAATTCGCCTTCGGCCAGTTCGGTGCGGGATTGCTGAAACAGCAACTGGGCGCGTTCGAGATGCGGACTCATGGGGTACGGCAGGGCGCTCAGAGCTTGAGATGTTGGAGAATGTCGTCGTAGATGCCGCCCTGGTTGGAGTAGAGGGCGTAATTGCGGGCCGTGGCGAACCATTCCTTGGTGGTCGGTTTCAACGTGCCGGCGGCGGCCACGAGGTCCTTGGTGGTGAGCGGTTGGGGCACGCCGGTTTTCAAGGCTTCTTGCAATTTGCGCTCCACAGCCACGTCCACGACGGCCTTCAAATCCGCGCCGGAAAAATCCGCAGTTTTCTTGGCGACATGCTCAAAATCAATCTCCGCCAGCGGCTTGCCCAGGCATTGCAACTGTAGCACGGCGGCGCGAGCGGCGGCGTCGGGCGGTGGCACAAAGAGGACGCGGTCAAACCGGCCCGGCCGGCGGAAGGCGGAATCCAGATGCCACGGGGCGTTGGTGGCGGCGAGAATGAGCACGCCTTCGTTGGAGGATTTCACCCCGTCCATCTCGGCGAGAAATTGGTTGATCAACTGCCGGCCGGCATGTTGCCGCATGTCGGCGCGGCTGGCGCCCAGGGCGTCCACCTCGTCGAAAAACAGCACGCAGGGCCGGTTTTGCCGGGCCTGTTCAAAGAGGGCATGAAGGTTGCGCTCGCTGTTGCCGATCCACATGTCGAGCACGTCATTGATGCCCACGGAAATGAAAGCGGATTTGATTTCGCCCGCCGTAGCCCGGGCCAGATAGGTTTTGCCGCAGCCGGGCGGCCCGTACATCAAAATGCCGCCGCCGATGGATTTGCCGTAGGCCCGGAACAATTCGGCATGCTTGAGGGGATGGATGATTTTGAGCCGGATTTCCTCTTTGACCTTATCCATGCCGCCCACCTGGTCGAAGTTGAGTTGCGGCCGCTCGATTTCGCCGGACGGGGGAGCTGCCTCAGCGTCATCCAGGGCGGCGCGGACCTTGCCCTCCACGACTTCGCTCTCCTCCGGATCCCCGCCGATGCCCAGGCGCGCGGCAAATTCCGGGTCGGCCACGGAAGCATCGCGTTCCACGGCGGCCTGGTATTCGGTGACGGCCTGTTGGATTTCCCCAATGCCGGCGAGGATTTTGGCGTGCAGCAAAAATGCCTTGGCCGGGGCGTCTTCCGCTCTGACGAGGTCTTCCAAAATGACCAGCGCATGACTGGTTTTCTTCTGGGAGAAAAAGGCGCGGGCCAGGCCCAGCTTCAGGGCATGGCTCTGGGGGGATTTGGCCAGGCCTTCGCGGTATTCCTTTTCGGCCGCCTCACCCTGGCCGTGATTCAGCAGGGTATCGGCCAGCAACAAACGCAACGCCACATTTTGCGGCTGGGCCGAGACCGCCTCGCGCAACGCCGCGATGGCTTCATCACCCGGGATGGGAAAATCACTCATGCTGGTCACATGAAACCCGGAACGGACGCCGGGGGCAAGCCGGGAACAGGGTCGAGGGTAAAACACATTTCAACCGCTGGCCCCGACCTGGCTGTAATTATAGCGGCAGATATTCCGCCCGGATTTCCGTGGCGGCGCAATGCAGGAGGGCCACGCTGCGTTCGGTGTTGAACTTGGGCCGGCCCGAATAGCCGGGATTGAAAAAGAGTGTGGTGTCGAGCGCCTGGTTGAAGGGCTTGTGGGTGTGGCCAAAGATGACGGCATCCGGCCGGTCGCGCCGCAACCGTGCGCGGAGTTTTTCGTCCGGGGCATGCGGGTTGACGATGTGCTGGACGAGAAACTTGCGACCGCCAAGTGTCACCACCTCGGTAAGCTTCAGGTCAATGCCGCAATCCGTGTTGCCCAACACAGCAGTGACGGGTGCGATGTGTTCCAGTTCCAGCAGAATCTGCGGCATCCCCACATCGCCGGCATGGAGAATGTGATCCACGCCGGCAAATAATTTGACGACCTGCCGGTCAAAGAAATCGTGGGTGTCGGAGATGACGCCAATTTTCATGGGGAGCGGTAGGGCCGAAGGGTCGGGTCAGGCTTTCGCTTCTTCGGCTTCGGGAGCAGCTTCACCTTCGGCGTCATCGGCGCGCTGGCCGGCTTCCTTTTCGAGGGGCGACTCGGCGGCGCTCAGTTTCATGGCCCCCACAAACAGGGCGGTGAAGATGCCACCCCCCTCCAAGGTGTTGCGGAAAAATTCCCATGCGTCTGGCCAGCCGTTGGTGCCCTTGATCAGGGCCAGCACCAGACTGGCAAAAGAAAATTTGTATTCCGGATTCTGAAAGGGATTGATGAGCCAAGACGCCATGTTGGTGATGACATAAAACATCAGCGCCCCCAGCAAGCCGCCGCCCAATAGCGAAACAAACGATGATTTGGGCTTAAATCGCCGGCCCAGCACGATGATCACGATGTAGCCGACGTACACCAAGGATTGGTAAAACAGGGTCGTGCCGTTCCATACTGCCCAGCCGCGGGGTGCGTAATAGAAGTAGTTCAGGATCACGTCGGTGATCACCATGGTGCCCAGCGGCGCCCACCATCTGGTGCCGCCGTGAAAGTAAACCCCCGCGCAAAACATCAAGGCATATGCCGCACTAAAGCCGGGTTTGTTAAACAATGGGGGCCAGCGGCTTATGGCCACCAGCACCAGAAACAACACGGGCAGGATGCGATTCAACTTTTCTTTCACCGGCGGCAATGATACGCCAGCCGGACGCCAAGACAAGTGGCACCCATGGAAAAACTTTTTGCAGTGATCTTTGAGGACGCCAACCTGCTGGTGATCAACAAACCCGCCGGGCTGGTGTGCCATCCTTCCAAGAACGGCGAGCTGTCCAGTCTGATTGGCCGGGCGCGCCGGTATTTAACCCAGCAGACTGCGGGCGAAGGCGGCGAAACATTTACCGCGCATTTGGTCAACCGGTTGGACCGCGAGACCAGCGGGGTGGTGCTGGTGGCAAAAAATCCAATTGCCGCCGGGGAACTGGGCAAGCTGTTTGAGAGCCGCGCGGTGGCTAAGGAATATCTGGCGATTGTCCACGGACACGTGCCGGCGGAGCAGGGGATCATTGAGGCGCCATTGGGCAAGGATGAATCCAGCCGCGTGGCGGTGAAGGATTGCGTGCGCCCGGACGGCGCCCCGGCGCTGACGGAGTATTTTGTCGAAAAGCGTTTTTTCACGTTGGTGCCGGGAGTTGAAACCGTGGTGGCTTTCACGCGGTTGCGGGTGTTGCCCCGTAGCGGCCGCAAACACCAGATCCGCATCCATCTCGCGCACCTCGGACATCCCATCGTGGGCGATAAGATTTATGGCGGCGACGAGGATTGTTACCTGGCCCTGGTGGAAGACCGACTCACGGCCGCGCAACTGGCGCGGCTGATTCTGCCGTACCAGGCGTTGCACGCGCGGGCGGTGCGCTTTACCTGGCGCGGTCAGGCGTGGGAGTTTTCCTGCACGCCGGAGCCGGGGTTCACGGCCTTTATGGATGGGCCGGGGCCGGTTGCTCCCGCTGGATGATCCGCTTGAGGTAGCCTGCCTGCACGTCGGCAGGATTGTTCTGCAACACCGCCGTCACGATTTGTCCTGCCTGGGTGAAGTTGCCATTGGCAAAATCCTTTTCGGCCTCATCCAAGGCGGTGCCACCCGAACCGGGAGGTATCGTGGGCGTGGCGGTTTGGAACACGCAGGGCACGGTCCGGCCGGCGCCGTTGCCAAAGATGCAGCCGTACAATTCGCCGTTCATGGTGGAGAAATCGCTGAAGATGAATTGCACGTCGCTGGCCGAGAGCGTGCGGAGCGCCGCATTTTTCTCCGGCGGGGCGAGCAACAGCTGCCGGGTGCGTTCGTCATATTGTTCCAGCACACGGGTGCCGTTGCCCATGAAGAAGGCCTCAGGTGCCTCGTATTCCAGGATGGGATACAGGTCGCTTTGCAGCGGGCCGGGCCCGGCGATGGCAAACCCGGTGCGTTGCGAGGCAATCTGACGGGCCAGCAACGCCTCCGGCGAGCGGATATCAATCATCATCATGTCGGTGCGTACCCGGCTGATGGCGAAGCCTTGCCGGAACACATCCGGGCCAGTGGGCCACGGCTGCATGGAACCCAGCATCACGATGTCACCGTTGCGAGTGTCCCAGACTTCCATGTAGGGAAACACCGAGTTGAACGTCCGCAACACCAGCTTCAGGATGTCGTCGTTCATTTCATACACGTGAAACCATTGCGACACGATGCCGCCGGGCTTCAGGTGCTGCGCGGCCAGTTCGTAAAATTCCCGGCTGAACACGCTGCCAATACCCACGGTCCACGGATTGGAAGGTTCGGTAATAATGACGTCGTATTTCTGCGGGTGCAGTTTGAGCACGGTCCGGGCGTCCTCGGTTTCCACGTGGGTGCGGGAATCATCGAGTACGTGACGGTTCCAATCGCCGAACAGCCGGGCGGCACGGATGACAGGGGCGCAATTTTCGGCGATGACGAGTTTTTCGACGGGATACGGCAGCACGGCGCCGGCGGTAATGCCCGAGCCGAGGCCGAGCACGAAAACATCCTTGGCCTGCGGCTTGACCATGAGCGGCAGGTTGGCGAGCAGGAACTGGGTGCTGAGGTCCAGACCGGTGCCGGCGTCGGGCTTGCCATTGATGCGCAGGCCCAGGCTGGCGGGGGCGATGATGCCATCCACTTCCTCCACACTGACAGTGGCGTCCGGCGCGTCTTCATAAAACCGCACCTTGATGTGTTGCTTGCGCAGCGGCATCAGTTGCGGGTCGTACTTGGTTTCCCAAACCCGAAACAAACCGGCGCTCATCACATTCCGCCAGTCTTCGCCGCCAATGAAGAACAGGCAGAGGGCGAAGCCACAGGCCCCGGTGGTGACCAGCATGCCGGAACGCCAGCGGCGTTGGGCCGCCACCAACAGGGCCACAAACGCCAATCCCAATGCCAGACTGCCAAACGCGGCGCGCAAACCGGCGAGCGGCATCAAGACGAATCCCGTGAGCAAAGTGCCGGTCACCGCGCCCAGGGTGTTCCAGGTGAGCAGTGTGCCCACCCTGGCGCCGAGTGGCGCGCCCCCGGCCGAAACGGCCCGGATCATCAGCGGCAGCACCGCGCCAATGGCCGCCGCCGGTACCCCGAGGATGAACAAGGCCATGCCGGTGGATAACACCAGTTGATAGAAGTAACCCATTTCCGTGCGGCCCAGGCCGGTGCGGATGAGCCGGTACAGGTCCACCCAGTGTTCGATGTTGAACACCAGCAGGGTCACCCACAATGCCGCGCCGCAGAGCAGCACCGCCACCATTTTTTCACTGGCCCGGCCGGCCCAGCGCGACGAGGCAATCCAGGCGCTGCCCAGGCCGATGCCCAGGATGAACGCCATCAGCACGATGGCAAACGATTGCAGCGAAGAACCAAAAATCAACGCCAGGGAACGTGCCGAGAGCACTTCCAACCCCATGGAAATGGCGCCGGTGAGGGCCACAATCAGCCCGGCCCGGCGCAAAGTGCCGGGGAGGGTATCCACTTCGGCAGGGGCCGGGGCAACCGGAGCCGCTGCCACCGGAGTCCGTCCGATGATGGCGGCGGTGGTGCCAATGATGAGGTTGGCCAGGGCAGTCAGTTGCAGGGTGGCAATCATGCCGTAGTGCTGCACCAGCCAGAACCCGGCGAGGCCCGAGCCCAGCACGGCACCCAGGCTGTTTACGGAATAAAAGCGGGCCGAGCGGCGGCCGGCATCGGCGGAAGATTTTTGCAGCCACGCCGCCAGCAAGGGCAGCGTACCGCCCATGAGAATGGTGGGGCCGAGCAGCAGCGCGGCGCTCAAGCCGCCTTTCAACGCCAGCAGCCAGCCGCTGTGGGCGGCAATGGGCGTGCCCAAAGTCACAAAGAGATGGTCGGTCAGGCGGTCCAACGTGGGGAAGAGAAAGGCATACAACCCGATCAGGATTTCCAGCATGCCGTAGGCCGGGACGGGTTGCGCCCGGCGGTCGGCCCAGCGGCCAAAGAGCCGGTTGCCCAATGCGAGCCCGCCCATGAAAGCGGCCATCACCACCGTCTGGGCGTAGATGGTGCTGCCAAACATCTGCGAGAGAAATTTGGACCACAGCACCTCGTAAATCAAAGCCGTCGCGCCGGAGCCGAAGAACAACATCAGGATCAGGCCGTCGCGATTTTTGGATTGCATGGGCGCAAGGTAGCGAGCGCTTCAAGCCGGCGGCAAGTTTGAAAACCCGGTTGCCGAGGCCGAAGCAATTCCCGGCAAGCCAGATGCCGCCGGGCGGTTAGGCCTGGCGCGCGGTTTCTGACCGATTCTGTTTGAGCGAGCCGGACATTTCTGGCAGTAGAGTCCCTGACATGCACCTTGGTAAAATTTGCCCGGTTTTGGCTACGGCAGTGTTGATGGCCTTTTGCGGCTGCCGGAAACCAGAACCCGCCGTACCGCCACCGGTAACGCCTGCGCCGGATGCCATCGTGCGGCTGCACTGGGAGGGCAAGCGCCGGCTCAATCTGACGGCCGAAGCCTACTACTTTACGCGCATCTGGGATGCCCCGGCGGCGGTCCGGTTGCAGGCGCAGACTTTTGACAAGCTGGCCACGGCGCCCTGGCGCATCCATTTTGGCGAGGCTCTGGCCACCCAGATCCCCGCCGGGATTGTCCGCCCGCTGCTGGATGATCTGGTCGGGGAGGAAAGTTATCTGGAGGTACGCGCTCCCACAAACGGCCCGATGGAACTGGCCTTTGCCCTCCATGTGAACCCTTCCCGGGCGGGCATCTGGCAGACCAACTTTGGCGTGGCCGCTCAATTGTTTGCCGGCAGCGCCCCCGTGCCCAACCCTGCCGAATCGGGGTGGGTCATCCGCCGGACCAATGCGCCCAACCAGGTGAGGTTGTCGCGTGTGGGCGATTGGACGCTCGTGGGGGTGGGGCCGGAGAACAATCAGTTGTATGCGGAAATTGCCGCCCGACTGCGCCAGTATTCCGTGCCGGTGCCCCCGGGGGCCACGAATTACTGGCTGGACGCCAATGTGGACCTGGCCCGGGTGGCCACGACCTTTCACCTGAAACTTCCCGTGCTGGACGCCGCCACGGCGCCCAAGGTAACCCTGCTTGTGAATGGCGACGGCGGCAACGTGATTACCCGGTGTCAGTTGGATTTCCCCATGGCCTTGCCGGTGGATTTGGAGCCGTGGACCATCCCCACTGCGCTCATTCATGAGCCATTGACCACGTTTACAGCGGTGCGGGGCTTCCGGCCTTGGTTGGCGGCGTCCCAATGGTGGCAGGAACTGCCGCCGGGCGCGGTGCCGAACCAGGCTTTTTTCTGGGGGCTGTCCAGCGGTTCGACGCGGGAGTACTTTGCCGCGCCCAAAACGGATGCCGGACCTTGGATGAACCAGTTGACGCAGCAGTTGCTGTCCAAAGGCAATCCCTGGCTCAGCCAGCGCGGGTATGTGAGTTTTGACCCGCTGCCCACGGGCGACGGCGTCTCCTGGGGGCGGCAGGCCAACCTGTTGCCGTTTCTCAAGTCCGTGAACACCCCGGCGGGTGCATATATATATGCCGGGCTGTTCCCGGATACGGATGGCGCCACCAACGCGCCCGCGCCCGAAGGCATGATTCAGGATGTGCTGCACCGCCCGAACCTGCTCTATTATGATTGGGAACTTACCGGGTCGCGGTTGGAATCGTGGTTTTACCTGAGCCAATTGGGACGCGAGGTGTCACGGCACGCCCTGTTGCCCAATGATTCGGCCAGTGCCGCCTGGCTGGGAACGTTGCTGCCCCGGCTGGGCACCAGTGCCACCATTATTTCCGCGTCCGGTACCAACCAGCTTTCCCTCCTGCGCAAATCAAACTTCGGCCTGACCGCGCCCGAACTGCATTTGCTGGCGGACTGGCTGGAATCGCCCCGGTTTCCGCTGGGCCTGTATTCGTTGCTGACACCGCCGGCTTCCGCCCCGGCGAATTCCGGCCAGTAAGCACCTCAGGCGGTCGCGTCACTGTCACCGCAGCGCAGCATTGAAATTTGCGGAGGCAACCCCTATTTTTCGTCCGCAATGACCTTACGACGCAATGTTTTTCTGACCGTTTTGCTGGGGTTGTGCGCGGCCTGCCATGCCCGCGCCGAAGGCCTGTCGCCGAAAGATATCCGGACCTCGGAAGTTCACTGGCTGGGCTTGAACCGCGTGGTCGCGACAACCAACGCAGCCAATTTCCTCAAAGTTTGGAATCTGCCGGAGACGGTCAAGGTGAAGGAGCGGCTGTTGAGCGATATTTCCCACTGGCTGGCGGCAGGGAATACCAATGCCGCCAATTCCCTGCGGCCGCTGTTGGATGATGCCGTTGCCGGCGAGGCGTACGCGGAATGGACGCCGGCGGCCAATGGGACGGTGGTGCGGTTGGCCTTCCGGTTGCCGGCGGCCCGGCAGCATTTCTGGGATACCAACCTGGCATCAGCATTGGAGCTGGCGGCGGGAGGCAAACCGGAGCCGGCCACGGCCGGCAAAGGCTGGGTGTGGCATCATGCCACCGCACCCCGGCGCGTGGAATTCCAGATCAGCGGAGACTGGACCCTGGTGGAGGTGGGCGACGATTCCGGCGCGGCGTTGTCCGACTTTGCCGCCCGGGTGGCGCAGGCTGCCGCCGGTGCGACCAATGCCGGGGATTCCCTCTGGGTGCAGGCCGATTTGAATTTCAAGGACCTGTTGACGGCAGCATTCCCGGCAGCCAAAGGCGAAATTTCACCCGCCGCCCGGATTACTTTTACGGCCACTGGCGAGGGGGGCGAGGTGCGCACCCGGGCGGAGGTGGACCTGGGACTGGCCGGCAAAATGGCGCTGCCAGCCTGGCAGATTCCCACCAACTTGATTCATCAACCGTTGAGCAGCTTTACCGCCATCCGTGGGTTTGGTTCCTGGCTGGCCCGGCAACCCTTCTGGCGCCGGTTGCAGTTGAATCCCGCCCCAAACCAGATTTATTTCTGGGCAGAACCCGCTTCGCCCGCCCAAACCTACTGCGCGTTTCCCCTCACCAACGCCACCGCCCAACTATACCAGTTGGCCGGACAATTGATCACCAAGGGCAATAATTGGATCTATACCAACGGCGAAGGCCGGTTTGAATGGAAGCCCAATCCGCCGGCAATAGTCTGGCTCAGCGCGCCGTTTATGACGCCGTTTCTCCGGCCGGAAAAGCTGAACCAGCAGGATTATGTGTTTGGCGGATTCATTGCCCCGGGCGAGACCGATACCAACGCGCCGCCCCCGGAGACGCTGCGCCACGTTCAGGAGACGCCGGACCTCGTCTATTATCAGGCCGAACTGACCGGGCCGCAAATTGCCGACGATCTGTGGAACTCCCAGCTCTTTCGCGTGGCTTTGCACCGGGCCCAGTTGCCGCCGGATACCGTGAGCATTCCGTGGATCAAGCTGATGGAACATCAATTGGGCCCCAGCATCACCTCCGTGGTGCAGGCCGATTCGGGCCGGCTGGTGTTGACCCGCACATCCACGGTTGGCTTTACGGCTCTGGAATTGCACCTGCTGGCCGACTGGATGGAGTCGCCGCAATTCCCGCGTGGACTGCACACGCTGCTGGCTCCGCCGGAGAATTAGGCCAACCGTAATGCGCGGGAGTCGCCGCGTAATTCCCCCATTATTTAAAAGCAACCCATGAAACCCTCTCGCACGTTTGCTATCCCCAAAACCATGCGGGCGGTGGT
This sequence comes from Dongiaceae bacterium, assembly GCA_035492855.1. Classification (GTDB taxonomy): domain Bacteria; phylum Verrucomicrobiota; class Verrucomicrobiia; order Limisphaerales; family JAFMIX01; genus JAFMIX01. Next base: position 2,296 of record DATJIU010000186.1, on the reverse strand, counting down.
GTATCGCGGCCCCAACCAGTTGCGGCTGGAGACTGTCCCCGTGCCGCGCATCGGCGCGAACGAGCTGCTGGTCCGGGTGGCGGTGTGCGGGGTGTGCCCCACGGACATCAAGAAAATCCAATACGGCACCGTGCCGCCGCCGCGCATCTTTGGACATGAAACTGCCGGGACGATTGTCCGCGTAGGCGCGCGGGTGAACGGTTTTCGCCCCGGGGAACGGGTGGCCTTGCATCATCACGTGCCGTGCCTGAAATGTCACTATTGCCGGCACGGGGCGTTTGCCCAGTGTGCCCATTACAAGCGCACGGGTATCACCGCCGGTTTTGAACCCGCCGGGGGCGGTTATGCCGAATACGTGCGGGTGATGTCCCTGGTGCTGCCGGGAGTGGTGAAGATTCCGGCCCGCAACACCTTTGCCGAGGGCGCCATGCTGGAACCGGTCAACACCGTGCTCAAGGCGGTCCGCCGGTTGGCGTTATTGCGCGGCGACACGGTACTGGTGGCCGGCCAGGGACCGATCGGCCTGATGTTCACCCGGCTGCTGCAATTGGAAGGCATGCGGGTTATCGCCACCGACCTGTTGGCCTCCCGGCTGAAGCTCGCCCGTAAGTTCGGGGCGAAATTTGCTGTTTTGGGAAGTTCCCCGGCCGCTGCCTCCAAATCTGCAGGCGAGGTGACGCCGCTCGCCGCCTTGGTCCGCCGCCTGACCGCTGGACGGGGATTGGATGCCGTGGTGGTCACCGTGCCTTCCGATGACGTGGTCCGGCAGACCCAAGCGCTCCTGCGGGGCGGGGGACAGTCCCTGTTGTTTGCCCACACCCGGCGGGCGGCCACCTCGGCCATAGACCTGGCAGCCGTCTGTGTGGACGAGAAAGACCTGCTCGGAAGCTATTCGGCAGATTTTACCCTGCAACGCGAGGTGGCCCGGCTGGTGTTTAGCCGGAAGCTGGATGTGCGCCCTTTGCTCACCCATCAGTTTCCGCTGGAACAGACTGCAACCGCAGTGGCTTTGGCGGCAAAACCGGACGAGCATTCGCTTAAAGTGTTGGTGCTAAACGTTTAATTCACAATGGTTTTCACTATAGGTCTTTGCATGTTATCTGGAAAAAATCATCAAGGACTTTGATGCTTTTATGCCGCCAACCCCGAAATACGGCTCTTTTCACTGATTTGAGAAATCGTTCAAAAAAATCTAAAAAAACCGTTGACTACCCGGTCTTTGTCTGCGAAAGTTGCCCTGCACACGGTAAAAACACACAAAACACAAATAAAATGAGAACAAAAATTACAGTTTTGGCTGCCGCCGCTTTGGCAGCCGGTGTGACCGGAGCTTCCGCTCAGGTCTACTCCCAGAACATCGTTGGCTACGTGAACGTTGTCTGCAAGGGCAATGCTTTCACGCTCGTCGCTAACCCGTTGGATAACGGAACCAATGATGCGAATTCATTGTTTGCGGCCCTTCCGAACAAGTCCACGGTTCAGGTGTGGAATGGCACTGGTTTCACCTCCGCCACCAAGGGCGCTTCGGGTTTTACCCCGAACCTGTCTCTGCCGGTTGGGACTGGTTTCTTCGTGAAGCCGCTGGGTGGCGACTATACCAATACTTTCGTGGGTAACGTTGCGGTGGCCTCGGGTGCGAGCGCGACCAACAACCTGCCTGCGGGCACGTTCGTTCTCGCTGGCAGCACTATTCCGGTTGCTGGTGCGTTGAATGACACTGGTGTTGGTACGCTCAACTTGGCGGCCACGCTGCCCAACAAGAGCACGGTGCAGGTCTGGGATAACACCGGTTCGGGTGGCTTTGTTAGCTCCACCAAGGGTGCTTCCGGGTTCACGCCGAACACCTCGATCGCTGTGGGCCAGGGTTTCTTCATTAAAGCCTTGACGGCCACCAACTGGGTGCAATCATTGCCCTAAGTTTCAGGTTTACGGAATAGCAAAAACAATAAACAACGAACAGACACATAAAATATGAAAAAATCATTGGTATTGGCAATTGTGGGGCTGGCAGCTGGTGTGGTTGCCTCTTATGGCCAAGGAACGGTTCAATTCTCCAGTTACATCTCTAACGGGGGTGTTGGAGCTACCACCACCATCTTCGGTACCAGCACTTTGGTTGATAGCAGCTTCAAGGCCCAGTTGTACTACTCCTTCGGCACGGTAGCTGATGCGGTAGATAATGGTAGTATTGCTAGCATTACTTCAGGTCCTGCTGGTGGATTGACGTTGTTGAATGGTGTGACCGCAACCTATGCGACTGGTGCGGCGACTGCCGGTTACTTCGACTTCGGCGCGA
>DATJIU010000185.1:0-14012 GCA_035492855.1 Dongiaceae bacterium | reverse complement strand
CGCGGCTTGCCCATGCGGATTACAACAAGGGCAGTGCGCTGACGGAGCTGGCCCGGCGGTGGGGCGTGGGCCCGGAACGCGTGCTGGCTGCGGGCGATCATCTCAATGATTTGCCGATGTTGCAGCAACAGCATGCCCGGTATCTGGTTACCAACGCGAACGCGATGCCGGAGGTGGTGGCGTTGGTGCGCCGACAACAGGGGTTTGTGAGCCTGCGGTCGCACGGACACGGGGTGGTAGAGGGGTTGGAACATTTTTTGGCCGGGAAGTAGGAGGAGGCGCGGTTATTCGCCCGGAAGGCAGCATGATTTACGCTTATTGGGTCTTTAAGGCAAGGATGCAAGGTTTGGGTTTAATTTGTGTAAATTGCTTGTATTCAAAACAATATAGTTCCGTATTAGCGTTTGACATCGTAGGTCACAATGTTAGTTTCAATGTGCAACGGTTTGCTCCGCTGAATTCCTCTGGCGACGCAGCCTCCTTGCATACAGTTCAACATTTATCTTTTATTTCATGAGTGACACAACAGCGACCGCCAATGGTGTCGGCAGCACCGGCGGCGAACCCCGAGTCTCCAACATCTCCGAAGCCGTCATCCGTATCGCCGGCAATTCTCAGGACGGCATCCAGGCCATTGGCGGTTTCCTCGCCCGCCTGGCCGGACGCAGCGAACAGGAAGTCATGACCTTCATGACGATTCCCGCCACCATTTCCGGCGGACCTTCCATTTTCCAGGTCCGCATCGGTTCCGGCGAGGTGCTCAGTTCGGGCGATGAAGCCGATGTTTTGCTGGCCTTTTACCAACATTCCTACGAGGGCCACATCAGCTCGCTCAAAAAGGGCGGCATCGTGCTGTACGATTCGGACCACGTGGAAGCCAAGCCGGAATGGCAAAAGGACTATCACCATGTCGGCGTGCCCATTTCCAGCCTGACGGTGGAAGCCATTGGCGGCACGGCCAAAGACAAGGGGAAAAATATTTATGCGCTCGGCTTGGTGGCCAAGATGTTTGACTTGAATATTCCCAAGCTGGAACTGCTGATTGGCGAACGTTTCGGCGGCAAGGACCCCAGCATTTTGAACAACGCCATCGCCGCGTTTCACGCCGGTTACAGCCATTCGCTGGGCAACGTGCTGGAGACTTTCAAATTTGTGGCCAGCCAGACGAAGGAAGGCCAGCAGGTGGTGATGAACGGCAACGAAGCCCTAGGTTACGGGCTGATCGCTGCGGGCGTGCGTTTCGGCGCGGCCTATCCCATCACGCCATGGTCGGACATCATGGAACTGCTGCGGCGCGAGTTGCCCAAGTACGGCGGTTGCTTTATTCAGTGTGAAGACGAGATTGCGGCCATTTCCATGGCCATCGGTGGTAGCTACGCCGGGCGCGTGGCGGTGACCGGTTCCAGCGGTCCGGGCATTTCGCTGAAGACGGAGGCGCTGGGCTGGGCGGTGATGGCGGAGATTCCGTTGATCGTGGTGGACATCCAGCGCGGCGGCCCCTCCACCGGCATGCCCACCAACGTGGAACAGTCCGACCTGAACATCGCCTGCTTCGGCGGCCATGGCGATTCCCCGCGCGTGGTGATTGCGCCGGCCAACGTGGAAGACTGTTTTTACACCGCCATCGAAGCGGTCAATATCGCCCGTAAATACAGCGTGCCGGTGATTATCGTCAGCGACCAGGCCATCGCCACTCGCATCGAGGCTTTCACCGAACCGAACCTGGAAAAGGTTTGCCAGGACATTTCCCCTGACCTCACTCCCGTGGCCGACCACAAGCCTTACGATTTGATGGCGCCGGACAGCATAACGCGGCACGTCGCGCCGGGCACCCGCATTGAGAGCGGCAAATATCCCATCGTCACCGGCTTGGAACACGACGAGTACGGCCATCCCAGCGGTTCGCCGAAGGTCCATCAGCAGATGACTGCCAAGCGCCGCAAGAAATTGCAGGCTCTGGCCGCCACCTTGCCGGTGCCGACGGTGTATGGGCCGCCCGAGGGCAATGTGCTGCTCGTGGGCTGGGGTTCCACGCAGGGTCCCATCCGCGAAGCCGTGGACCGCGCCCGCGCCAATGGCGACAGCGTGTCCGCCCTGCATATCAAGCATCTCAACCCGCTGCCCAACGGCCTCGAGGAAATCTTCGCCGGCTTCAACCACGTACTGGTGGTGGAAATGAACGACGAAGGCCTTTACGGTTTCGGCCAGTTGGGCTCGTTGTTGCGCTCCCGGTTTGCGGATTCCAAGATCCGCGGACTGAACAAAGCCGATGGCTTGACTTTCAAAGTCAAGGAGATCCTCGAACGGACCAAGGCGCATCTCGCCACCGGGTTGCGCAAACAGTAAACCACCATTTCAACTTTTAAGACTGTTTAACCTTTTATGAGTAATAGTGTAGCAGATGTCCCGGCTCGTTCGGGAAACATTACCAACGTCACCCCCGCTCCCGCGGCTCCCACCGGGGAGCGCAAGGGCCTGACGAAAAAGGAAATTGCCGCCGATCATCCCACCTGGTGTCCTGGCTGTGGCGATTTCTCCGTGCTGGCGCTGTATTTCAAGCTGATTGAAAAACGCAAGCTGTGGCACGAAAAGATCACCACCGTCGCGGGCATCGGCTGCTCCAGCCGGTTTCCATATTTTGTGCAGGCCCATGGCGTGCATTACATCCATGGCCGGGCACTGCCATTTGCCAGCGGCATTTCGCTGAGCCGGTCCGACCTGCATGTGTTTGTGTTCGGCGGCGACGGCGACGCCTTTTCCATCGGTGGCAATCATTTCAACCACGCCGCGCGCAAGAACATCAAGCTCACGTACGTGGTGATGGACAACTGGGTGTACGGCCTGACCAAGAAGCAGACCTCGCCCACCTCGCCGCTGGGCTTCAAGAGCAAGACCGACCCCTGGGGCGCCGTGGATTATCCCATCAACCCGATGAAGCAGGCCATTGCCGCCGGGGCCACCTTTGTGGCCCGTACTACGCACAGCAACCCCAACCACGTGTTGCAGATGATGGAAGCCGCCATGGACCATGATGGTTTCAGCTTCATTGAATGTCTCAGCGAATGCGTGGAATTTTATGAAGGCGCGTTTGATGCCTCCAATCCCCGCAAGGGCGGCGTGTTCAATGAAGTGCCCAAGACCCACGATGTGACCGACGAGGGGGCCGCTTACAAGCTGGCTGGCACGGATTTTCCCGGCTACTTTGGCATTTTCTATAAGTCCACCAAGCCCACCAAGAATGCCAAGGAAGCCGGCGTGCAGAAGGCGGCCATGGACAAATTCAAAGGCCTCAAGGACTGGCAGATTCTCCAAAAGAACTTCGACCGGATGAAATAAGCCACGTCGCATTTAACCTTCCAGCCCCGCGGCAACGCGGGGCTTTTTTGTTTTCGGCGGCGGAAGATTTTCCGGCGGTCGCAACGTTTTTTGCGGCGTTCCAATGGAACCCCGCTACCCTGCCACGCATGGCGCACATTCATGAAAAGATAGATTTTACTGTGGCGATCTTTGTAGTCCACGAAGGGAAAATCCTGCTCATTCACCATCGCAAGCTCAACAAATGGCTGCCGCTGGGCGGGCATATTGAACTGGACGAAGACCCCGAGCAGGCCGCGCTGCGCGAGGCGCGCGAGGAAAGCGGGCTGGAAGTGGAACTGCTGGGCAAACGTCCGCCGACCACCGAGCCCGGCACCCGGGCGCTCATCGCGCCGCGTTTTCTGGACATCCATCGCATCACCGACACGCATGAGCACATCGGCATGATTTACTGGGCGCGACCCAAAACCGGCTCGGTCACATTGGCTGTTGAGGAGCATCACGACATTCGTTGGTGCCTCGCGACGGAGTTGGACACCTTGCAGCCGGCGATGTCCGATGCGGTCAAGTGGTACTGCCGCACCGCCCTTGCGGAGATTGGAGCGGCCGGAGAAAAGGGTTGAAACCGCTTTGTGCCCGGGCCGTTTTGTAGTTCAATGACGCCATGCGTGTTTTAATCTTAGGCTGCGGCTATGTGGGGCTGCCCTTGGGCGCGGAACTGGTGCGGCTGGGGCATGAAGTATTTGGCTTGCGGCGGAACTCTGCGGTTGCCGTGGAATTGTCGGCGGTCGGCATTACTCCGTTGACGGGCGATATCACCCGGCCCGAGACCTTGGCGGCTTTGCCCCGGCAATACGACTGGGTGGTGAACTGCGTTTCGTCTTCACACGGCGGGGTGGCGGAATATCGGCAGGTTTACCTGGAAGGCACGCGGCATCTGCTGGAATGGCTGGCGCCGGCCCCGCCCAAGAAATTTGTCTATACCAGTAGCACGGGCGTCTATGGCCAGGATGATGGCTCGTTGGTCAAGGAAACCAGCCCCGCACAACCGCCGACGGAGACCGGTGTGGTGCTGCGGGAAACGGAAGAACTGCTGTTGCGGGCCGTGACGGAGTCCAGATTCCCGGCGGTGATCCTGCGCGTCGCGGGCATTTACGGCCCGGACCGCGGTCACGGGTTCAAACAGTTCCTGAGCGGTGAGGCGCAGTTGGAAGGCGACGGCTCACGGATGCTGAATATGATCCAGCGCGATGACGTGATTGGGAGCGTCATCGCCGCGCTGAAGTCCGGGCGGGCCGGAGAGATTTACAATGCGGTGGATGATGAGCCGGTGTCCCAACTGCATTTCTTCCGCTGGCTGGCCGAGGCGCTGGACAAGCCGTTGCCGCCTTCCGGCCCGGTGGATCCGGACCGCAAGCGGGGCGTGACCAACAAGAAAATTTCCAACCGCAAACTCAAGATGGAATTGGGCTATCAGTTCAAGTATCCCACCTTCCGGCAGGGTTACACCACGGAAATTAAGCGGCTGGATTTGTAGCAACTGGCGTTCGAAGCGCCAATGTTTGTGAAATTGTCAGCTTTTGCAGGCGCTATTTCATCCCACCCGAAAAGAAATCCGGGTAACGTATTCCTGGCCGAAGCTGTGTTGCAGGCGGGTGAGGATTTCCTTGCGGTGATAGCGCACGATTTCGCTAAGCCACGCACTGCTGTCCACGTTCACAAACAGGGTGCCCTTCCGGATTCCGACCGGCTGGGCGTGAGCACACAGATTGGGGTCGAGCAAGTTATTCCACACCTTCAGAATTTCGGCCTCGGCGCGGCGGCTGTCCATCCGCAACGTTTTCAGCACCAGCGGCATTATGGTGCCGGCGGGTTTGGCGGTACCCCGGGCCTTCTCCAGCGGCGCCAAGTCCACGCCACGCCAGGCGGCCAGCACCCGTTCGCGGGCGGTGGCTTTGGCCGGACCACGCGGCGGAATTTTTCGGGGCGGCAACCGTATCACGCGCCCAATATCCCGCGCTTCTCCCCGGACAGCAAGCCAGGATTGGCGCCGGGGTTAATCGGTGTTCTTGATGTGCTCATCCAGCACGATGACCCCGTGCGGAGGCAGGTCACAGCCGCCGGATACCGTGTTGGCGGTCAGAAAGTCGTGCATGGGTTTGTAGAACTGGATGTGCAGAGGCGAGTTGTGGTGGTTGAGCAGGAAGAAAATTTTGGAACCTTCCTTTTCGCGCAATCCTACTTCCACTTTTTCCGGCACCTTGAGCAGCGGATGCAGGTTACACAACTGTCGCAACCACACGATGAGATCCTGGTAAAACGGCTGGTGGCACATGGTGGCGATATAAATGGCTTTGCCGAGCCCGAACTCATTGACGGTAAGCACTGGCTTGTTGGCGTAAAAATCTTTCGTGTACGTGGCGAGCACCTGGCAGCCTTTGGGCTCAATGATGTCGCACCAGATGCGGGCGGTGTGCATGTGGCTGGTGGGAAAGGCGGCCCCTTTGAAGAGAATGGGGTTTTCCTCCCCGGGCGGCAAGGTGTCAAACTCCAGCACCTCCAAGCCGAAGAGGTCGGTCATGTCGTGAGGATACCCGGTGTCCGGAGCGATATAATGCTCGTCTACCAAGCCGGTGTTGAAGGTGCTCACGAGCGTGCCGCCGTTTTGCACGTAAAGTTTGAGGCGGTCGGCTTCGCCGCCGGCCAGCAACCGCATCGACGGTGCAAAGACCAGTTTGTATTTGGAAAGATCCTCGGCGGGGCGCGCAAAATCAACCGTAATGTTACGTTCGTGCAGGGCCGAGTAGAACAACTGGATGTGTTCCCGCAGATTAAAAAACTTGGTGGGCTGTTTGGGCAGGTTGAGCGCCCATTCATTGTCGTGGCTGTACAGGATGGCCACTTCGGCGGAAACCCGGGTGTTTTTGATGGCCGGGGCGAGAATCTTTAGCTCTTCTCCAATCTGGCTGACTTCCTTGTACACCCGGCCAGTCTTGCTGCCATTGTGAGCCATGACGGCGCCGTAGAAGGCTTCCGTGCCAAACCGGGGCTGCCGCCAATGGAAGTACAACATGCCGGTGGCGCCGCGGGAAATGAGTTGGTAGGTGAAGAGCCGCAGCACTCCGGGGCGGACCACGGAATTGACGTCCTGCCAGTTTACCTGGCCGGCCTTGTGCTCCATGACCCAAAAGCCCGAATCGCCGTCCGGGGTGCGGATGCCGGTTTTTTTCAGGGAGCGGAGCATGTCGATCTCGCAGGCGGTCTCGGCGGATTTAGCTTTAATGGAAGCGGTACTCTCGACGGAGACAAAATCCAGCACATCAGCGAGGTCAAAGTGATCAAAACGATGCGTTAGTGGGCGCAGGTTCGTGGTCAGTGGCAATTTGGGGGTGATGCGGCGCAGCAGGTCGGCCTGCATCTTGACATAGGTGACGATCGTGTCGCTGCAAAACCGGCACCAGTCCAGCATCAGGGCCGGGTTGTGCGCCGTGGGGGCGGCCTTGGGCATGGGCACCTGATCCCAGCGGGTGACCACCTGGCCCCAAAAGCGGAGGCCAAGCAGGTCGTTCAGGCGTTCAATGGTTTCATATTTGGCCTCCAGCCAGAGATGCCATTCCTTGCAGGTTTCCTCGTTGAAGGAAGCCTCGGTAAAATGTCCGCCCAGGGCGTTGTCAATCTGCCAGGCAATTAATTGTGGATGTTTTCCCAAGGCCTTGGCCATGGCCTCGACGATGCGCTTGGAATATTCCCAATAATGATCGTTGCACAGACAGCAGGCGCGTCGCGTGCCGGGGGCCAATACTCGTCCGTGTTCATCCACCGGTAAAATCTCGGGATGCTTCTGGGTGAGCCACAAGGGTGGGGCGGCGGTGGGGGTGCCCAGAACCACCTGGATGCCCGCCTGTTGCATCACATCCATGACGCGGTGCAGCCACTCAAAATCGTATTTTCCCTCCTCGCGTTCGCAGAGTCCCCACGTAAACTCGCCCATGCGTACCACGTTGATGCCCGCTGCGGCCATCAGTTCCGCATCCCGCTGCCACTGGGATTCCGGTTCTTCGGCCGTGCCACCATATGGATAGACCCACTGCTCCGGATAGTAATCGACGCCGAAATACATAAAACGCCTTTGTGGTTGGTTGATTGGGACTTGTCGTGCCGGGTTTTGCCCTGAGGATAACCGCCCCGGGGAATTTTGCAATTCAAAACTCCCCGGGGCCGCCATTTCCAAGCGTTCCTTTTTGTTGCGAACTGCGCCCAACCTCCCTAAGTTCCCGGGGTGAAGCTCTCGGTCAAAAGTGATTATGCCGCCCGGGCCGTCCTGGGACTGGCCCGGCATTTCGCGCTTGGGCAAACCCGGCGCGCGGAGGATCTGGCCGCGGAGCAAAACATCCCCGCCAACTATCTGGTGCAGATTCTGATCGAACTCAAGAGCCAGCGCATCGTGCAAAGCGTGCGCGGCAAGGAGGGCGGCTACCGGCTGGGGCGGGCTCCCGGGGAAATTTCGCTCGGTGATATTTTGCGTGCCGTGCATGGCGAAGTTTTTGATTCCCCGGCGTTCAAGGATGCCAATTGCCCCGCCGAACTGCGCGCCGCGTGGCAGCAACTCAAACACACGGTGGACACCGCGGCAGATGGCATCACTTTCCAGCAACTGCTCGAGCAAAGCAATTCGCGCGAAAAGATGTATTACATCTGAGCGGGCGTGCCGGGAGTGCCGCCGCCCCGAAGCGGTTCCCAGCGCACCAAAATTCCGCGCGCATCTCATGCTCTGCCAAGTTGGTTCAATGATTTCCATTAGGCATCCTTGATAGAAGTCAGTAGAATCACTTTTATAAGTAAAACTGCTAGCAAATTGCCGTTGTTGCATGATAGCTTATTGACGTTTGCTTTCAGGTTTGGTCAATTGGGCCGGTACATGAAATTACTTCAGCGTCGCGGTGGGGTGGCGGGTTGGGTTTGTTTGCTTCTGGGTGGGCTCATTCTTTGGGGTGGAAATTCGGCGAATGCCGCCGAGGCCGTTTTGACTCCGGCCGGGGCTTCCGCAGCGCCGATCAATACCGGAGACAATGCCTGGCTGCTGGTCTGTTCCGCGCTGGTACTGATGATGACCGCACCGGGACTGATTCTGTTCTACGGCGGGCTGGTGCGGAGCAAAAACGTGCTCGGCACCATGATGCACAGCCTGATTTTGATGGCGCTGGTTTCGGGGTTGTGGATGGTGTTTGGCTACAGCATGGCGTTCGCTCGCGGCAATGCCTTTGTGGGCAACCCGCTCACTTATTTTATGCTGCACGGCGTGGATGGCGCGCCCAACGCTGCCTATGCGGCCACGGTGCCGCAGGAATCGTTCATGCTGTTTCAGATGATGTTTGCCATTATCACGCCCGCGCTTATCAGCGGGGCCGTGGCGGAACGGATCAAGTTCAGCGCGTATGTCCTGTTTGTGCTGCTCTGGGTGACGGTCGTTTATTTTCCGCTTTGCCACATGGTGTGGGGGCAGGGCGGCTATTTTAACTGGGCGCTGGGCGGCCGGATGCCCGTGCTGGATTTTGCGGGAGGCACGGTGGTGCATGTCAGCTCCGGAGTGTCGGCGCTGGTGTGCGCACTGATGCTGGGCCGGCGCGCGGGATACCCGCAGGAACCCATGCTGCCGCACAACGTGGTGCTGAGCCTCATCGGCACAGGGTTGCTCTGGGTGGGTTGGTTTGGCTTCAACGCTGGCAGCGCACTCACCGCGGGAACACTGGCCACGAGCGCGTTTGCCGCCACCCATTTTTCCGCCGCCGCCGCCGCGTTAAGCTGGGCGCTGGTGGAATGGGGACACAAGGGCCGGCCCAGCGTGCTGGGTGCGGCTTCCGGCATGGTGGCGGGGCTGGCCACCATCACTCCGGCCTCGGGCTTTGTGAGCATTCCGGCGGCGTTCGGCATCGGCGCCTGCGGCGGGGTGACGTGCTATCTGGCGGTCACCAAACTGAAGGCGCGGTTTGGGTATGACGATTCGCTGGATGTGTTTGGCGTCCATGCCGTGGGCAGCATCGTGGGCCTGCTGTTGCTGGGCCTGGCGGCCAGTGCCGCAATCAACCCAGCCATCGCCACCACGTTTCAGGCCAACGGCGTTACGGTTTCTTTGACCGGGGGAAGCGCCCAGTTTTTCAATCAGCTCAAAGCGGTGCTGTTCACCGCCGCCTACGCGGGAATCGTGACGGTGGTGCTGTTGAAAGTGGTGCAGGCGCTGGTGGGCTTGCGGGTCCATGCCGAAGACGAGGATGCTGGGCTGGACCTGACCCAGCACGGCGAACGCGCGTATTCGGAATAACGATCCAGAATTTATGAAAAAAATCGAGGCGATCATCAAGCCGTTCAAGCTGAACGAGGTCAAAACTGCGCTGAACGAAATCGGCATCCAGGGTATGACGGTCACGGAAGTGAAAGGTTTCGGCCGCCAGAAAGGGCATACGGAAATTTACCGCGGCAGCGAATACACCGTGGATTTTTTGCCCAAGGTCAAAATCGAGATTGTGCTGGCGGATGCCCAGGTGACGCCGGCGGTGGAAGCGGTCATCCGGGTGGCCAAGACCGGAAAAATCGGCGACGGCAAGGTCTTTGTCTTTGACGTGATGGATGCCTACCGCATCCGGACTCATGAGCAGGGGGACGGTGCGGTATAGCGGTATCTCCGGGCTGGCTGATTATTTTTCAGCGCCGGCGGCTGAAACGGCCACGGGTTGCATTTGGGCAATGGCCTGGCGTTCCACCGCATCCAGTTGCGCAAACAATCTCAAATTGCGCAGATCAAAGCTGCGGCGGGGCAGTTCCCTTTTTCCGGTCCGCTGGCTGCCGTTGTGAAAACACCATCCGGCGGCGCCCCCGGCGATGGCGCCGCGCAAATCGGTTGCGAAATCATCTGTTCCGGGATTCCAGTCCGCATAACCGCGGCGCATCGGTTCCTGATAGTGTACCGGCACCACCCGGCCCAACGTTTGCATCCAGGCCAGATATTCACGAGTGCGGGCTTCGGTTTGCGCCGCGGAGCCGGCGTCGCGGGGCCGGTGCGGGGCAATAAAATCAACCCGGGCGGTTAGCAGATACTCGGCCAGTTCTTCCCGGTTGAGGTCGCCGCCGTGCGAGGCGGTGACGCGCAATTCCGGGTCCAGGGTGTGTGCCCGGGTGACCAGTTGGCTGATTTCGGCGATGCTGGCGAAACGCGCATCACGGATATTACGTTCGTTGGCCAGGTCGAGATACCAGTTGTGCCACGGCTTCAGGGCGGCAACGAGGGTGGACACGGCCTGCTGGTGCGCCGCAAATGTGGGTAAGGCTGGCGATCCGTTGCGGCCATCGCCCCGCGACAGCGTCACATCCACCACCAGACCCCGGCGGTCGCAATCCGCCACGAGTTGTTTGAGCCGGGTAAGGTACGGTTCCCGGCCGTTGCCGAGCGCATCCACCGCCGCGACGTCGTTGGAAAATCCCGACCATGTGGCCCAGACCCGGAGCCAGTTGAAACCGGAACGCTGCAGATCCTCGAGGTCGCGGGAAACCAAATTTGTGGGAGCGCCCAAGCCGCCGTAGTAGCTGATGCCATACAGGAAGGCCGGCCGGCCATTAAGCGTGAAGCGGGCGCCGGCGATGCCCAGCGTGGTGGTGGCAGCCCAGACAGGAGTAGCGCTTAAAACAAGCGAGGCCGCAGCGACCAGGGTGGCGCCGAAATTGCGGCCGGAAACGAAATGACGCCGCTGGTGGTGGCGCCAAGGAACTGCGGGCATGGTGCGATTGTCGCGCATGAAATCCGGTCTGGCAACGTTCATTCCGGGGATGACTTCGCGAAAAGAATTATTTCCAGACTGGCCAAAGGGGCGTTCAGCCTTTTTAATGCAGTCACTTCATGACGGATTTGGAAATGTGACTATGAAAGGGAAAACAGCGAAGGTGTTGCTAGTGGCGGGCGTGCTGGCGGTGCTGGTATTGGGCGGCGGTTATCTGGGCTACCGCAAATACGTCGCCCTGCGGCAGAGCCGGTTGCTCCAGCAGGCGCATCATTACCTGGACAAAGCGGATCCCAAGAACGCCATGCTGTGTTTGCAACGGGCGCTACGTTTCAATGCCAACGATTTGGAGGCCACGCGGTTGATGGCGGACCTGATGGATGTCGCGCATGCCCCCAATGCCGTGAAGTGGCGCCGCCGGGTGGTGGAACTGGATCCCCATTCCCTGAAAGACCGGCTGGCTTTGGTGGATACGGCCATGGACGCAGATGATTTCGCCACGGCCACCAACGCTCTGGCCCAGGTGGCGCCGGCGGATCAGTCGACGGTAAGGTATCAGCTTGCTGCCGGCAGCGTGGCCGCCACCTTTTACCGCCTGCCGGAAGCGGAGCAGCATTTTCAGGAGGCCTTGCGCTTGGAGCCAGGCAATCTGCAGGCCCAGTTGAGTCTCGCCCGGGTTCGCCTGCATGACGCCGATCCAACGGTGGCGACTACCGCCCGCAACACCTTGGCGGGGATGTCACACAACCCCACCAATGCCGCGGTGCGGTGTCAGGCGCTCCGGGAGCTTATCGGCGACGCCCTCGGGCGGCATCAACTCGCCAACGCACTCATCATCTCTACCACGTTGGTGCGGGAGACCAACTCGCTCTTTTCCGACCGGCTGGTGTATGTGCAGCTGCTTCAAGAAACCGGCGCCACGAATTTTGCGGCCACCCTACAGGCGCTGCAGCAGGAGGCAGTCGGCCCGGCCCGCGGCCCGCGGGATACGTTCCTGCTGGCCCAGTGGGAGACGGGCCGGATCTCGCCAGCGGCGGCCATGCAATGGCTGCAAACCTTGCCCGGAACAACACTCACCAACCAGCCTTTGGCGATGCTGGTGGCCGGAAATTATGCCGCCCTGAGGCAATGGCAGGCACTGGAGACCTTTTTGAAACCCCTTGCCTGGGGCGAGCGGGAATGCCTGCGGCATGCCTACCTGACCCGGGCCCTGCGCGAGCAGGGATCGGATGCGGGGGCGCGGGTGGAATGGGAACTCGCCGTCGGCAGCACCCACCTCGTCAAACAGCGGTTGCTCTGGCTGCAGGATTTGATGACCCGCTGGCAATGGCGCCCGGAGTTGCAAGAGGTCTTGCAGCATATCGTGGATTTGGATCCAGCGGCCAAGCCAGAAGTGCTGGAATTGATCACCCTGTTGATTGAAAGCGGCGATACCCGGGGACTTTTGGTGCTGTGCAATCAATTGTCCAAACGGGATCCCACCGATCTTAACGACCGGAATACCATGATCATGGCCGCATTGTTGCTGAACGCCGTGGAGTACAAGCCATATGAGCTGGCGCAAAAACTCTATCAGCAGGCGCCGACCAACGCGGTCTTTGCTTCCACCTATGCCTTCGCGCTGCACCTGCAAAATCAGGATGCCGCCGCCTTGAAAGTTTTCCAGCAACTCCCGCCGCTGGCCCTGGAGCAGCCTGCCATTGCGGGTTATTACGGCCTGGTATTGCAAGGCCTGGGTGAAAAACAAAGGGCCTTGCCTTATCTCAACCTGGCATCCAAGGCGAAGCTGTTGCCAGAGGAAAAAAAGCTTTTTGACCGCGCCAAATCAGGCCAGTGACCCGGGTGAAACCAAGGCGGGTGCTGAGCGCAGCCCGGCAAGTCGTAAAAATGCAACAAGCCGGTCGCAAGGACCGGCTTGTTGACGGGATCGGGTTGGCAGATCTTGAACGACTCAGGCCTTTTGGCTCTTGCGCATCAGCCGCAGGGTGCTGAAGCCCACGGGCAGCAGCAGCAGGGCGCCGGCAACATAGGTGGAAGGCTCGGGTACGGGCGTGTTGCTCCAGTAGGCGGTGTAGTCCACGGCATTGGCATCCGGATAGCTCGGATCCCCGCCGAAGTTGTAAGCCTGCATGATGATGGAGCTGAAACCGGTGCTGCCGTTTATCGTGTCATCCATCAAAACGGCGGTGCCGTTCACCCAGTACACGTACGACGTGCCCGTGAATTCGATGCCCAGGGAGTTCCACGAGTCGTAGTTGACCGTAGCCGCGAGATCGACCCACACCCCCAAGTTTTCTTCCCAGATCCGGAAGCGGGCGGCGCCGCCGTAATTGGAAAAGCCGAGAATCGGGTAATCGGTTACATTGGCCGAGCCGTCGCTCATCACGCCCCAGATATCGGAGCGGAAATTCCCGTTGGCAGAGTTGCCCCAAGTGGTGGGAATGTAAAGGTCGGCCGAGATCATGGTGCCCGCCCCGCCGCTGATGGCCTGCGATCTGCCCTGGGTGTTGTAAAATGAACTCTGGAATGCTGCGGGCCGGTTATTCAAGGCGCCTGCGGAAGTGATGCCAATACCCAGCACGTCACTGCGGCCCTGATAATTCCCCACATCACTGAACGAGGTGGGATCATACCGGTCGGTGGACCAGCCGCTGGGAGCGCCGGCAAACGTGGGGGTGATGTCAATGGCGGCATGGGCGCTGCAGGCTGCGGCCAGAACCGTACCGGCCAGCAACAGTTGGGACGTGGTCTTCATTTGTTTATTGTTTCCCTTCGTATTGGCAAACCCTCCGAAAGTCGCTTCAAAGCGCATAACTCACGTTACTACGGTGACTTTTGCGGACGATTTGGATTAATTCACAGTACCTTACCGGATTTTTTGCAAGGTGGTCTATGAGAAGGTGGGACATGTTTTGACACGTTTGGGAC
>DATJIU010000184.1:0-9425 GCA_035492855.1 Dongiaceae bacterium | reverse complement strand
TGGCCCCGGAGGCTGTAACACAGGCACTCCCAAAAATTGGACAAGTCCGGAAAGAACAGCCGGAACGAAAACGCTGCAATGAACAGCCCCATGCCAATCGCGGCGTAGGTCAGATGCGAAACATGGGAGAGGGCTTGGATGGTCTCGGTTATCACAGTGAGCCCGGCTGCCGGCCGCCAAGCCGCTGCCACCTCAAGGTTTGGTCAACAATGCCTTCAGTTCATCAAAGCCGATGAGATTTAAATAGTTTTTCCGGTTTTTAACCAGGTCGCCAAACTCAAAAAATGGATTGGCTGGGGCAATGCTGGCACCAATGGGATGGCTCTTGGAAAAGATGCCCACGCCCCAATCGGAGTCAATGCAGCAGGAATGAACGGAGGTATTCGTGCGCCATTTCAAAAAAGCCTTCCAGGTGGTACCATTCCAATTATTTCCGGCTGGCGTCAGGCGGTAGCGGTAATTCTCCCGGGCGTGCCATTCCGTGGGCGGATTGCAATCATGCAGAACCACGAAACCGCCGTCCTTGATAAACCGCAAGGCATTGACAATGTCCCGGTCCACCTGTTCGGCCAGATGCAGGCCATCGATGAAGATGACATCAAATCGGAAATCCGGAGACAGCACCTTGCCGCTGGACATCGCTGCAAAAAACTCATCGCTGGTCAGCTTGAAATCCACGGGATTGCGTTTGAATTCAACGCCGGGATCCACGCTGTACTTTTGACCCGCAATTACGTGATTGAAATTAGCGTCCGGATTGCGCACTCCGATTTCGAGGTAACAAGTTTTTCCCGGAGCCCGGGAAAGCAGGAAATTGAGAATTTCGGTGCGTGTTGGCCGTTTCAGCGACTCCCGGCCGCTGATTTCACGTGTGTCCCGGTAACAGGAGTCCGTCAGCAGTTCCCTCCCGGCCAGATAGTATTTTCTGACTGTCAATGAATCGAATAGTTTCATTACCATTTCCGCTTCCTTTCCAAGTCCTGCTTGCTGGCATCATGTGCCCTGGAAACCGGCGCAAGGTATCATAAAGAGGTGTGGGAGGGAATGAGCAATTGCGAATAAAGGGCCGGTTAAACATTCGCCGATTAGGGCTCGTCCCAGTCACCGAACCCTGCCATAAAAACTGTTGTCGGTCCAGACTCCCAATCAGGCTGCCGTGGCTGCGGGGTGGACAGCCAGTTCGCGCTCGGTCTTGAGGCGTAATTGGCCGCAGGCGGCATCAATGTCGTGGCCCTTTTCACGGCGGAGCGTGGCGGTAATGCCGAGGTTTTCCAGGCCGGCCAGGAAGGCTTCACATACAGATTCGGCCGGGCGTTCCCAGGCCAGGCTTTCCACGCGGTTGTAGGGGATGAGGTTCACCTTGGCGTGCAATCGGCGGGCGAGATCGGCGAGCGGGCGGGTCTGGTCCAAACTGTCGTTCACTCCGGCGATGAGGATGTATTCCAGCGTGATCATCCGCTCTTTTTTTTGCTGGTAGTATTCGCAGGCGGCGGTCAACTCCGCCAGCGGGTGCTTGCGGTTGACGGGCATGATGCGGTCGCGGACGGCATCCGTGGCGCCGTGC
Source organism: Dongiaceae bacterium (assembly GCA_035492855.1). GTDB lineage: Bacteria > Verrucomicrobiota > Verrucomicrobiia > Limisphaerales > JAFMIX01 > JAFMIX01. The sequence continues at coordinate 7,861 of DATJIU010000184.1, read as the reverse complement.
AGGGAAATGGCCAGGCGAAATTGCGCTGGCTCATCGGCCAGTTTGCGGATTTGCGGCACCAAGCCGCTGGTAGAGACCGTGATCTTACGCGCGCCAATGCCGCCGCCCCAGGGAGCATTAAGAATCTTAAGCGCTTTGAGCAAATTCTCGTAATTCGCCAGGGGCTCGCCCATGCCCATGATGACCAGATTATTCACCAGTCGGTCTGTGGAGGTGGCGTCCGGAGCGGATTCCTTGTTCCACCGTTCCACGGCCAGGACCTGCTCCACGATTTCGTCCGGAGTGAGATTGCGTTTCCAACCATCGAGACCGCTGGCGCAAAATTTGCATCCGTAAGCGCAACCGACCTGGGTGGAAACACACAGTGTATGCCGGTCGCTGGCCTCGCCATACAGGGCAGGGTTGGCGGGGATGAGCACGCTCTCAATAAACTGACCGTCCGCCAGCTGCCAGAGAAATTTTTGGGTGACGTCCCGGGCGCCCTGTTTGCGGACCATTTTCAATGGTTGCAGCGAATATTCGTGTTGCAGTTTTTCGCGCAGGGCTTTGGGCAGGTTGGTCATGGCGTCCCACGCCGTCACGCGATGCACATAGAGCCATTCCAACAACTGCGCCACGCGATACGCCGGCTGCCGCCACTCCTGGAAGTGGCGGTGCAATTCCTCCTGCGTCAACGATCGAATGTCCGGCAACATGCAGGGAGTCTAACGGAATGCCGGGAGAAAACAAAGCCGGCATCGCAGTTTTCCATTTTCAAAAACTAGACCAAACCGGCAAGCCCATTGCCAATGCGACAGCCATGGGTTTAGCCCAATTTCAGCGGCATGGGCCAGGAATCCTGGTCGGATGCCGCTGGAGATTTCTAGATGACTTGGATTCGTCTCGATTTTCCCTGCTCAGGACTTGGTGTAATACCGGTCGGAGTATTGCTGGACCATGCGCCAGGTGTCGAACTGGGGCACCAGGGTGGTCATGGCCCGACGGATCTTCTTGAGCCAGGCTCGCGGCACCCCGGTTTCATCCCGGTCATAGAATGTCGGAATGACTTCTTCCGTGAGTGTCTTGTAGAGGTTGGCGCTATCCACGCGATCCTGCTCTTCAATATCCATGGCGTGGGCGTCTTCGCCGATGGCGAAACCGTTGGTGCCGTCGTAGCCCTCGCGCCACCAGCCATCCAGGATGCTCAGATTGAGACAGCCGTGGCAGCCGGCCTTCATGCCGCTGGTACCGGACGCCTCGAGCGGCCGGCGCGGGTTGTTGAGCCAAATATCGCAGCCGGAAACCATCTGGCGCGCCACATGAACGTCGTAATTCTCAATGAACACCAGGTGGCCCTGCAAATCACTGTATTTGCTGAGATGAATAATGTGCTGGATGTAGCGTTTGCCGTCATCATCGCGCGGATGCGCCTTGCCGGCAAAAATGAATTGCACGGGCCGGTTGGTGTCGCGGGTGAGTTTGACGATGTTTTCGAACTGCTGGAAAATCAGCGGGGCGCGCTTGTAGGTGGCGAACCGGCGCGCAAAGCCGATGGTGAGCGCATCGGGATTGAGCAACTGGTCGAAGGCGATGAAATCGCCCTGGGTCAGCCGCTGGTGCTGAATGAGCAGCCGGCGCCGGGCAAATTCAATCAGTTCGCGGCGCAAGCGGTAGCGCAACGACCAGAGTTCCTCGTCGCTGATGAACTCGGGATTGGCCATTTGGCTCCAAAATTCCGGGCTGTTCACCTGCGTGCTCCAGTCGGCGCCGGCGCCGTTGAGCCGGTGCTCCCAGAAACGCCGCACGGTGCCCTTCATCCAGCCGAGCACATGAATGCCGTTGGTGATATGGCCAATGGGCACTTCATCCACGGTCTTGCCGGGATAGAGCGCCTGCCACATTTCCCGGCTGACCTGGCCATGCAGTTCGCTGACGCCGTTGGCCGCCCGGGAGAATTTGAGCGCGAGCACGGTCATGCAGAATTGCTCGTGCTCATCCTCGGGCCGCACCCGGCCCAGCCCCATGAGTTGGGCGGGAGTGATCTTGAGGCTCTCGGAGAATTTGGACGCCGCATGGTGCATCAACTCGCTGCTGAACCGGTCGTGGCCGGCGGCCACCGGGGTGTGCGTCGTAAAGATGCATTCTTTCTTGGTGGCGGCGCAGGCGTGGTCGAAGCTCTTTCCCGCGGCAATCTTCTCGCGCATCAGTTCGAGCGTCAAAAAGGCCGCGTGACCTTCGTTCATGTGGAACGTGGAAGGCTGGTGGCCCAGGGCGCGTAACAGGCGCACGCCACCCACGCCCAGCAGGATTTCCTGCATGATGCGGGTGGTGTTGTCGCCGCCATACACGCGCAGGGTCAGGTCGCGGATGTAAGGTTCGTTCTCGGGCCGGTTGGCATCCAGCAGGTACACCGGCACCCGGCCCACATTCACCCGCCAGGCCTGCACGACCACCTTGGACAGGCCCACCTGCACGGTGACCGTCAGCGGCTCGCCCTTGGCATCCAGTACGGGCTCCATTGGCAGGTTGGGCGGATTCAACAGGCGGTAATATTCGGTCTGCCAGTTGTTGGCATCAACGGCCTGCTGGAAATAACCTTCGCGGTAAAAAAGGCTGATCCCCACAAAGCCGAGGCCCAGGTCGCTCGCGGACTTGGCATGGTCGCCGGCCAGGATGCCCAGGCCGCCGGCGGCAATGGGCAGGGTTTCATGAAAGCCAAATTCGGCGGAAAAATAAGCCACCGGATTTTTCTTCAGCAGCGGGGCGTTTTTTGCCCCCCAGGTATCCTTGGCGTTGAGGTATTTTTCAAATTCCGCGAGAACATGTTTCACCCGGGCACCGACATGAGGATTCTGCAGCCGCACGCGCAGTTCGTATTCCGAAACTTCGCGCAGGATGGCAACGGCGTTGTGGTAAAGATTCTGCCAGCTGCGGGGGGAAAGATCCTGGAAGATTTCCTGGGCCTCCTGGTTCCAGGTCCACCACAAATTGCGGGCCAGCCGGTTCAACCCGGCGACCATTCCATCCAGTTCCTTGACCGTCAACGGTTGTTTGCTCATAGTTACATCGCTTTGCCGATTCGGGTTTGGGCGCTCCCTGGGCCTTCCAACTGCGAGGACGGTAATCGGGGGCGGGAAACCCGGCAAATCAAATTTTTTACTTTTGGCCGCGGGAATTTTTGCAACATAAGTTGCCAATCATTTGCGGGTTAACTAACCTGTTCACCCTATGGAAAATGTTGTCATCATTGGCAGCGGTTGCGCGGGATTGACAGCGGCGCTCTACACGGCGCGCGCGAATCTGCAGCCGCTGGTGCTTACCGGCCGGCAGCCCGGGGGACTGCTCACCACCACCACCATCGTGGAGAATTATCCCGGCTTCCCCGAGGGCGTGGATGGCTATGAACTGATGACCCGCATGCAAAAGCAGGCGGAAAAATTCGGCGCCCGGGTAAAATTTGAAACCGTCGAGGCCGTGGACCTCAAGCAGCAGCCGTTGGTGCTCACCGTGGACGGCGAACGGGTGGAAACGAAAACGCTCATCATCGCCAGCGGCGCCGGGCACCGGCATCTCGGCTTGGAGAGCGAACACCTGCTGGAGAACAAGGGTGTGACCTATTGCGCCACATGCGACGGTGCGTTGCCCATATTCCGCAACCAGCCGCTGGTGGTGGTGGGCGGGGGTGATTCGGCCTGTGAGGAGGCCACGTATCTGACCCGCTTCGGCTCCGTGGTGTATCTCATTCACCGGCGCGATAGCTTGCGCGCCTCCAGGATCATGGCAGAGCGCACCTTGGCCAATCCCAAAATCAAACCCATCTGGAACAGCGTGGTCACCGAGGTGCTGGACCCCAAACTGGACAAGGTCACCGGCGTGCGGGTGAAGGATGTCAACACCGGTGCCGAACGGGTGGTGGATTGCGCCGGGGTGTTTGTGGCCATTGGCCACGTGCCCAACACGCAAATTTTCAAGGGCATCATCGACATGGACGACGCCGGCTACATCATTCCCAAAAAAGGCGCGGCCACCAACGTTCCCGGCGTGTTCGTGGCGGGAGATTGCACTGACAAGGTGTATCGTCAGGCCATCACCGCAGCGGGACTGGGTTGCGCCGCGGCCATTGAAGCCGAGCGCCATCTGGCCGGACTGTGCGGTTAAAGCGCGGCGGGCAGGCCCAGCAACGCCGCCAGCAACCAGATCATCAGCACCGCCGTGGTCTTGCTGTGCCCCCGCCGCACCAGACGGTGTGAAAGGTGGTTGTTGTCGCCTACATAGAACGGCTGCCCCAGCCGCCGGCGTATTACGACTACCCACACCAGGTCACCCAGCGGCACAGCCAGCACCAGCAATGGCGTGAGCACCGCGAGATGCCGGGGATTTTCCACGCTGTAAAAATGCGGCAGGATGGCCAGCACGGCCAGCAGGTAACCGACCAGATGACTGCCAGCATCCCCAAGGAAAGCGCTCGCCCGGGGGAAATTGTACGGCAGAAAACCCGCCAGCGCGCCGCAGGTGAGCAGGGCGATCAGCGTTACGAGATACTGGCCGTCAGTGGCGGCAATGACGGCAAAATACCAGGCGCAAATTGCTCCCAGTCCTGTACACAGACCGTTCATGTTGTCCATGAAGTTGAAGGCGTTGATGAGCGTGAGCATCCACAAAATGGTAACGGCGTAACTGAAGGCGACGTTTGAAATGAACAGCGTGATGCGCACTCCGGCAGCGGCCACCAGGGCGGCAATCAGCAGCTGCCCGGCAAATTTACGGGCCGGTGGCAGCTCATATTTGTCATCCCACCAGCCCAACAACACCATGCCGACGGCCCCAACGAGAATGGCTACCAATTGAAGCCCCCGTTTGCTGAAACCATGGCTGAGCGCAAAGCCGGCATGCTCCAGACCGAACCAGCCCAACCGCAACGCCACGAGCCCGCCCAGTACGGGCGCCAGCAATCCGGTGAGCACCGCCAGGCCTCCGGCGAGGGGAATGGGCGTGTGATGAATCTTGCGCTGGCCCGGATCATCCACGAGTCCGGTTTCCCGGCACCAGCGCCGCCAGAGGGGGAGGCTGAGGGCGGAGATCATCCCGGCGCTGAATAGCGCCAGCAGATAGATGTTGAAGGGATAACTCAATCTTGAGCCCGGAATCTACCTGCCGTTTTTCACCGGAGCAAACATAGTTTGCAGCCGGACGAGGGTAGCGCGATTGCTGTCACCGGTATTTCAATCCGGAATACCGCCGGCCTAGTAGGCAAAGATGTCGCCCTCGTGGCTGATGGGGATGAACTGGCCGTTTCCGAGGTATTGCAGTTCCACGGCTGTGCCCTGGCCCCCCAGCAGATAGCCGGCCGTGCCCACAGTCGTGGTGCTCTGCGGAGTGATGCGGGAAATGTAAATCCCACCACCATACACGGTCGCCGCCAGTTTATTGCCATCAGCGGAAGTGGCCACCGCCGACCAATAATAGGTGGCTGGGGCGGTGGAAGGCCGCCAGGTGGTGCCGCTATTGGAGCTCAAATAGACCGGCCCATTCTTGACGCTGGCCACCAGCTTGGCGCCGTCTGCGGAAGCGGCGATGCAGGTCCAATTGGTCAGCGGGGCGCTGGTGGCCGGCCAGTTGGCCGCCGTGTCATCTGATTTGAAAATCTGCCCGGGCAACGCTCCGGACGAAGCGCCGTAAAGCAGCTTGCCATCGGCGGCCGTGGCGAGCGACAGCCAGTCCTGGTTGAGCGCATTGGGATTCCACGATGCGCCGGAATCCAGTGAGGAATAGATGGGGCCGTTGTGGTAACCCGCGGTAAGAATGGTGCCATCGCCCGAGGACGCCACGGCTTGCCACGGGCCGGTGATTCCGGTTTGGTTCGTCCAGGACGTCCCGCCATTGGCGGAGGTGTACAAGGGGCCATTGTACACGGCGGCCAACAGTCGGTTGCCATCAGCCGAACTGGCCAGGGCGGTCCAGTTGGCGGTGGGTGCGGCGCTGGGGGACCAATTGGCCCCGTAATCCTGCGAGTAATAAATCTTGCCGCCGGAAATGGCCGCCACCAGCTTCCTGCCGTCGGCCGAGGCGGCAATGGAAATCCAGTTGCCGCTGGGCGCGCCGCTGCAGGGACTCCACGAATCGCCGGAATTTACCGACCGGTACAGCACTCCGCCATAAATCGCGGCCACCAAAATATTGCCATCCGCCGAGGAAGCCAGCCGCCACCAGTTGGCGGTCGGCGCCGTGCTGGCGGTCCAGCCCACAATGTTGGTGGTGACGAGGGTGAAATTGCCCGCCAGGATGGATTGGCCCGCGTTCTGGGCAATCTTCCAGCCGCCGGCCCCGGCACCGGAAACCCGGAAAACATCGCCCACATTGCCCGAAGCGGGCAGGGTGATGGTCACCTGCTGTGAATTGGTCAGTACATAACCGTAATGCTGCTCCGCCTGTTTGGCCGTGCCAGAAACTGTCTGCCAGGCCAGCACGCCCACGCCACTGCCCACCAGCACCGGAATTCCATCCAGCGTCATCCCCACGCCATTTGTGTTGGCGGCATTGGTGGTGACGATGCGCACCCCCCCACCGGCGCGCATGCTGAACTGGTTGTCCGCCGTGGAGGCAAAGTCGGAATTTTGACCGTCCGCCCAGACAAATGCTCCATTGTTCAGGGCTTTGGCCCGCTGGCCGGCAGCAAAGCTGGTGTCGCCCTGCGCGGCATTATTGGCGCCACCCGGGACCGTGGCCGCCGTGCCGCCGACGGCGTTGTTCGTCCCGCCACCGATAACGCCTCCCGAACCCGACGCTACATTGTTCGAGGCACCGCCGATGACGTTGGGTATGGGCCCGGGTTCCAAGCGCAACGCCCGGGCATTGCCCACCCGGAAGTCTAACGCCTGCGCGTCTGTGGTACCGATGAAACTGCCGGTGGCCGGGCTGGTGCCGCTGTTGCCCGCGGTCTGCCAGAAGGCGGATGAGGTCAGTCCACCCAGAGTGGCGGCATTAATGTTGGTCAACCCACCGCCATTTCCGGCAAAGCTGTTGGAAGGATTGCTGAAGTTGACCATGCCGGGATAGATGCCGCTGAGCTGGCCGGCGGGCAGGGGGGCGGTCAGTTGGCCGGCGGCGATGGCATAAGGCGTGGGCGTGATTTGTTGTCGCGGAGTGAGCAGGGTGAAAGTGCCATTGCCATTGGTCCGCACGCTGATTTGCAGCCACCGGTCCGCCCCTGGGAAATTGACCCCAAAATCCAGCGGCACGGTGAACAGGCCGTTGCTCATCACGGTGGCCAGATTGGTCACGGTAGGGCCATATTGATTGCCATTGCTGCTGCTGTCATACAGCCCAAAGGTCAGATCATAACGGCCGTTGGCCGGGTCGCCCGACTGATCGAGGCGGCCCTGGTAGGTAAACGCGGTGCCTTGGGCGGCCACCGGCTGAGCCAGCGCCAACCCCAAGCAGATCAAACCCGAACCAAGCAAAAAGGTGAAACCAGATTTCATGAAACGTGTCAGTTGCATTAGGACAAATTTGCATCAACATTGCATCGCACGCGCCAGAATCAACCTGAATTTTCAAAAAAGAACCTGGCTGCGGCGCCGGGAGCCATCGGGGAAGCTCAATTTTTGGTCGGAATGCGGGCTGCCCGGGGCGTTACGGGGCGTTGGTGGAAAGGGTAAGGTAATACACTACCCCGGCGTTGGTGGCCACCGGGATGCGGACGCAATCCTTGTTGGTGAACGCGGCAGGATTGATATTCCACTGCAAGGAAGACAGGGCGATATTATTGGTGGCCGCGCCGAGGACTGAGACCGTGGCTGACAGCTTGCTTGCGATCCGCTCCACCGCCCCCAGCCGGGAATTGAGCGAATCGCTCGTCCGGTTTAAGGCGGTATAGGCGGCG
>DATJIU010000183.1:0-6115 GCA_035492855.1 Dongiaceae bacterium | reverse complement strand
GCTGCTCCTCGATTTCGGCCACGGCATGATGCAAGAGCGGCTGCGCGAACTCGTGCAGGACCGCGCGCGCTTCCTGGCGCTCAACTGCCAGACCAATTCCAACAATCACGGCTATAACATCATCAACCGGCAGTACCGGCGTGCTGATGCCTTCTCGCTCGACGAGCAGGAAATGATGCTTTCCGCCGGCCGCCGTGAGCTGGATTTTGACCGCGAACTTGCCGGCCTGAAGCGGAAGTTTCACGCCCGCTACGCCTGGCTCACGCGCGGCTCGGTGCAGACCATCGGTCTGCACGACAAGGAAACCGCCTGCCATTGCCCGCCGCTGGAACGCGATGTGGTGGATACCATCGGCGCCGGTGACGCCTTCTTTTCCGTGGCCGCCCTGGCCGCCGCGCAGGGATTGCCGGTGGATCTCGCCACCTTCCTCGGCCAGCTCGCCGGGGCACAGGCGGTGAAGATTGTCGGCAATGCCACGCCCATCTCCAAGCCCACGCTCATCAAGAGTGGCATGTCCCTGCTCAATTTCTGAGCGGATCTTTTCCGACGTTTAACGCGGTTGGTCTATGCGGGCATCACGAACTGGCGCGACTTCGGGTCGCAGCTTCAGCGTGGCTTTCACCAAGTTGAAACGGTCGTGCGCGGTGATGCCTTCCTTGGCGCCGGTGCCGTAGGCGCTGAAGATGCACCAGAGCGTGCGCCCGCCATCCGCCATCCACTTTTGTGGGAAGCTGCACACGAGGCCTTCTCCGCCAGTACCCATCTTTCCCCAGTGTTCCGTATAATAAACCGTGGTCCAGGGGCCCCAGGGCTCGGGCGCGTCAAAAACCCCGAGTTGCCCCGGGCCCTGGTGATAACTGGTGGCAAGGTAGCGGCCGATCCCGGGGTCATAAACCACGTTCAAGGTGCCGCCATTGGGGTCCGTAAAAATGGGGAATGCCTGTTGTGCGTCGGCACTCCAAGTAGGCCGCCCTGCGTCCGTTAGCTGACTCAAGAACTTGTAGGCACTGCGATCCAATAACTTATCTGGCGGCATGCGGCCCAGATAGGTGCGGGTAAAGTCGCCCTGCCGGTAGCCGAAGAAATAGACGTAGCCTTGGAGCGAGCCAGACAACCCGGCGTAATCCTGACCAAAATTGAGGAATGTAGCCGGCTTGAACTGGCCCGCGCCTTTGGGAAAGCACCAATCACTATGCTGCCACGTCGCCCCCAGGTTGGCCGACCAAATCAGCCGGTAATCCACATCCGGGTAATTGCCGTCTTGCATATTTTCCCAGGCATACAACACCCCGCGAACACACGTGATGCCGCCGGTTTTGCCGCCAAAATGTCCCACGCTCGGAAATGAGGCCGCATGCAATGCCTGAGTTCCGCCATTGACGTTCTCACCGGCAAAATCCGGCGGATTCCCCCGCAGGCGCGCAAAGCCCATCGCAACACGACCGGCTTGGTCGGATCCGCCAAAGCCGCCGCCGTCTCCCCACGCGCAGTAGAGATTACCATCGGCAGCCCAAGTGACCGGCCAGAGGTCGCTTCCTCGAGCGGCCGTTTTATAAGTGCTCCAATCCCAGGCAATGTTTTCGATGACCGGGCTGGGCGGATAGGGCGGCTGAGTGGATGAACCCGGTGACTCGGCGGCGAACCCCGCACTGGAATACAACAAAAGCAGGGCCACGACCAACCCGAGAAGTGTACTGCCCACCGGGAATTTTTGAGAATGATTTGGCTTGCGGGGAAGAGCCCAAAGTTTCACCTGCAAACCGGGCGCCCACTTCCTGTCTATGAGACCGGTTTCAGGCATGACGTAGGTGGCCCCGTTTGATGGCGGTTTCCGGGTCCTGAAAAATGGCCATGGCGGTGAGCATGTGCAAAAAGCCCAGCTTCGCGTAAAACGCCTCCTTGCCGGGGACGGCGTAGAGGATGATTTTCTTGTGTTCCTTGGAGTCGGCGACCAGGCGGGACACCAACTCCTTGCCCAAGCCCTGGCCCTGATGACTGGGGAGCACAGCCACGTCGCAGATGTAGGAGCAGTCCGCGCCGTCCGCCAGCGCCCGGCCGGCGGCTACCAGCTTGCCGGCATCGTACACAAACCACTTGTACCGGCTGTTGCCAAAAACCAGTTTTAGCAAGGCGGCGCTCTTGTTTCCCAGCGGCGCCAGCCGATAAACTGTTTCCAGTTCGGCCCAATCCACGTGTTCTTGGCAATTCGTCCAGGTGAGCATATTTGCTGATTTCAGTTACCGCCGGGAGCAGCGCAGGTGAACACTCGTCATTCCTGCGCCATCAAGCGCTTAATACCAAAGCCAACCTCACCACAACCCGGATTCTTCTGCAAGGGACAACCATGTCCTCCAATCCGATTCTTGAGGTCATGACTCAGGCCGTGCCGCATAACAGTCTGCCTCGCCTGTTCCTCTTTGCGCTCCCTGCGTTCCTTTGCGGCCATTTCCCCGCAGTTTCTTGGTTGTTCCTACCCCTTTGCATCAAAATTCTCCTTGAGCCGTCTGGCAATTCTGCGATTTTGCTGGGAATCTAAATTGTCGTGATAATTTGATGAAAACCGCCGCCGCCATTCTGGTTGAACAAAAAAAGCCGCTCGTGCTGGCCGAAGTGGAACTGCCCGCCCCCGGTTTTGGCCAGGTGCTCGTGGAAATTAAGGCCAGCCGCATCTGCGGTTCGCAAATCGGCGAGATTGATGGCGTCAAAGGCCCGGACAAATGGTTGCCCCACCTGCTCGGGCATGAGGCGGGCGGCATTGTGCGCGAGGTTGGTCCGGAAGTGCGGCACGTAAAACCCGGCGACCGGGTGGTCTGCCACTGGCGGCCTGGTCGCGGCATCGAGGCTCGCGGCGCGGTTTACTCGTGGGACGGCAAAAAGGTCAATTCCGGCCCCATCACGACTTTCCAGCAGTTTGCCGTGTTGTCTGAAAACCGCGTCACCGTAGTGCCGCCGGATACGGATTTTGAGATTTGCTGCCTGCTCGCCGACACCCTCACCACCGGCTTTGGCGCCATCAATAACAATGCGCAGGTAAAAATTGGCGAGGCCGTGGTTATCATCGGTTGCGGTGGCATTGGTCTGGGCACGGTGCTGGGCGCGAAACTTGCCGGGGCGTACCCGGTCATCGCCGTGGATGTGCAGGACCACAAGCTTCAGGTGGCGGCGAAATATGGCGCCACCCACACCATCAATTCCACCAAGGAAGATTTTGCCGGGGCCGTGATGCGCATCTTGGACGGCGGCCGGCCCGATGTGGTGGTGGATGGCACCGGCAATCCCGCCGTACTGGAACAGGCTTTTGCGCTGGCCGGCAATTTTGCCCGCGTCATCGGCGTGGGCGTGATGGCCTCCGACAAAAAAATGACGCTCAACACTCTGCCATTGCACCTCGGTAAAGTGCTACGGGGATCGCACGGCGGCGAAAGCCAGCCGGCGGAAGACATCCCACGCTACCTGCGCATGATGCGCGCCGGACAATTTGACCCCAAGGGGTTCATCTCCCACCGCATCACGCTGAACGAAGTCAACGACGGCATCGCCAAAATGCGTTCCGGCGAAGTGGTGCATTGCATTATTCATTTCTCATGACCTCCGCTGCCCCCAACCTGGAACTCACCGCGCGCCAATTGCGCTACCGGCTGATCCAAATGTCCCATGCTGCTGGCACACCGCACCTCGGTTCGGCCCTCTCGTGCGTGGACATTTTGGTCGCCGCCTACTGGAACGTGCTGAAGATTGAAGCCACCCGGCCTGCCGATCCCTGCCGCGACCGCTTTATTCTGAGCAAAGGTCATGCGGCCACGGCGCTTTACGCCACTCTGGCGGAGCGTGGATTTTTCCCCAAGGACTGGCTGGAAACGTTTGCCACCCATGGCGCGCCGTTGGCGGAACAGCCCGCGCCGAATTGTGCCCCGGGCGTGGAACTCGCCACCGGCTCGCTGGGCCACGGCCTGCCGGTGGGGGTGGGCATGGCTCTCGCCGCCCGCATTCAAAAACAGGATTACCGCGTCTTCGTGTGTTTGAGCGACGGCGAATGCAACGAAGGCACGGTATGGGAAGCCGCCATGTTCGCCCCGGCGCAGAAACTGGAGAAGCTTTGCATTATCGTGGATTACAACAAATGGCAGGCCACCGGCCGCAGCAATGAAGTGATGGCCCTGCCTTCGCTGCGTGAAAAATGGGCGGCATTCGGCTGGGATGCGCACGAGATTGACGGTCACGACATTGCCGCGCTGACGCGGTTGTTACAATCCGTTCCCAACGGCAGCGGCAAACCGGTCGCCATTATCGCCAATACCATCAAGGGCAAGGGAGTTTCCTTCATGCAAGACGACAACAACTGGCACTACCGCGTGCCGAAGGCGGAAGAGGTGGCTGCGGCGAAAAAGGAGCTGGGACTCGCATGAGAAACGCTTTTGCCAAACAAGTCACCGAGCTCGCCCAATGCGATGCCCGCGTGGTGCTGCTCAGTGGTGATATTGGAAACCGGCTGTTTGATGATCTGAAGGCCAAATGTCCGGACCGGTTTTTTAACTGCGGGGTGGCCGAAGCCAACATGATCGGCATGGCTGCCGGCATGGCCATGAGCGGCCTGCGGCCCATTTGCTACACCATTACGCCTTTTATTACCTACCGGTGCATGGAGCAAATTCGCATTGATGTTTGCTACCATCATCAGCCGGTCATCATCGTCGGCACCGGCGCGGGATTATCGTATGCCTCGCTCGGCGCCACGCATCATTCTTGCGAAGAGATGGGCATGCTCCGGCTGCTGCCCGGTCTGGCCGTGGTCGCGCCGGCAGACGCCATGGAAGTGCGGGGCGCCCTCAAGGCGGCGTTGCAATATCCCGGGCCGGTTTACATCCGGATTGGCAAAAAAGGTGAGCCGGTCATTCACTCCACCGAACCGGATTTTCAAATTGGCAAGGCCCTCTCCCTGCGCGCTGGCAAGGATGTCTGCCTGTTGAGCACCGGTAACATGCTGCCGGCGGCGTTGGAAACGGCAGACCTGCTAGCCAAAGAAAATGTTTCCGCAGCCGTGATAAGTTTTCACACGGTCAAACCGCTGGATGAGACGTTGCTCACGGATGCCTTCCAACGCTACAAACTCGTCGTCACGCTGGAAGAACACAGCGTGCTCGGCGGCCTGGGCGGCAGCGTGGCGGAATGGCGCGCGGACCAGACGGTCGCCGGGGCGCGACTGCTGCGTTGCGGTACGCCGGATGAATTCCTGCACGAAACCGCCGAACAGGAGGACGCCCGGGAAAAATTCGGCCTCACCGCCCCGGCCCTGGCCGGGCGCATCCGCGCGGTGTTGGGCTGATCTCGTTGCCATGCATATTGGCGTTGATTTCGACAACACGATTGTGTGCTACGACGCGCTGTTCCACAGAGTCGCGCGCGAAAAAAACCTCATCCCCGACACAGTACCCGTCAACAAATCCGACGTGCGCAATTATTTGCGGCGCGTTGGCAACGAGGAGGCCTGGACCGAGATGCAGGGCTATGTATACGGCTTTCGCATGGCGGAGGCGGCGCCGTATCCGGGAGTCATTGAGTTTTTTCAGGCCTGTCGCGCGGTGGGCCTCCCCATCTCCATCATCAGCCACAAAACGCGGCATCCGTTCCGGGGCGAGCCCTACGATTTGCACGCGGCCGCCACAGCCTGGCTGGAACTGCAGGGATTTTTTGACCCGGCTAAAATCGGCCTGCCGCGCAGCGAGGTATTCTTCGAGCTGACCAAGGTCGCCAAACTGGAGCGCATTGCCAGTTGTGGTTGCACCCATTTCGTTGATGACCTGCCGGAATTTCTGGCCGAAGCGGCGTTTCCCCCGGGTGTCCTGCGAATTCTTTTCGACTCCAACGAGCTTTACGGCGCGGAAGCAAAATTTCTGCGTGCCAGTGCGTGGTCGGCGATCCGCGAGTTGTTTGCCCTGGAACTGGCCCGGCCCACCGAGGCCACCGCCTTGCGGGAGAAGGTCACTCCGCTGGTCCGCCGGCTGGGGGATATGGGGGCGTATGTATTGCAACCTTTGCCCGGTGGCGCCAACAACCGGGTGTTTCGGCTGCGTTCCGAGGCGGGCGACCGGGTATTGAAAAGCTATTTTCAAAATCC
>DATJIU010000182.1:0-3967 GCA_035492855.1 Dongiaceae bacterium | reverse complement strand
GCGCACACCGGCAGCTTTGTGCCTGCCGCCGCGGCGCGCATTGATTTGGTGGACCGCATTTTCACCCGCATCGGCGCCAGCGACGACCTCGCGCGCGGGCAATCCACGTTCATGGTGGAGATGAGCGAAACCGCCAACATCCTCAACAACGCCACGCCGCAGAGTCTCATCATCCTGGATGAAATCGGCCGCGGCACCAGCACCTTCGACGGCCTGTCGCTGGCCTGGAGCATTGTCGAACACCTGCATCACGTGGTCGGAGCCAAGACGCTCTTTGCCACGCATTATCACGAACTCACCGAACTCGCCCAACGCCTGCCGCGCCTGAAGAATTTCAACGTGGCCGTGCGCGAATGGCAGGATGCCATCGTGTTTCTGCGCAAGATAGTTCCCGGCGGCACGGACAAGAGCTACGGCATCCAGGTGGCGCGGCTGGCGGGCGTGCCCAAGGTGGTGCTGGACCGGGCCAAAACAATTTTGTCCAACCTCGAAGAATCCGAACTCACGCCCGAAGGCAACGTGCGCCAGAGCCGCCGCCAGCAGGACCGCGAGAAACTCAAGCAACTTGCCCCCGCCCCGCAGATGGATTTGTTTGGCTCGTAGTGGCGGCGGCCTTTTTCCCGGACCACAGGCAATTTACGGTCGCGGCATTTCTATTCCTGCTCCGCCTTGTCAGGGTAAAGCGAGGTGAACCACCGATCCCAGCGCGGCTGCCAGTGGTGTTGCTTGTCAAAGGAGATGGCCACGGCCGTGGCGCGGCCCACAATCTGGCTGCGGTCCACCGTGCCCCAGTAACGGGAATCAAAGCTGTTGTCGCGGTTGTCGCCCATCATGAAATAATGTCCCGCCGGCACGGCAACCGGCGCAAAGCTGCGCATGGCCGGCAACGCGGGGCAGGCCGTCACGGCGTGCGGCTGGCCGGGCAATTCCTCCCGGGCGTAGAGCTGTCCCGCCTGTTCCGCTGCGGGAATGTCGCGCAAGCGTTCCGCCGGCAACGGTTGATATTCCATCGGCGCGCCATTCACCAGCAGTACGTTGTTCCGCAACTCCACGGTGTCGCCGGGCAGACCGATGACACGTTTGACGAGCCGCTGGCCGTCGTAAGGCGAATAGAACACCGCAATGTCGCCGCGCTGGGGGTTGCTCCATTCAGCCAGATGCCACGTGGTAAACGGTACTTTCAGATCGTAGGCCAGCTTGTTCACGACAATGCGGTCGCCCTCCAAAATGGTGGGGCGCATCGAGCCGCTGGGCACGTCGTTCCAGTCCGCCAGCGACGACCGGATGGAACACATCACCAGGGTCAAAATCAACAGGGGTCGGATGTCCCGGCGCCAAATCCGGCGCGCCCGCTCGCAAAGGGTTTTTGCCTGCATGCGAATTCGACCCGGCGGCGCGAAAAACGTTCAACCGCCCGCGGACGGGCCGCCCGTATAAAGTAGCAGCCGAGGTAACGAGGCTATCCATCGTCCTCGTCCTCGTCCTTCGTCTCTCATTCTCGAAAATTTTACCAAGTCGAGGACGAGAACGAAGAACGAGGCGGAGAGCGGCTCCCGCCCTGCCGGGACCCGGCGCCACCCGCATTTTCTTCCCGGAAGCAACAATTGCTTTCCAACTTATCGGGCCGGAGTATTATCGCGGGGCTGTTATGAATAAGAGGAACTTTCTCATCGTTTTTGCGCTTTCCACCCTCCTGCTCCCCTTTGGTGCCGCTGCCGCGGTAACCGCCACCGCCCCCGACCTGCCGCCGCCCGTGCCGCATTTCTCGGTGGATTACATGGACCCCGCCGTGTCACCGGCCACCAACTTTTACCTTTATGCCAACGGCAACTGGGTGAAGCAAAATCCCGTGCCGCCGGACAAGTCACGCTGGGCCAGCTTCAGCGAACTCGCCGAGCGCAACTGGTATCTCATCCACCAGATTCTCCTCGACACCGCCACGAACCAGAATGCCACCCCGCAAGCCGTGGTGCGCGAGGTGGGCGATTTCTTTGCCGCCGCCATGGACACCAACCAGATTGAGCAAGTGGGCCTCAAACCGCTGGCCGGCGACCTCAAGGCCATTGACCGCATTGCCACACGCCAGGATCTGTTCGCGCTGCTGGCGGATTTTCACGCGCGCGGTATCGGCGGCTTCTTCAACACCGGCTACGGCCCGGACGACAAGAACAGCGCCATTTACGCGTATCACCTGGATCAGGGCGGCCTCACCCTCCCCGACCGCGACTATTATCTCAAAGACAGCTTTGCCGAAATGCGGGAGAAGTATCAGGCGCATGTGACCAAAATGTTCACCCTGCTCGGTGAAACGCCGGCGGACGCCGGGGTGCATGCCGCCGTCGTCATGGACCTGGAAACCGCGCTGGCCAAGGCCAGCCGCAGCCGCGTGGATTTGCGCGACCCGGACAAGAATTACAACAAGCTGACCACCAGCGAACTCCTCGCCACCAACCCGATCATCCCCTGGAAGACGTATTTCATTGATTCCGGCCTGGCGACCGATCCGGTGGCCGGCGGCGGCCTCATTCCGGTGCCCTATGCCATCGTCGGCCAGCCGGAATTTTTCACGGCAGTGAATCAAATGTTGGAAAAACGCCCGCTGTCCGACTGGAAGGTGTATCTGCGCTGGCACCTGCTGCACAGCAGCGCGCCGTTCCTCACCGCGGCGGTGGAGGAAGAGAATTTCAATTTCTTCGGCCGGGAACTCAGCGGCCAGCAGGAACAGGAACCGCGCTGGAAGCGCTCGGCCAAGGTCATTGATAGCTGCATCGGCGAGGCCCTGGGCGAGTTGTACGTGAACGAATATTTTCCGCCGGAGGCCAAGGCCCGCATGAACGCGCTGGTGGAAAACATCAAGGCCGTCTTCCGCGACCACCTGGAAAAAGTGGACTGGATGTCGGACGCCACCCGCGCCAAGGCGCTGGCCAAGTTTGCGCGGTTCACCCAGAAGATTGGTTACCCGGACAAGTTCCGCGACTACTCCTCCATCGCGATCAAACGCGATGACTACCTCGGCAACGTACGCCGCGCCGCCGCCTTTGAGGAGCACCGGGAAAAGGTCCGCCTCGGCAAGCCGGTGGACAAAACCGAATGGGGCATGACGCCGGAAACGGTCAATGCCTACTTCAATCCGCTGCAAAACGAGATCGTGTTCCCCGCCGGCATCCTGCAGCCGCCGTTCTTTGATGTGAACATGGATGACGCGGTGAACTACGGCGCCATTGGCGTGGTCATCGGCCACGAAATCACCCACGGCTACGACGACGAAGGCCGGAAATATGATGCCGACGGCAACCTCAACGGCTGGTGGACGGATGCCGACGCCAAGGCCTTTGAAGCCCGCGCGCAAAAGGTGGTGGACGAGTACGACGCCTTTGAACCCCTGCCCGGCCTGCACGTGAACGGCAAGCTCACCCTGGGCGAAAACCTCGCCGACCTCGGCGGCGTGACACTCGCCTACGACGCCCTGGAACGCGTCCTCGCCAAGGACCCCGCCCAACGTAAGGAGATTGACGGGTTCACCCCGGAGCAACGCTTCTTCATTTCCTTTGCCCAAATCTGGCGCACGAACATCCGCGATGCCGAGGCCAAACGGCTGGTCACGGTGGACCCGCACTCGCCCGGCCAGTTCCGCGCGTACGGGCCGCTCGTCAACCTGCAACAGTTTTACGATGCGTTTGACATCAAGCCCGGCGCACCCGTCTGGCGGGCGCCGGGCTTGCGGGCCAAAATTTGGTAAGGTTGCCGGCAATGATTGTTGTTTATCATGAGTTCAGCAGCACCCAAAAATGAAATCTCCGGCTCGGCCGTTCTGGCCACCGGCACTGGCGGCCTGCCCAAGCTGGCCATCACCACCCCCTGGAGCACGGCCGAAATTTACCGGCACGGCGGCCAGGTAACGCGGTTTCAGCTCAACGGCCAGCCGCCGTTGCTCTGGCTCAGCGAGAAAAGCCTGTTCACCGCCGGC
>DATJIU010000181.1:0-29428 GCA_035492855.1 Dongiaceae bacterium | reverse complement strand
TCCCAGGTGCAGGTCATCATTTTGTCCGACACCTTTGAGCAGTTCGCCCAGCCGCTCATGCGCCAGCTCGGCTGGCCCACGCTCTTCTGCCACCGGCTCATTGTGGAGAACGACCGCATCGCCGGCTATCAACTGCGTCAGCCCAATCAAAAACAGAAGTCTGTGGCCGCGCTGAAATCCCTGAACTACCACGTCATCTCCGCCGGCGATTCGTACAACGACACCGCCATGCTCTGCGAAGCCAACGTGGGCTTCCTCATCCATGCCCCGGCCAAGGTGAAGGCCGAGTTCCCGCAATTCCCGGCCGTGGACAGCCACGCCGAGCTGTTCAAGCTCATCCGCGCGGCACTGGCCCCTTGAGTGCGGAGTGCGGAATTCGGAGTGCGGAATAAAACATGACCGCGGTGGAGCAGTTTTAATCGCAGGAGACAATCATGAAAAATGATGCCCTTAAACTACGGACCAAGCAATTTGCTTTACGAATCATTAAGCTGGTTGAGAGCTTGCCCCCAGAGCAAACATGCAAGGTGCTTGGCCGGCAGTTGCTCCGCGCCGGCACCTCCGTGGGAGCAAATTACCGGGCGGCCTGCCGCAGCAAATCCGCAGCCGATTTTATTTCCAAAATGCGAATCGTGGAGGAAGAGGCCGATGAAAGCGGCTATTGGATGGAACTGCTGGTCGAAGCCGGGAAAATCAAAGAAATCAAGATCGCCGCGCTCATGCAGAAGGCCGGCGAGCTTACTGCCATTGCCATCAGTTCAATCAACACGGCCAAAAAGTCAACGATGCGGCGTTGAACTCCTGGTTTTACTCCGCACTCCGAAATCCGCACTCCGCACTTAAATCAGTCTTCCGCTTTGGAGTCGCGCGCCGTGAGGTCCTGCAACGCCTGGCGCACGTCCTTGCCTTCGTAGAGCATGGCGTACACCTCGTCAATGATCGGCGTGCTGACCTGGTGCTGCCGCGCCAGTTCGTGGGCGGATTTCGCATTGGGATAGCCCTCGGCCACGGCGGTCATGCTGGCCACAATATCCTCGGCCTTCTCGCCCTTGCCGAGGCGTTCGCCGAAACCGCGGTTGCGGCTCAGCTTGGAAAAGCAGGTCACGATCAAATCGCCCATGCCACTGAGGCCGGTGAAGGTTTCCGGCTGCGCGCCACAGGCCACACCCAAACGGCGCAATTCCGCCACGCCCCGGGTCACCAACGCCGCCTTGGAATTGTCGCCAAAGCCCAGGCCGTCGCACACGCCCGCGCCGATGGCGATGACGTTTTTGAGCGCGCCGCCCAGTTCCACGCCGTGGATGTCCGTGCTGGTGTACACGCGAAACGCCGGATCATGAAACAGGTCCTGCACCGCTTGCGCGGCGGCGGCGTCCTCGCTGGCGGCCACGATGGCGGTCGGGATGCCCAGCGCCACTTCCTTGGCCAGGGTGGGGCCGGACATCGCCACGATGCGCGACTGCGGCGCGTTCTCGCGCAGAATGTCCGTCATGGTCTTGCCGGTGGCCAGCTCAATGCCCTTGGTCACGCTTACCGCAATGCCCGTGAACTGCGCCAGCGGTTTGGTGACGTTGCGAAAACCTTTCGACACCGCCGCCACCACCACCAGTTCCGCCCCGGCCAGGGCGCGGGCGGCATCGGCCTCGGCGCGCAAACCGGGCGGCAGTTCAATGCCGGGCAGGTAACGCTCGTTGCAGCGGGTCTTTTGAATGGTCGCGCAAGTCTCGGGAAAGAAATCCCAGAGGGCGACATCGTGGTTGCGGCGGGCGAGAATGCGCGCCAGCGCCGTTCCCCAGGCGCCAGCGCCGAGCACAGTGATTTTCATGAATCGGTTTTCCTTTTGGCAAAGCTGATGCGGTTTTCGGTGCCGGCCCGCAAGCGCTGGAGGTTCGTTTTGTGTTTGTAAATGGCCAGCGCGCCCATCGCGCCGGTGATGATCGTCAACGGCACCCGGTGCGTGGTGAACCAGGTGGCAAATGGCAATGCCGCTGCCGCGGCGATGGACGCCACCGAAACGTAGCGCGTGGCAATGAAAAGGACAATCCACACGGCCAGTACGATTAACAATGCCAGCGGCACCAATGCCACCAGCACGCCGGCCGAAGTGGCAATGCCTTTGCCGCCCTTGAAACCCAGCCAGCACGTGTAATTATGGCCCAGGATGGCGCCAATGCCCGCCACGATGCGCAGGTAATTTTCCGGTGCCGCGTCAGGTAAATATTGCGCCACCAGGTGGGCCACCACGGCCACGGCCAGCCAGCCCTTCAGCGCATCCACCAGCAGCACCAGGATGCCCAGCCCCTTGCCGATGGTGCGGAAAACATTGGTGGCGCCCATGTTCTTGCTGCCTACGGTGCGGATGTCCACGCCCCTGGCCTGGCCAACCAGAAAGCCCGTGGGCAGCGAGCCCAGCAGGTAGGCCGCCACCGCGGTGATGATGTAACTCAAAACTGACACGAACGTGACTTTATAAGTCCAAGGCCCAAAGTGCAAAGTCCAAAGTCCGGCCACCGGAACCCGCGGTGCGACGGCATTTGATGTTTTCCCCATTCACTGGCACACTGGGGGCATGGCATCAAAGGTGAAAGTAGCGGTGTTGGGTGTGGGTTCGCTGGGACAACATCATGCGCGGCTGTACGCGGAACTCGCGGCCGCCGGGGCCGTGGAATTTACCGGCCTCTACGACGCCAACGCCGAGACCGCCCGTCGCGTGGCCGCCAAGGTCAACGTGCCGGTATTCGATTCCATTGCCGCCGCCGCTGCCGCCAGCGACGCCCTCAACATTGTCACCCCCACCGTGGCGCATTACGACATTGCCCGAGAATTGCTCGCGCAGGGCAAACACGTGCTCGTGGAAAAGCCCATGACCGAAAAGACGGAACAGGCGGCGGAATTGATTCAACTGGCGCAGCAGGGGAACTGCGTGTTGCAGGTGGGGCACATTGAACGGTTCAACCCGGTGTTCAACTACCTGGAAACCGTGGCCACCCACCCGCGGTTCATCGAAACGCACCGGCTTTCGCCCTATCCCGCGCGCAGCACCGACGTCGGTGTGGTGCTGGACCTCATGATCCATGACCTCGACGTGGTGCTTGCCTTTGTGAAATCGCCCGTGACCAGCGTGGATGCCGTGGGAATCCCGGTGTTGAGCGCCAGCGAGGACATCGCCAACGCCCGGCTGCGCTTTGCCAACGGGTGCGTGGCGAACCTCACCGTCAGCCGTATCAGCCCCGAGCGGATGCGGAAAATTCGCGTGTTCAGCGGCGGGGAAATGACCAGTTACATCTCGCTCGATTACCGCGCGCAGGAGGGATTCATCTACCGCGTGGCCCGGGACGGCGAGGAGGAAAGCTCGCTGCTCAAGAAACTCATGGCCGCCAAGCTCGGCATCGGCCGGGACTCCACCATCGTCAGCGAATTCGGCGGCAAACGCATCGTGCGCGAGCCCGTGCCCATCACCAAGGACGAACCGCTCAAGTTGGAATTGCAAAGCTTCGTCAATTGCGTGCGGGAAAAACAGACTCCCGTGGTGAGCGGCGAATCCGCCAAACGCGCCCTCGACCTGGCTTTTGAGATTACCCGGCAGATTCAAGCGGCGAAATGAGGGCGGGTTCCGGAGGGACGGAAGAGAAGTGAGCGATTCATTTCCGTGAGATTTATAGGAACAAACCTCCTGTCGCCCCTGCCGGGGCTTGGATGATTGGCGGCGATTACCCACGGTTGGCACCGTGGGCTACTCTCTGCCGCCGCTCCGCGGCTAACAAAGAGTGAATGACGGATTTTTTGGTTCAACTTGCGGTTAGGAATTTCAGTCTGGGGAGCCGGCGAATTTAATCTGAATATCTGACGACGAGATGATATTGTAACGCAGGCGATGAAGCGGCCTCAATTTTTCTTAGCTGCGGAGCAGCGCAAGGTAGTAGCCCACGGTGCCAACCGTGGGTTTCCGTGTTTCCCAACCTCCAAGCCCCGGTAGGGGCGTACCATTAATGGCCCACACCTTCACGCACCTGCTGACCCACCTGATTTTCAGCACCAAAGACCGGCGGCCCCTGTTGGATGCGGAACTGAAGGCGCGCCTTTTTCCGTATCTTGGTTCCATCATTCGCGCCCACGACGGCAAATTGCTGGCCATTGATGGCCCTGCAGACCACGTGCACATCCTGGCGTCGCTCGCGGCCAGGCATGCGCTCTCGGATTTGATGCGCGAATTAAAGGCGGATTCTGCGGGCTGGGTGCATAAGACCTTTCCCGCACAGAAAGCCTTTGGCTGGCAGACCGGCTACGGCGCTTTCAGTGTGAGCCATTCCGGATTGGCTGAGGTGCAGCAATATATCCGGAATCAGGAGGAACATCACCGGCGGGTGTCTTTTCAGGAAGAATTTCTCGCTTTTCTCCGCAAGCATGAGATTCAATTCGACGAGAAATATTTATGGGAATGAACAGTCTGTCGCCCCTGCCGGGGCTTGAATGGTTGGCGGGCGGTTACCCACGGTTGGCACCGTGGGCTACTCGCTGCCGCCGCTCCGCGGCTGGGAAATATATATCTCCCCGCTCGCGGCTTGGGTCTTCTCCAGACTGATTTGTAAATTTAATTGTGACCCCAAAAAAGTTCATGTTGATTGCGGGGGAGGCAAGCGGGGATTTGCTGGCCGCCGAACTCGTGGCCGCCCTCCGCGACCTGCCGGAACTGCGCGCGGATCCCCGGCCGCCGCAATTTTTCGGCGCCGGCGGGTCCAAGATGGCCGCCGCCGGGGTAAATCTGGCCTTCGACCTCACGGCCCATTCGGTCATCGGCATTTCCTGGGTCAAAAAATATTTTGAATTTCGCCGGCTCTTCAACCACCTGTTCCAACTGGCCTTGGAGCGGCAGCCGGAGGTCATCATCGGCGTGGATTACGGCCTGTTCAACGGCCTGTTCATGCAGGCCATCCGGCGGCACGTGCGGCGGCAGCGGCCCACCTTCAACAACTGGCGGCCCCGGCTGGTGCAATATGTCTCGCCGCAGGTTTGGGCCTCCCGTTCCGGGCGCGCGGCAAAGCTGGAGCGAAATCTGGATTTGCTGCTGAGCATCTTCCCGTTTGAAAAAGAATGGTACGCGCGCCATGCGCCGAGGCTGCCCGTGGAATTTGTCGGCCACCGGCTCGCGGAGTGCGGAGTGCGGAGTGCGGAGTGCGGAAGTAAGACTTCCACCGCGCCGCTGGCGGTTTTGCTGCCGGGCAGTCGCAAGGACGAATTGCGCCGCCATCTGCCCCTGATACTGGATGCCCTGCAACTCATCCGCAAGGAAGTGCCACAACTCCAGGCGCGGATGGTGGTGCCGGATGTGGCCAAGCTGGCGGAGGCGCAACCGCAGTTGACCGCCGCCGGGGTGGTAGTGCAGAGCGGGGGATTGGCCGCGGCGCTGGCCCAGGCCGACGTGGCCATTACCAAGTCCGGCACGGTGACGATGGAATGCGCGGCGGCGGGCGTGCCGGCCATCGTCTTATACAAAACCTCCGGGCTCACCTACGCCATCGGCAAACAGATCGTTAAGGTAAAATATATTGCCATGCCCAATCTCCTGGCGGGCGGCGAGGTGTACCCGGAATTCATCCAGCACGCCGCCACCCCGGAAAACCTCGCGCGCGCTGCGTTGGATTTGCTGAACAATGAAACGCGCCGCGCGGAAATCAAGACCCGGCTCGCGCAGGTAATGGCGTCGCTGGGCGGGCCGGGATCGGCCCCGCGGGCGGCCCGGGCCATCCTGAATTTGCCGTCATGAAAGACCTCACCAACCCCAATTGGATCAAGGCCAAGGGAATCATGTTTCTGCTGCTCGGCCTGGCGGCGGCCACGTTGCTGGTGTTGGAACTGCCCACGCTGAAGGTGGTGTTCCTGCTGGCGCTGACGATTTGGTGCTTTTGCCGGTCTTATTATTTCGCGTTCTACGTGATCGAGCATTACGTGGATTCCCGGTTCAAATTTTCCGGGCTCTGGAACTTTGCGCTTTGGTTCTGGCGCGGCCAGGGCAAACAGGATTAGTTGCGGACATCATTTTCACCAGACCGCAGGACATCTCCATCATCTGGTAGGGCGGCGTTGCTGCGCCGCCCTGATTACTTCCCTCGTGAAATACAGCCATGCCAGTGCTGCATAGCCAAATTCAAATCAGGGCAAAGCAGCAGCTTTGGCCCTGCCAGTGGGACGATTCTTAATTGCAGTCAGGCTTGACCCGTCGCGCGGATTGGTTTCCCCTGAGGCCACTCCACATGAACCAATCCCGCACCTTCGTACTGGCGCTGCTTCTGAGTTGCGCCGCGGCCTGGACCCAATCCGGCAACGCCCAGCTTCCCGCTCGGGCTGCGGATGCTCCCGGCACGCCCCAATTGACTCCGGTGGGAATCCCGCCGGGGACGCCGGGCGGTTGGCACGGCGCGCCGGGCGTAAATCCGCCCGCCGACCAGGATGGCGATTTTCTGATTGGGCCCGACTATGTGCCGGCGCCGGAGCTGAAACCGGGGGAGGGCATCCCGCAGGGGCGGGTGCAACAGTTCGTCATGGAGTCGAAAGACAGCAAATTCTACAACCCCGGCATTGCGCGGGATGCGTTTGGGACCGTAGACCCGGCCAATCCCAAGACGCTGATTGTGCAGACGCATCCCATCAGCTACCAACGCACCATTACCGTTTATATTCCGGCCCAATACGTACCCGGCACGGCGGCGCCGTTCATCGTCACCCATGACGGTCCGGCGCTGGGCCATCCCGATTTGGACCTGCCGCACGTGCTGGATCATTTGATCGCGCAGCGGCGCGTTCCCGCGATGATTGCCATCATGATCGCCCATGGCGGTGGTGATGCGCAGGGCAGCGAGCGTGGCCGGGAGTACGACACCATGTCCGGCAAATTTGCCGAGTTCATCGAAGCCGAAGTGTTGCCGCTCGTGGAAAAAAATTGCCACGTGAGTTTGACCAAAGATCCCGACGGCCGGGCGACCCTGGGCAACAGTTCCGGTGGCGCGGCGGCGTTGATCATGGCCTGGTTTCATCCGGAACTGTATCACCGCGTCATTTCCTACTCGGGCACCTTTGTGAACCAGCAATGGCCGTTCGATCCCGCCACACCGGACGGCGCCTGGGGTTTCCATGAAAAACTGATTCCGCAAAGCGCCCCAAAACCGCTCCGCCTGTGGCTGGAAGTCGGCGACCGCGACCTGCTCAATCCCAATGTCCTCCGCGACGGCATGCACGACTGGGTGACTGCGAACAATCGCATGGCGACGGTCCTCAAGGCCAAGGGATACCATTACCAGTATGTGTATGCGCTCAATGCCGTCCATGTGGACGGCCAGGCGCGGGCGCAGACGCTGCCGGAAGCGTTGGAATGGGTCTGGCAGGGATATCCCCGGCCGGACGGGGGCAAATGACGACTGCCTCCGCGATGCATCTCCGGCGTTGACGGTTGGCCGCGAAAACCGCAGATTGCTGCGCTCAATAACCGTCAGGTATTAACAATTTTTGGAGTCTGAACCATGGGTGCTCAATGGAAACAAGCCGGGCGCGAAGCCAGCGCGCAGAAAAAAGGCCAGATGGTCGTAAAACTCGTCCGCGAAATCATGATCGCGGCCAAGCTCGGCGGGGCGGACCCGGACCTGAACGCCCGCCTGGCCGCCGCGGTGGAAAAGGCCAAGAAGGCCTCGGTGTATCGCGACACCATTGAGCGCGCCATCAAGAAGGGCGCGGGCATCGGCGAGGAAAAGGTGAACATCGAAACCGTGGTGTACGAAGGTTTCGCTCCGCACAAGGTGCCGGTGGTGGTGGAATGCCTCACCGACAACCGCAACCGCACCGCCCCGGAAATCCGCAATCTCTTCAAGGCCGGTTCGCTGGGCCAACCGGGCAGCGTGAGCTTCTTCTTCAATCATTGCGGCGTGGTGGAGGCCACCCATCCGGATGCCAACCGCGACGCCGAGGGCGACGCCATCGAGGCGGGCGCGCAGGAGATTGAGGCGCTGGAAGCCGAGGAAACGCCGGAGGGCACCAAGGGTGCGCGGTTCATCACCGAGATCAAGGATCTGGACCATGTCTCCAAGGCGTTGAAAGCCGCGGGCTGGAACATCATCGCCTCGGAAATCCGGTTCGTGGCCAAGAATGCCCCGGAAATTACCGAGGCCCAGCGCAAGGAAGTGACCGATTTTCTGAATACCCTCGACGACCACGATGACGTGCATCGTGTGTACGCCGCGTTGAAGTAATTCCCGGATTTCAGAGCCGGGCGAGCACGGCGGCGCAGACCGCGGCGGCGGCGTCCGGCTGGCCGAGCGCTTTGGCCCGGGCGGTCAGTTCCTTCAACCGCGGGGAACCGAGTAGTTCCCCGAGCCGGAATGGCAAATCTTCCGGACGGTTCACCTTGATGGCCGCCCCCTGTTCAAGGAGGAAGTCGCTGTTGGCCTCTTCTTGGCCGGGGATGGGGTTCAGCACCACCACGGGCCGGCCCACGGCCAGCGCCTCGGAAGTGGTAAGGCCGCCGGGCTTGGTGAGCACGAGGTCCGCCGCAGCCATCCAGTCCTGCATGTTGCCCACAAAGCCGAGCAGGTGCGTGGGCTGCCGGTGCTCCTGCACGGCGAGTTCACGGCGCAGCTTTTCGTTGCGCCCGCACACCACGGCAATCTGCACGGGCTGCGCCAGCTTTTGCAAGGCGGCAACAATTTCACCCACGGGCCCGAGTCCGAAGCCGCCGCCGAGCACCAGCAGCACCGGCAGGTCGTCGCGCAGGCCCAACTGCTTGCGGGCAGCGCGGCGGGTGGGAATGGCCTGGAAGCGGGTGGCAATGGGGATGCCGGTCACCACGGCCTGGGTCGGCGGCACTTCGCGCGCGAGCAGCCGGGCGCGGGTATGTTCAGCCGCCACGCAATAGAGCTCCACGCTAGGCACCAGCCAGAGCGCATGGGCCTCGAAATCGGTGACCACGCTGGCGATGAAGGGCCAGGGTTGCAGGCGTTTTTTGGACCGGAGCGCGTCGAGGATTTCGGTGGGCAGAAAATGCGTGGCCACGACAACATCCGGCGCGAACTGTTTGACCGCGCGGACAAACTTCGGGGTGTTGAGCCGGCTCAGCGTGGTCCGGACGCGGTTGAGGCGGCGGAGTCTTTTGGGGTTGTCGGTCTTGCGGAAAACCGCTCCCCAGAGTTCCGGCGCATGGGCCACCAGCTTGAGGTAGCCCTGCAAATAGGCGTTGCGATAGAGCCGCGGCATGAATTCCAGCACGTCCAGGCGCTGCACGGTGTCCTGGGGGCGCAAGGCGCGCCAGGCTTCTTCCAACGCCGCGGCGGCCTGCACGTGGCCGGCGCCGACGGTGACGGTGGGAATGAGCACGCGGCGGGCGGTGTCGGCGGACCGGGATGGCGGAATCATGCGCCGGGAGTTTAGCGGGTCGCCGGCGGGCGGAAAGCGGAAAAGCCGGAACCAGCGCCGTTTCCACCGGGAAATCACCGCCAGTTTTTTTGCTACTGTTTCCCGCCGGGATTTGCCATGCTGCGGCATGCTTGTATCGCTTAAGTCATTTCTGACGGGCGTGGGAGGGCGCCATTACTTCAATTTTTCAATTCTGCTCGTTGGCCTGCTGCTGCCCGGCCTGACTGCGACAGCCCGCGCCGCGGATGCTCCGGCGCCCTGGTGGTCGCCCGCCGCCGCCGCTGCGCTGGATGACGCCGGCACCAACCGCGCCGCCCTGGTGGAGGCCCTGGACAAGGTGCCTGCCGCCCAGCGCGAGGGCATGGATTTTCTGATCGCCAACATGCCGGCGGTGGACCGGCAGCAGCTCTCCGCCGACTTGCTGCTGAAGGATGTGGCCCTCGCCTATGCCGGCTGGGAGCAGGCGCCCTGGCACGATCAGATTCCGCCGGAGATTTTCCTGAACGATGTGCTGCCCTACGCCACGGTGAACGAGACCCGCGATGACTGGCGGCAACTGTTGATCGACAAATGCACGCCGCTGGTGGCCGGTTGCCGCACCCCGGGCGAAGCCGCGTTGCGCCTCAACGAAAAACTGTTTCCGCTGACCGGGGTGCATTATTCCACGGCCCGCAAACGGGCGGATCAAAGCGCGCTGGAAACGTTGGACAGCAAGCTGGCCAGTTGCACCGGGCTTTCCATTTTGCTGGTGGACGCCTGTCGCGCGGTCGGGGTGCCGGCCCGTCTGGCGGGCACGCCGATGTGGACGGACAACAGCGGCAATCATTCCTGGGTGGAAGTCTGGGACGGCGGTCGCTGGCATTTCGTGGGGGCTTCGGAGCCGGATGCCAAGGGCCTGGACCACGGCTGGTTTGAACAGAAGGCGGCGCAGGCCAAGGCGGATGAGCCGAAATATGCCATTTATGCCAGCAGCTTCAAAAAGACCGGGCTGATCTTCCCGCTCGATTGGGCGCCGGACCTGACTTACATCAACGCGGTCAATGTCACGGACCGTTACGCCCAGGAGCAGGCCAAGCCCGCAGCGGAAAAGGTCCGGTTGCTGGTAAAGGTGCTGGATCATCCGAAAGGCAAACGCGTGGCGGCCGCGGTCACGGTTACGGCAATGGATGACCCGGCGGTGACCTTCAGCGGCACGAGCCGGGATGAATCGGCGGACCTGAACAACGTGCAGACGTTTGATCTGGACCGCAGTCATCTCTATCAGATTGACGTGGTCGCCGGCAAAGCCGTGGTGCATCAGGCATTTTGTCCGGGTGCCGCCGAGCAGGAAACGGCCGTGGTGTATCTGAGCGACAGCACCACACTGATGCCGGCGGATTTCAAGGCGCTGACGCCGCGGCAGGCGGCCAAGTTGCGGGCCACCTTTGACCGTTATTTCGCCGCGAACGCGCGGGAGCAGTCGGACTGGAATTTCACCGACAACGAGGAGGAATGCCTCCGGCAGAACGAGCCGGAGGTGCGGCAACTGGCCTGGAAGGCGTACCTGGCTGCGCCCAGTCACGGCGCGTTGCAGTCCGATTTCCAGTCCGACCGCGTGCGGTTTCAGGATTATGTCAGTCCGTACACGGTGAAGATCGTAGGGCAGCGGCCGGCGAACGGCTGGCCGGTGTTCATTGCCATGCACGGCGGCGGCGGCGTGGAGAAGGAAGTCAACGACAGCCAGTGGCGCATCATGCAAAAATATTACCGCGACCATCCGGAACTGGGCGGTTACCTCTACGTGGCCTTGCGCGCGCCGAACGACACCTGGAACGGCTTCTATGATGATTATGTCTATCCGTTGATTGACAACCTGACCCGGGAGTTCCGGTTGTTTGGCGATGCGGACCCGAACAAATTTTTCATCATGGGCTATTCGCACGGCGGTTACGGGGCTTTTGCCATCGGGCCCAAGATTCCGGATCACTTTGCCGCCATCCATGCCAGTGCCGGCGCCCCGACGGATGGCGAGACCACCGGAGTCACCTTGCGCAACACCCGGTTCACCTGCATGGTGGGCGAACTCGACACCATGTACGGCCGGCACGACCGCGATCTGAAATTCCAAAAGGAGATCGCGCAACTGCGTGGCGACCGCACTGACATTTATCCCGTGACGGTTACGGTCATTGCCGGCAACGGTCACACCGGCCTGCCCGACCGGGACAAAATCACCACGATGTATTCCGCCGTGCGCGACCCGGTACCGCGGGAACTGACCTGGCTGCAAACGGACCGGGTGGTCACGGACTTTTTTTGGCTGCAATGCCCCAACCCCGCCAAGCAGCACGAGATTGATGCCACCTGCCGGGACAATCATCTGACCATCATTACGACCAACGTCAGTCCCGCCACGGTGTACCTGGACCGGCGGCTGGTGGATTTTTCGCGGCCGGTGATGTTGGACTACAATGGCAAAACCGCGCCGGTGCGGCTGCGTCCCAGCCTGCGCACGTTGTGTGCCACGCTCCAGCAGCGGGGCGATCCGGACCTGGCCTTCACCGCCCGCGTGGAGCTGCCCTGACCGGTCCGCATTTAAGACTGTTAAAGCTTATGAAGGTAAAAATCCCGGAGGAATTGAAGGCGGGCGTACCCCAAACCACCTGGGGCAAAATCCTCAGCGCCACCCCCGTGGTGATGACTGTGGTGGCCACCTTGCTGGCCGGGCTGGCTTCCAGCGAAATGACCCGGGCCCAGTATGACCGTTCGTTGGCGGCGCAACAGCAGTCCAAGGCCGGCGACCAGTGGAGTTACTTTCAAGCCAAGAAACTGCGCAGTGCGCTGCAACGGAATGCCGTGGATATCTTGCAGGCCACGGCCGAGGTGCAGCCGCTGGATGCCGGGGCGCTGACCCGGATTGTGGCTCCGCAGAGTTTCAAGGTGGAGCCGGCTACCATTGTGGCCCTGCAAAAATGCGAATTGCCACCCCTGCCGGCCGGCCCAGCCCTGGAACCGCCGGTGGCCGCGGCATTGCAGGCGATCGAAAACCAGCAGCCGGAATCCGAGATTTCCAACCACCTGGCGCAGGTGCAACCCGCCGCCCTGGCCGCCGCACTGACTGCCGCCCAGGAGCGGACCACGGCGTTTGACGCCGCCACCAAGCCGGTCAACCAGGGCATTGAGCAGTTGGAGAAAGCCATCGCCCGCAG
The DNA here is from genome assembly GCA_035492855.1 of Dongiaceae bacterium. GTDB lineage: Bacteria > Verrucomicrobiota > Verrucomicrobiia > Limisphaerales > JAFMIX01 > JAFMIX01. The sequence goes on along the minus strand of DATJIU010000181.1, from coordinate 16,844 downwards.
CAGCGACCGGGAACTGATCCGGGACTTGACCGTGGCCCGGCTGCTGTACACTGCGGCGCGTTATGACGCCGAGTCGCGGCTGAACCAGACGGTGGCCAACCTGCTGGAATTGCAGGTCCGGCAAAACAACATTTCGGCGGAACGGCATCACCGCCGCAGCGGCCGGTTCTTCTTCGGCATGCTCGCGGCGCAGGCGGCGGTGATCCTCGCCACCTTCGCCATGGCCGCCCGGCAGCGGAATCTGTTGTGGTCCATCGCCGCGGTGGCGGGCATAACCGCCATTATTTTCGCCATCTACGTTTACCTGCGGGTGTAACGCCCCGTTCCCGGCCAGAAAAAAACCATGGCGGTAATCGCCATGGTTGGAATGAAATCGGGTTCCGGCCGCTGGCCGATCGCGGCAGGCAACCAGCGCAGACGGGCCTTACTTTGCCGGCTTCAGGGGCAACACCTTGATGTTGCGGAAGGACACCGACCCGTGGTCGCCCTGCAACGCGATGTAGCCCTTGTTGGACTTGGCGAAGAGCGGCATCTTGCTGAACTTCGACGCGGCCACGCGCTGGTTGAAATCATCGCTGCCCAGCACATACTCAAAGTATTTCACGCCGTTGATATAGTGTTCACACTTCTCCGGGGAGATGACGAGCCGCACATGATTCCATTCGCCGGCGGGCTTGGTGGCATCGAGGGTCTTGCCGGTCTTGGGATCCACGGGTGGTTGATAGAGGGCATAGAGCCAGCCGCACCGTTGCGGATCGGAGGCCAGGGCGTTGTCCTCCAACTGGAATTCCGGACCGGTGGCCCACACCGCGCCGCCCTCGTCGGTGACGTGAAAGATGATGCCGCTGTTGCCGCCGGGGGAAATGTTGTAGTCGAGCTGCAATTCAAACCAGTCGAACTGGTTGGTGGTGACGATATCGCCGGCGTGGTGCGGATCGGCGCAAACGAGCGCCCCGTCCTTCACTTCCCAGCCGGGCCGCACGCCTTCCTTCTTGAAGTTGTGCCACTCGCCAAAATCATGGCCATCGAACAGCGAGATCCAACCGGCCGCCTTTTCCGCAGGCGTGAGCGTGTTGGGGGTGGAGTCGTCCGCCAGCGCGGTACCGAGGCAACCGCCCGCCACTAGGGCGAGCGCCATTAAACGAGTGATTTTCATGGAGCGATGTTTAGCTGAATGAACGCCGGACGGCAATCAGAATGACTTCTCCCCGTTAGCCAGATTAATGGGCATGCGGCCCCCCGGGCGGTGGTTGCTGGCGGGATTGCACGTACTGGGATAACTTGTCCACGCTGCCGGAAAAGGAGAAGGCGGAATTGACCACATAAAACTTTTCCCGGTCCAGGGTATAGTCATAGGCCAGTTTGGCCACCTCCAGCCGGTCCGCGTCAAAGCTGAAGCAGCCCAGGATTTCCTTCACTTGGCTGGCGAGGAATTTTCGGTGGTTGGAGGCGAGAATCTGCTCGGCCACTTGGCGGCGGTCGGCATCAAAAGCCGCATGGCGGATGGCCTGGAGCATCTCCTGAAATTCCGGGTCCGGAATGCCGCGCGGCACCACCACGGCCGAAGGAGTGGTGGGCTGCCGGAAGGCCTCAATCCGGTCGTGCAATCGCATCACTTGGGAGAACTTGGTGAACGCGTCATACACATCGTAGAAATTCTCCGGATCCACCGTTACCGAATAGGCGGCGGCGGCAAAATCCACCCGCGCCGCATCGTCACCCAAGGTCAGGGCGATGGCCTTGACCTGCTGGCTGGTGAAGTGGTTTTCGCTTGCGAGCTGACGGGCCAGTTGCAAGCGCGGACCGGCATCGCGTTCGGCCCGGAGATGGTGCAATTGTTCCTGAAACTCCCGATCACGCAGGGCCGGACCATCCAGGGCCAGAACGCTTCCGGTTGAGAGCCAGCCCAGCACCATGAAACAACCCACGATTTTTTTCATATCTGCCTCACCTTATTAAGTTTAATTGATTAGCAATGGCGATTCGACGGGGCTGAGTTATGTGCTATTCAAGAAGAACCAGCCGGTTCCCAATGAATGCCATATTAGTCGCCCTTGCGAACCCGCTCCACGCGTGTTAAGATTTGGTGAAATAATTTCCACCATGCTATGTATTTGCAGGTCAACGGCGCAAGCCATGTCAGAAATGGCCTGAATCTTGCATTTTGGGTAAAGTAACGACGAATAAGGACGATTTGTCATCATGGAGACAGCGAACAACTCGCCGATGGATAAGATTGCCTCCGGCTGTCGCCGGGGCGGGAGTTGCATTGGCTGACCTTTGAAATGGCACCATGTCGCAAGACCATCGCCTCCAACAACAACGTTTTGAGCTGAAGTACCTGGTTCCCGAGGGACTCACCCAGGCCATCCGCGATTTTACCAGTTGTTACCTGGAGCTGGACGACTACTCGGTGGGCAAGCCGGATTATTCCTACGACATCCACAGTGTCTATCTGGATTCCCCGGCTTTGGACACGCATCACGCCACCATCAATGGCGACAAGAACCGGTTTAAGCTCCGCCTCCGCTATTACGATGGCCATCCCAATTCGCCGGTTTTTTTTGAGATCAAGCGCCGGGTCAATGATTGCATCCTCAAAAGCCGCTGTGGGGTGCGGCGCGAAGCCGTGCCCCTCCTGCTTTCCGGCCAGATGCCCGAACCGGACCACCTGATCTCGCGCGAAGCCCGGCACTTTGCATCCTTGCACCGGTTCATTGAACTCCAGCAACTGCTGAAAGCCCGGCCCCGGCTGCACAACAATTATAAACGCGAAGCCTGGGTCAGTACCCATGACAATTCCATCCGGGTTACGTTTGACCGCCGCATCTGCATCGAACCCCATTTCGACAATGAAGCTTCGGGCTTCATGCGCCGGCCCCGGCAGATTTATCCGGAAGCCGTCGTGTTGGAACTTAAGTTCACCAACCGTTTTCCCAATTGGTTCCGGGCCCTGGTGGAACGGTTCAACCTGATGCGCTCCACCGCCTCCAAGTATTGCGGGGGCATTGAATTTGTCGGCCGGGAACACTTTGAAACGCGCCGGCGGCATGACAGCGCCCTGAGTCCCGTGGATTTCCATACGGATGGCCTGAACCGCGGTGCCATGGCCGCCGCGGAGGTGACGGCTGCCGCAGTGGCAGAACTTTCCACCCCGGTTTTGATTCCGACTTGAAGCTTTTATGACTGACTGGTTTTTACGCGGCGATTACGGGGCGGCCCCCACCAACTACACCGCCCTGCTGCTCGCCTTGTTGCTGGCGTTCCTGTGCGGCCACGCCGTCGCCTGGGTGTACATGTTCACCCACAGCGGCCTCTCCTATTCGCGGTCGTACGTCAATTCGCTCATCATCATGCCGGTCATCGTGGCGATGGTCATGATGGTGCTGGCCAACAACCTGGTCATCGCCTTCGGCCTCATGGCCATCTTTGCCATGGTGCGGTTTCGCAGCGTGCTCCGGGACACCCTGGACACCGCGTTTGTGCTCGCGGTGATTGTCATCGGGCTGGCCTGCGGCACCATGCGGTTCTCCTCGGCCCTGATCGGTTGCCTGGTGACCATTGCGATCATGTTTTATTTTTGGGCCACCTCGTTCGGCACCCGGCAGCGGTACGACCTCATCCTGAACCTGCAATGGACCCGCCCCGCCACCGAGCTGCCAGCGTTGGTGGACATCTTGCAACGCTACAGCCGGATGGTGATGTGCGCCAGTCAGCGCTCCAGCGAGACCTACACCGGGGTGGACCTCTCCTACCGGCTGCTGTTGCGCGACCCCGCCCGCACCCACGAACTTATGGATGAACTCAAGTCTTTGAACGGAGTGGCCCGCGCCTCCAGCCTGAGCGCCGGCGATGAATCTGAAATATGAACCCCGAGCCCCGCCCACCCGTTCCCATTCCCTTCGCCTTGCGCGTCCGCCATGCGCAACGCACGTTGCTCCCCTTGGTGGTTTTTGGCGGCCTGATTACCATTGTAGCCGTGTTGTGGCAACGGAACATTGCCGCCCCCACCATGGTGGCCCAGGCCGAATCTGTGGTCACGGAGGTCAGTTCCGGCAAAACCGGACTGGTGGCCGGACTGAATGTCTCACGGTTCCAGCACGTACATGCCGGCGACACCATCGGCCACGTCATCACCAATGACCCCAAGCTCATTGAAGCCTCGCTCGCCGTCATCCATTCCGAGCTCGACATGTTGCGGGCCAACCTGAAGCCTATCGTCGCCCAGCAACGCAATGCCGTGGATTACGCCCAGTTGCGCATTGACTGGATGCGCGAACGGGTCGGACTCGCCAGTGCCCGCGTCAACCTGCAGCTCGCCGAGGCGGAATTCCACCGTAACGAACAGTTGTTCGCCGACAAGGTGCTTTCGGTCACCGAAATGGACATCAGCCGCGCCAATTTTCAGGCCCTGCAACAACAGGTGTTGGAACTTGACAAGCTGGTGGTGGATGGCGAACAAAGCTTCAGCAACATGCAGGCGAGCGTCGGTCGCGACATTTCCCAAATTTCCGACGAACCCATGCGCGTCGCGGTGGCCCTGCAAGACGCCAAGCTGCGCCTTACCGAAACCCAGCTCAGCCCGGTGGATTTGCAGGCGCCCATTGATGGCGTCATTATGGCCGTTCTGCGGCGTTCCGGTGAGACCGTGACCGCCGGCCAGCCCATCGTCACCATCGCCGCCACCACTCCGGCGCGCATTGTCGGCTACCTGCGCACCCCGCTTGCCGAAGATCCCCGGCCCGGCATGACCGTGCAGGTCTGCACCCGCGGCCTGCATCGCGAAACCGGCAAGGCCCAAATTCTGGAAGTGGGCGCGCAGTTGGAACCGCTGCCCGCCGCCCTGCAAAGCGGCGCCAAACTGGCGGGCGTGGAACTCGGCCTGCCAGTGGATGTCAGCGTGCCGCCCAACCTGAAAATCCGCCCTGGCGAAGTCGTGGATGTCATCCTTACCTCGCGGGTCAATTAAGCCCGAAAGCCAAATTCCGGCGGCGCCGGCTCGGGCGCAGCACGGATATCTCCGGCAATCCTGGCGACTCCGAGTCACTGGGTCTGCAGCCGGTAAAACATTCCCGTCTCAGTGGGCAACAGTAGGAACGGCGACACGGCATTGAGGTTGGTCTGCCACGGGCCGAGGATGTTGGTGGATTGCAAGAGCATCCCATAGGGCCACGCCAAAATTAACGAATCTTCCACCGGGGACAATGTCAACGGCACCGGAGGTTGCGAAGGCGCCGCCACGCCGCTCACGGCAAAGATGGCCGCCACCCCGTTCCCGCCGCCGAGGCTGAGGTTGATATTGGTCAGCACTGCGGTGGTATTGGTCAGCGCCACATCCACGGCATACAACCGCGGGTTGTTGTTGTTGACGTTGTTGAACGCGCCGCTGCTGAGCGTCACCCGGCCTTGGGCATTCCAAATGACGGGCGAATTGTTGAACCAGTCGCGCGAACTGAACGCGCCGCTTTCGGCGTGGCCATCCTGGTAATCCATCCGGTAATTCACCGTCACCGGGCCATGGCCGGATGCGGTGAGGAAGGACACTGCGGAATAAGACCCCGCCACCACCGGGCGAAGATTGGCCGTGTGGGTGGTATCCACGCAGGCGGCATTAGGTCCCGCATAGGTGGCCGCCAGCGTATAGTCATGGTCGCTGGCAAAAGGGCTGGTGATGGTTGAGCCGGCGAGCGGAAACCCGGTGGTCGGCGCGGAGGTGTTGTAGCCCTGCTCATACCAGGTGTCGCCGGTGTTGGCGCTGCCGGCGTCCATGGATGCCGTGGTGGCCTCTGTTGGTGGCTGCGCCGCCGTTTTTTCCACCACCATGTCCACGTTATAACTTCCGGCCGCCAGGGCCAGCGGCTGGAAGTCCGCGCCGCCGGCGGGCGTCACCATTAGGCTGCGCTGGGTCAACGCCGGGGCGTTGGCGCCGGCATGCCAGTAGGTGCGGAAATCGTAATGCGCCCCGGGCCGGGCGTGGAAATACAGGCTGAACGTCTGGTACAACACATTGGGGAATTCGTTGCGCGCAATGTCGCGGGAAGCGGCGATGGTGCCCGTGTCCGCATCCACCACGGAAAGCGTGGCCACGGTGGCGGTATCCCAGTTGAAGTTGTCCACCTTCAGCTCGAACCGGGCCACGTAATTGCCCTCGCCCCATTCCGCCGTGCCCGGCCCGCGCACCAGGTAGCCGGAGTTCAAATCGCGCGCGGCGTCCGCCTGCCAGTTGTTGGCCCCATCCAGATGGCCCAGATCGTGATCCAAATTGGCGGCGGTCCAGTTGTGCGCGCCGTCCACGGAGACATCAGACACCGTCAGCGTCGGCGCCCCGGCCACATTGTTCCAATACACCCGGAACTCCAATGCGCCTCCCGTGATGGAACTATTGAACGGCACCAGGAATTCCTGCGCCACGTTGGCGTGGGTGAACGCGTTCCATGCCACGTTGAAAACCGTGCGGGTGGCGCCGTTTTCCAAAACGGAAATTGTCACCAGATTGGTCGGGGCTGCACTCAGGGCATCCACTCCCAACCGGAAGTGGACCATGTGCTTGCCGGGAAGCAGCGTGGTGATAAACGGTCCGGACAGCATCAGGCCCGGCACCGTGGCGGTGGCCGGACTGCACGCCCAGGCCAGCGTGCCCGTGGGGCCGCCCACGGCATGGTTGAACGCCGGGGAGCCGGCGCCTTTGACAAAGGGCAGGAACGCCGTGGCCGGTTCGGCGAGAGCGCTGATCGGCATGATCGCCGAGCTTTGCCGGGCCGCATCGGCCGCGTCAAACGGCCCGGTCCATTTCAAGCCAAACTGGAGCAGGTAATTGCGGCTGGAAAACCAGATGGAATGGGCCGAATTGAACAGCAGGTTGAAATACGCCGGCTTGTGATCCACATCATACAGGCAGGCCAGCGACCGGGCAAAAATGCCCTTGAACTGCGGCACATCGCCACCGCCGCAACCGCCCTGCACCTCACACGGCTCCTGCAGCACCTTGCCGGCCGAACTCAGGTACGCCACGGCGGCATCGGCGATGGCCTCCGCCTGGGCCAGGTAATTGGTGTCGCCGGTGGACCGGTACAGCTCCGTGAGTCCCGCCACGATGACGCCCTGATTGTACGTCCACGTGGTTTGCCCGTTGTTCTGGCAATTGCCGTTGAGCCCGTCATTGACGAGGCTCAGGCCGTTGATCATGCCGCTGGCCTGGAACCAGGCCCATTCGTTGGTGGCCCACTCCAGGTAGCTGCCCGGCCCGCCATCCCCGGGCGTACGTTGGTGCAGCCGGATGGCCACCAGCAGGAACAGTTCGTTCGGGATGGCGTTCTTGTACGAGTTCGCCTTGCTCCACCACACCCCGCCATTGCAGGTGCTGCTCCACCCGCTGGCAATGTCGCTGAAGATGGTTTTGGCCATGTCGAGATACCGCGGGTCGCCGGTGAGATCATAGGCCCGAATCCACGCCTCGGCCCACCAGCCTTCATCGTCGTAGTAGTAATTGATGAAGTTGCCGCCGGAAGCCTGGGCGAAGGTATTGGAGATGACATTCAGGTACTTGGTGCCGTTGTTGGCGATGATGGCGCTCTCCACGGCATCCAGGCAGTTGGCGGCATTCCACCAGCCGGTGCTGTCCCACTGCCCATTGCCGGTGTTGTACCAATGCTGCAGAACCCCCACGGCCTTGTCGGTGTTGCCATTGAAGTCATCGCCCGAAACCACCGCCGCCCGGCCCCCGGTCAGCATCGCCGCATAAACTCCCAGAATCCAAATAAGGTTTCTCATGTCGTTCCCAACTCCCTCAGGCCCGGAAACATACCCGGCCCACACCACAATTCCTTGCCCGCACGGCAGTGGATGCCTCCATTATGCGGCATCCCCCGGACTTGCGCCAACGGCTATTTTGGATAAAGCCCATAAATCTGCCTCCGCGGCCGGGCGCACCCCCGGCGGATGACCAAACGAACCGCCCACGAAGCCAAACGAACCCAAATTGTTTTGGCGTCATAAATTGATGTAAGTAATTTATTCATAGTAGAATCCATATTTTATTTGCTCCAAAAAAATTGGGTTCGTTTGGTAATTCTCCATTTCGGAATGCGGAGTTCGGATTGCGCGGATTGCCGGAGTGAGCTGGGGAGCACGCCCGCCCCGGGCGTTGCCGGCTGCGCCCCCGCAGCCGGCAGTTGCGCGGGATACCTTTCCTGACGTTGGGACGATTTCGGGGCGCTCCGGGTTTTCCGCGAGGGCGCGGAAAACAGCGCCCGTGGCGGGCGCACTCCCCACGGCCCGGAGGCCGGCTCTGGTTGCGGTTTTTCGCATACCGGCGGACATTCTATCACGCTCCCGGAAGGCGTGTGGTTTAATGGTGAACTCTATTTTTTGAGGCAAAAAAGGAGGGTTTAAAAGCTTAAACAAGCTCCGGGAGAATGGGTTGCAAATTTTGAAAATCAAAAAACCGCAAAATCATTGTTAAAACAATATGCAGGGTGAACCACCAAGGAACCAAGAAAACCAAGGCCGGGAAGCGCCTCACGCAAAGGACGCAGCGGACGCAAAGAAAGGTTTTCTTTGACGTCAACGACTTCTGATCCGGCGGGACCAATGGGACGCCGATCCTACGCTGAAGATGGCGGCAGCCCCCATTATTCGGAGGGTGTCGCGGCGCTCCACCCTCCGAATTTGGACGCCTGCCCTCATCCCGGCTTTCTCCCCCAGGAGAGGGGGAATTTGTTCCCGCGTTTTCGGTTTCGCGTTCCTATTTAGGAGACCCTTCACTTGTCACCAACTCAAGTTTGCGGCCTGGCATAATAACTTGTAATTCCAAATTTGGAAATAAGCGGGCTCGCGCTTATTGCTCCGCGCTTGGGGTGGCGAAATTGCCGTACCGATGAGTGCCGTTCGATCCGGGGAAAGCTGCAATTTGGCAAACGGACGCTTCACGGGAGAGGATAACAAATCACCAAGTCTTTCATCGGGAAGATTCATAAATCGCACCTTGCCTTCCAATCCGGCAAAAAGCACCCGCTTTGCAGAAGAATCTACCGGCATGGCGTATATGAGATTATTGTTGGAGGTGGTATCCTCCCGCACAAGCTGCTCGGCTGGAATGTAGGCTTGCGGCTTCATCCCTTCCATGTCTGACGCAGCCAGAATTTTATCCCAAAGAATGACATTAACACCATCCCTCCCTCCGCAGAACAGGCAGTTTCCCAAAGAGCCAAAGCTTAACGAGTGGACCGGCTGTTTTGGCAAAAAGTGACGCTCCATCTGGCTTCGTCGTTTTTCCAGTTCTTCCGCCGAGCCTCCGGGCATAACTTTCAGGAATTTCTCATCAATTTTTTGTGCTTTGACTTGTTCCATGAGATCACGCATTGGTCCGGGGGCCTGCTTGATCCAGAGCGACTTGAGAACTTTTTGAGTTGGCAGATGAACCAAAGTAAAAAGCCCCTGACAGACTGCCACCAGATATTCGCCTGAGGGATGCAACAACATCGTCTGCGAAGCTTCCGGGAGGGAGATTTTGGCAGCTGCCTCGCCAGCATTCAAATCGATGACGGTGATTGTGCTTTCGCTAAGACTATACAGCATCCCGCCGGTGCGGTTGAAACAAACTTCGGAGACTGCTCGTGATTGAGGAATTTCCCGCACCAATTTACCGGTTTTCAGGTCGAAAATCTCCGTTTTCCAGTCGCCACAGGCACAACCGGCCGCCAGCCAAGCGCCATCCGGGCTCGCCGCCATGCAATGAATATGACTAGAAGCTTGGGTGCCAGTTTCATTCATTTTGCCGGTCTGAATATTGACGCGTATTACATTCGCAAGACCGGCGACACCCATGGGTGAACCTGTCCAAGCCAAAAGCACATCATTCGTGCTCTGATCGATACACCAAATTGGCCAGCTTGAGAATATCCGGTGGTCCGTTTTGCCGCCCTCCACATTTAGGATCAAAACCCCGTCCTTGGCCAACTGCGTCATTTCCGCCTTGGCCTTCAATTTGGCCGCCCGCTTGGCATTCTTTTCTGCCGTGAGGTCGGGGATATGAACAAAGTCCTTCCACCGCTGGATGCCGGCCCTTTCGCCGTCTCGAAGATATTCATACGAGCCGACGCCGTTTGGCAAACTCAGCAGTTCGACAAATTTTTCAAGACGCTCAATTTCAAAAGTGAACCGATCTGAATCCAACAGAGTTTTCAGTTCGCCACGCCTGACCGCATCCGGCAGGATTTGCTGGAGCAATTCGACATCGCCACCTCGGGGCTCGGAACTTTCCCCAAAATAATCTGGACAAGAATTATAGGTGCCGATCAATTTTCCGCCGTCGTGAAAATGATACGCAAGAACATCGTCATCATGCACAACCGTATGAAGCAGCGGAGCGGTTATCTTTTGAGCCAGTGCATCAGAGATTCTGAAATCTTGCCCGCAATCTTCTGGAAACACTGTTGCCCAACCGTTGATGGTTGGCGCGAGCAAAAATTTCTTATTAAGCTCACGCGTCAGTTCATCCAAAGCGCCGCGGACGGCCTTCGCGTCTTCGGTTCGTATATGGATTGTCCCGTAATGTCCACCCATAACGGCTTAATCGTACCAGCAATGCCCTTGCCTTGACGAGCGTTCATTGCACTTGCAGGAGCGGCCAGTGTGAACATCCTGTTTTTGATTCGCGGCTTCAAAGTCGTTTTTTCACTGCTGGCTCAATTATTCTCCACCGCGGAGAAACAACGCCGTGAGGCGCGTATCCAATGCGAGCGTGTTGGCGCTGGCAGAAGAAGCTAGCAGGCTTAAACGGGCCGTAGGCATGTGTGGCCATTGCAAAGCCCGCCGAGGCATGTGAGCTAAATATAATCGATATCCGCCACAGCGATTCCACCGTCCCTCGGGGACGGAAAAACCCTGTCAGGGATCTCACCAGACACTGGCGTGTCTGGCTAATTTCCGAAGCCGCTCCGCGACAACCCCTTTTATCCGTGGCAAAATCATGCCCAGAAACGGATGTGGTCATATATGTATTTGCTTCTCCTCCAGGAGAAGGGGAAACATGCGCCGCGTTTTGAAATGTATCCGTCAAAAAAATGAAGCGCCGCCCACTGACTCAATTCGGGAATATTCGCGAAGTTCGCGTCAACGTTTTGGCTTGGCAAGGACCCTCCACCAATAACTGCTACGAAGCTGGCATCTGGGTAGGGCGGGCAGTCCTCTGCCCGCCGGGGCGCGACTGTGTCCTGCGCAGCAGGATCAGTCGCAGCAACGGGGCAAAGTGGGGCGCGGGAAAATGTTGATGCCGTCGCGCTGGTGTGGTTGCTGCGGCTGGTCTGCGACACAGCCGCGCTCCGAAGCCGGGGAAAGCACTTCAAACGACGGTGAGCTTTGAGTTTTATGGCAGGGCCGCGCCGGCGCGCACGGAGTGACGCGCCCTACCACAACTGGTTGATCCCGCTGGATTACAACGCTAAATCCATGTCCGTGACGGCGCCGAGCGACGCGCTGGTGACATGGGCGGCGTATTTGGCCAGCACGCCGCGAGTGTAACGCGGGGCGGGCTTTTTCCAGGCCTTGCGCCGGGCGGCCATTTCCTTGGCGGTGATGCCGAGGGTCATGGTGCGCTTTTCGGCGTCAATGGTGATGGCGTCGCCGTTCTTCACCAGGGCAATGGGCCCGCCCACATAAGCCTCGGGCGTGACGTGGCCGACGACGAAGCCGTGGCTGCCGCCGCTGAACCGGCCGTCGGTGATGAGCGCCACTTCCTTGCCGAGGCCCCGGCCCATGATGGCGCTGGTGGGGGAGAGCATTTCGCGCATGCCGGGCCCGCCCTTGGGCCCTTCGCTGCGGATCACCACCACATGGCCGGCCTTGACGGTGCCTTTGAGGATGGCCTGGAGCGCCTTTTCCTCGCTTTCAAACACGAGGGCTTTGCCGGTGAAGCGGAGGCCTTCCTTGCCGGAAATTTTGGCAACGGCGCCCTCGGGGGCGAGGTTGCCGCGCAGGATGACGAGGTGGCTGTCTTTTTTGACGGGGTCGGTGAGCGGCCGGATGATGGTCTGCCCGGCGGGGTAGGGGGACACAGCACGCAACGTCTCCGCCAGGGTCTGGCCGGTGACGGTGAGGCAATCGCCGTGGAGCAAGCCCGCATCGAGCAGCATTTTCATGAGCGGCCGGATGCCGCCGATGGCGACGAGTTCGGACATGAGGTGTTTGCCGCTGGGCTTGAGGTCGGCGAGCACGGGCACGCGTTTGCCGATGCGCGTAAAGTCATCGAGGCTCAGCTTCACCTTGGCGGCGTGGGCGATGCCGAGCAGGTGCAGCACGGCATTCGTAGAACCGCCGAGCGCGATGACCACGGTGATGGCATTTTCAAATGCCTTCCGCGTCATGATGTCGAGCGGGCGCAGGCCGGATTGCAGCATGGCTAGGACGGCGGCGCCGGCGCGGCGGCAGTCATCCTTTTTGGCGGGCGAGACGGCGTTCTGCGCGGAGCTGTTGGGCAGGCTCATGCCGAGCGCTTCGATGGCGCTGGCCATGGTGTTGGCGGTGTACATGCCGCCGCAGGAGCCGGGCCCGGGGATGGCGCAGGATTCCACGGCGAGCAGGCCGGGGTCGTCGAGCTTGCCGGCGGCGTGCTGACCCACAGCCTCGAACACGGAAACGATGTCCACCTTGCGGTTGTTGTCGGCGGTGAGGCAGCCGGGCAGGATGGTGCCGCCATAAACGAACACGGCGGGGCGGTTCAGCCGCGCAATGGCCATCATGGCGCCGGGCATGTTCTTGTCGCATCCGCCGATGGCCACAAAGCCGTCCATGCCCTCCGCGCCCACGACGGTTTCGATGGAGTCGGCGATGACTTCGCGCGAAACGAGCGAGTATTTCATGCCCTCGGTGCCCATGCTGATGCCGTCGGACACGGTGATGGTATTGAAGATGATGGCCTTGCCGCCGGCGGCGTTCGCGCCGGATTCGGCTTCGCGGGCGAGCTCGTCAATGTGCATGTTGCACGGCGTGACCATGCTCCAGGTGGAGGCAATGCCGACGATGGGCTTGGCAAAATCCGCCGGCGCGAAACCCACCGGATACAACATGGCGCGGGCCGGGGCGCGGTCCGGTCCGTCCAGCAGGATGCTGGAGAAGGGACGGAGCGGGTTGGATTTCTTGCCTGACGCGGCGGCGGGGGTCTTTTTCATTGGAGCGGCATCTTGCCAAAATGCCATCGCGGGGCAAGCCGGAGTGTGAAACGGAAGGGCTTGGAATCGAGTGCGGCCCTGGGCGGGCGGAAGTCACTGGCTAATAATAGTCAACGCCAGCGGCGCCGCGGGGATGGCCGGAGCCCGGGAAATTTGCAGCACGGAATTCTGGTGGGCCCTGACGGGCAACACGGTCGGCTTGCCGGAAGCCAGCGTGAGGGGGTGGCCATTATAGCTTAATTGATAGGCGGCGGCTGGGGCGGAAAGGTTGTTGGTAGCCCGCGACTGGAGGGTGACGGTGTAGCTGGCCGCCACGTTGACCTGGGCGGTTAGCGTGAGCGCCAGTTGATTGGGATTGGCGCTGCTGGTGGCAATGGGACTGAGTTCCAGATGTTGGGTGGCAGGAATCACCCCGCTGATCGAGAAGGCGGCGGTGCTTTGGGCGCGGGCACTGCTGCCGCCGAGCAGAAGAGCCAGGGTCAGAGCTGGCAGAAATTGAGCGGGGCGGGAAAGGGTGGGGGCATGATGCGCAAACCATCGGGGCCATACCAAAGCCATCGTGGTTTTCCATCCTTTGAATTCCTTGATGTACATCCTGATAATTCCACCCGGAACATCGGCCATCTGTGCCGCCGGCTTAAGCCAAAAATCTGTCCACCAGAACCCCATTGCAGACCGGATTACCGGTTTCTGCCCCAGTTCATTGGCTGCAGGGTTGGGCAGCATAAGGCGGACGGATTTGGCTCAGACCTCTGGTGAATAACCTACTACAGATTGTGGTGTGGTCCAAAAAAATTGTGGTCCGCCTGTTGGAAGTGGTTGTACACTACATGGTTGGAAGTAAGACAGGGAGCGTGCGCAAATGGACATGTCCCATAAGGCGTTTTGGGACGTGGCTAAAAAAACGTCACTTTTTGTCTGCAATTGGGGCAAAACGGACCGTTACTGATAGTCTGAAAAACTATCAGGGTATGGCACGTTGCTTGCGAAGGAGGTTTTTCGTCATCCGACTCCCTCGCAGGAGCAAAAAAATGGAACCGTCGGTAAACGGCCTCGGACTGTTTATCGGCAACTACGGAAAAAACTTAAATGAAAAAAACAATCGCAGGTCTCTCTGCTGTATTCGCACTGGCGACGGCCAGTTATGCCCAGTCGTCCGCCAACCTCACCATCCAAGGCAGTGTCTCCGCCATCAATACGATTTCGGTGGCGCCCCAAACCGGTTACAATGCGCTCGACCTGGTCAACGGCGAAACCGACAAGCTCGTGGGAATTGCGACGGAGACCTCCAATGACGTGCTCGGTTACAAGGTCACCTTGAAGAGCACCAATGCCGGCACCAGCGCCCAGGCGGTCCTCAAGGGTGCGGCCTCCGGCAACGCTGACACCGTCAACTACTCCGTCAAGTATGGCGGGAGCGTGGTGACGTTGTCCTCCGGCGCGGCGGTGGTCACCTCGGCTTCCGGTCGCACCGGGTCGTCGGGAGCCACGAAAAACATTTCCATCACCCTCGCGGGCGGCTGGCGCACGGCGGACACGTACAGCGACACCCTCACGCTGACGATTGTCGGGAACTAACTCCTTCGCTTTTAATCAGATGGAACCTCACAAACCGCCCGGTTCCGGGCGGTTTTTAATTTACAACCCGGGTACAAAACAGTGAAATCTCACATGCACCGCATTCCCCTCCAGACAGTCTTCGTGTGCCTGGGCCTGGGCTTGGCCCTGGTTTCCGCCCGGGCGTTCACGCTCACGCCCATCTCGGCCACGCTGGCGCCCGCCGGTCACGGGGCGGCGGCCAGTTTCCGCGTGGAAAACAGTTCCTCCAACCGCGTCGCGTTCCAGATCACCATGATCACCCGCGAAATGGACGAGGACGGCAACGAAACTTACGAGCCGGCCACCAATTTTTTCACGGTGTTCCCGCCGCAGGGCATCATCCCCGCCGGGCAGCGGCAGAACATCCGGGTGGTCTGGAAGGGGCCGACCGAGGTCACCAATGAACTGGCGTATCGCATCGTGGCGGAGGAACTGCCGGTCACGCTCGACCCGGAGCAAAACGAGTCGCGCATCAAGCTGCTGGTCCGGTATATGGGCACGGTGTATGTGACGCCGCGGCGGGCCAAGGCGGAGTTGCAATTGGTGAGCCTGACCAAAGTGGCGCCTGGCACCGCCGGCACCAACAATTATGTGCTGACGCTGCGCAATGCCGGTACCGCGCATCAGGGCCTGAAGAATCCCGTGCTGAAAATCACCGCAGCCCCAGGCGCGGTGACCACGCTGGATGCCGCCCAACTCGACACGGTGACCGGGCAGAACATTTTGGCCCGGCACACGCGCCATTTTCCCGTGCGGTTGCCCGAGGGTTTTACTGCGGACAGCTATCCGGCAGAAATCAAAGTAGATGAATAAGCGCGGCTGCGCCATTCTGCTGCTGTTGCTGGGAATTTTCGCCGCCGCTAACGCAGCGGAACAGGTCGTGCCGTTGCCGGTCACTCTGAACCGGCAGGCCGTGGGCGAACTCAACGCCAGCGTGGAGGACAACCAGTTGCGCGCGCTGGACATTGCGCCCCTCCTGGGCCGGCTGCGCGAATTGCTGCCGCCGGCCCGGTTTCAGTTGCTGTCCACCAACAGCGCCGCGCCGGTGACGGTTGCGGTGCTGGCGGCGGCGGGCGTGCAGAGCCGCTTCAATTTTCAAAATCTCACCGTGGACCTGGTCATCCCCGCCGAATTGAAACGCACCGAGGTGGTGAACCTGGTGGGCACGCCCGATGTCACCGGCGTGCATGCCATTGCTCCCGCCGCGTTTTCCGCCTACATGAACGTGCGCGGCGGGGTGGATTACGTGGAGTCCAGCCAGGTCGGCGGCACCGGTTTTGGCGAACCGCAGCTCGCGCTGGAAAACGCGTTCAACTTCCACGGCCTCGTGCTGGAGAACGAAACGGCCATCAACCCCGCGCCGGACAAGACGTGGGAGAAGCGCGACACGCGGCTGATTTTTGACGACCCCGGGCGCCGCATCCGTTACACCGCCGGCGATCTCAATTATTCCGTGACCAGCCTGCAAGGCTTCCTGCCCATGGCCGGGTTTTCCCTCGCCCGCGAAAACAGTTTGCAGCGCTATCGCGTCACCAGTCCGCTGGGGCAGTCGTCATTTTTCCTCAAACAGGATTCCAAGGTGGAGGTCATTCTCAACGGGCACACGGTACAGACGTTGCAACTGGCCGCGGGGCCGCAGCAAATCCGCAACTTTCCGCTGACCGGCGGCGCCAACAACGTGCTCCTGCGCATCACCGACCCGGTGGGGCGCGTGGAATATGTGAACGCCACGCTGTTCTACGATCCGGGTTTGCTTCGGGCGGGGGAAGCGGAATTCAATTACGCGGTCGGGTTCCCGAGCGTTACCGATCCCGACAGCGCGTTTTATCATTATGACCGGCAGCCCGCCGCGAGCGCGTATCATCGCTGGGGCCTGAGCGACCGGCTGACGCTCGGGTTCAACGCCCAGAGCACCGCCGACACGCAGCAGGGCGGGGCGGAGGCGAGCTTCAGCACGCTGGGCGGCACGTTCAACCTGGACCTGGCGTTTTCCCGCGACCGCCATATCGGCAACGGCACGGCCCAGCAACTGCAATATCATTTTTATCCCGTGCCGGGCAGCCGCTTTGCCGACGGGGT
>DATJIU010000180.1:0-5129 GCA_035492855.1 Dongiaceae bacterium | reverse complement strand
GGATTTTGGCGTCGCGGCAACAACTCCTTTGCAGACGCAGTGAATTCGGGTTGCCGATGGTTTGAAGCTGAGCTAGGTTGAACCATTCGCCCGACTGTGATAGCAACCTCGCCTGCAAAGGGTTCAGTCACCGGCCAATCGCCGCAATGTCCGGGAGATTTGGGTTATGAAAAAGCGAACTTCATTCCGTCTGGTGCTCCTCGCGCTGCTGCTAATCACGGTGGGATTGTGTGTGCCCTTGCAAACTTTTCCCCGCACCGGAATTCTCCGGTTGGGGGATGCCGTGCGCTTGGATATTTTTGCCCATCGCATTGCCGGTGCTGACCGGGTGGCAGCCGTCTGGCCAAGTTCTTCTGTCCGTCTGACCTTTCAAGGCAGTGAAGGGCGCCAAATTCTTCAGGCGGTGGCAGCCGCAGAATCCGCTCGAACCCGCGAGGGAGACACAGCCACGACGCGGCAATTTACCCACAAGATTGTCTTCTATACGGGCACCAACATCCTTGGGCAAGCATCCCTGTCCGGTTCACTGTTTCTCTTGAACTCCCACGACCCTATTTTTTGTGACCATTCGGGCAGATTGAATGCGCTGATTTCCCAGCCCCTGACAAAGGCTTTTCGAGAGTCTTGGAATCAAACTGAATGAAGAGCAACAACCGGACATGAAAGTTTGCGCTTATTGCGGGCGAGACAATGAAGACACGGCGACGCAATGCCGGGAATGTGGCACTACGGAATTTGTGGCCACCCCACCTCCGACGGCGCCACCATCGCCCCAGCAACCGGGCTCACCACAATCTTTTCGAAGGCGCGGGAGCCACCTGTTGTGCCGGGCGCTCCTCATTTTCGCCGGAATTGCAGTCTTGCTGTTTGGAGCGTTGTGGGTGCTTGGCAACGGCAATCCCCTTGCCCGCGCCCTGTGGAAAAACCGGGCTCTCGCTCAAATCAACGCGCTAACGGCGAACACCAACTGGATGGTAGCCGAACGGGAGAAGATGCGAGCGGCAACGAACGAATTTGATACTCCAAATTTTCCCGACCCCTGGTTGTCCCGAAACCTCATTGTGATGACCAATGGCGAATGGCTGGTGTATCGCGCCATTTGCCGGAAACAGAACTTCTGGATTCGCGACTTATTTATTGCCCGGGGTTCGGACGGACACTGGTATTACTCGACATATCATTTTTGCATCAACATGTTTGTTCTTGGTTATATGGGCAAAGGCCAACCCGGCAGCCTCGCCGAGTTCTCCAAGGATTATTCCGTAATGGAATTCGATGGCCAGTCCAGCGAATGCCTCCAAAAAACCCGGTAGCCAGACTCATTTGCCGCCCCGCCACTTTGAATTAAAACCCCATCGGCCAGTCAAAGGATTATCATGAAGAAATCGCAACACTCTCCCCGTTCCTTGAACCGTCGTGAATTTGTGAAGCTCACCGTGACCACCGGCCTGCTGGCTAGCACGGGCGCGGCATGGGCCGTGGACGCCAACCCCGCCGCCGACATTCCCCGCCGACCGCTGGGCCGCACCGGCGAGCAGGTCTCCATCCTGGGCCTGGGCGGTTTTCACATTGGCGTGCCGGACGAGGCTGAGGGCATCCGCATCATCCGCAGCGCGATTGACCGTGGAGTGAACTTCATGGACAACTGCTGGGATTACCACAACGGCGGCAGCGAAGTGCGCATGGGCAAGGCGCTGCGCGACGGCTACCGCGACAAGGTGTTTCTCATGACCAAAATTGACAGCCGCAGCAAAGCCGGCGCCGCCAAGCAGATTGACGAATGCCTGCAACGCCTGCAAACCGACCGCATTGACCTGATGCAGTTTCACGAGATGGTGCGGCTCACCGACCCGGACGGCATCTTTGCGGCCGGCGGCGCGCTGGAGGCCGTGCTGGCGGCCAAACAGGCGGGCAAGATCCGCTTCATCGGATTCACCGGCCACAAAAGCCCGGAGATTCACCTGCGCACCCTGGAACTGGCCGCCAAGAACAAGTTCCGCTTTGATACCGTGCAAATGCCGCTGAACGTAATGGACGCGCATTTTCACAGTTTTGAAAAACAGGTGGTGCCGGAGTTGGTGAAGGACGGCATCGGCGTGCTGGGCATGAAACCGCTGGGCGCCGGCGCCATCGCGCGCAGCGGGCTGGCGAGCGCCACCGAGTGTCTGCACTACGCCATGAGCCTGCCTACCGCCACGGTCATCACCGGCATGGATAGCATGGAGATGCTGGACCAGGGCATTGCCGCGGCGCGGAGTTTCAAGCCGTTGACGCCCGAACAGCGCACCGCACTACTGGCCCGCACCGCCACGGCGGCGGCGGATGGAAAATACGAACAGTTCAAGACCACCGGCTTTTTCGATGGCACAGTGAACAACCCAAAGTGGACCATTTAGCCGCCACCCTTAGTTCTGCGACTTGTCGCTCAAGCGGGCATAGCCGAGGGCAGTCAAAAAATCCATGACCCGGGTTTTCTGGCCGTTGGGCAGGGTGATCTCCTTTTCCCAATGTGGCTGCAGTACCTGCATGATCTCCCACGTATTGTTGTCTTTGAAGATCCGGGGGTGATTTTGTTGGATGTCCGGCACCAAGTTCGTGACAAAGCCCCACAACGCTGGCTTGGAAAATTTGTTCGTTTCCAGCAGGTCCACCAGCCACACGAGGTCCGGGGGCGGAATCTTGTAACCATCCGACCAGCCGGCCACGATGGGCATTTTGACCGGCTCCGCCTCGTCGGGACGGATGCGGACGGAACCAAACCCTGGCGCGTCGTCATTGGCGAAGATGGAGGCATATAGGTTGCCCGCAGGCAGCCCATGCACCACCGTCCGCCCCCCGGGCATTCCATTGAAGCCCACAATGTGCCGGATAAAATTGGTGCCCCAGCCATACCAGCACAGGATGGCATCGCCCCGCTGGGGTTGGGTGCTCAACATCAGGAAGCCACCGTCATTGGGAAACTGCTGGTCAAACCGCAGGGTGCGATTGCCGGGAGTCTTCAATGCCACCGCCGTGGCTTCCGGGGAAGGCACCACCACCTCCGCCCGGCCCAACAGGTGTACCGTGTCGCCGAGGACCTTGCCATTCTGGAAAAAGAAATTGGTGACCGCAGCCGGAGCATTCCACGCCTGGGCAACCACAATGTAATGGCCCGCCGGAAGGTTGGTAAATTGAAACCGCCCGGTGGCATCGGGCCCGGCCAGAACCCACTCCAGGGCGCGCTCGGAATTGGTCGTCTGCATCATCGTGGTGAACGGCTGCAATGTTTGCCGGCACAACGGCTCGCCCGAAATGCCATCACAGAGCACCACCACCGCCTGGGTGCAACCATCGTCTGGACGTGTGATCGTTCCCGAAATTTGAAAGACCTTGCCGGACGGGTTTGGTTGCCGCGACTCGCCAGCCTGGCCCGCCGGGTTTCGCTGGCAGCCGGCCCAGACCAATAACGTGAGCACCAAACAGAAATGAGTATAAAAACGGGTAAACATATTTTTTCCGAGTTTGAAAGAAACTAATCCTCGTCCATCCCGAGGGCAAAACCTATTTCAACACAGAAATTCCGGAAGGCATCACCTCCGGGGATCTTTAGCAGCATTGAGGCTGCTGCTGAAGATTGCCAGCCTCATTTTGGCGTGGTAACAAGCGGCATGCTCATCCTGTCAATGCTCCTCCACTTCCTGGTGGCGTGCCTGCTGATGCTGCTGGTAAACTGGGCGGGCGCGCGGCGCTGGCGCCGGGCAGCCACCGCGCACTGGACCGAACGGGCGCGGCTGCTCTGGCCCGTGCGGCTCACCGCGGCCTACAACGTATTTCTCCTGCCGGTGCTGTTATTCCTGGCGCATGCTGCATTTTTCCCGGACGCCCGGGAGCATTGGCTGCTGGATGGCGTGGCCGCCTTGCTGGGCGCCATGCTGGGCTGTTTCCCCCTGGACCACGAAATTTTTCCGCAACTGGACTTCCGCCAGTGGCGGCATCAGGTCGTGGCCGGCTGGGGCATTCGCTTTGGCATCTGGGGCCTGTTCATCGCCGGCGTGTTCCTGATGCCGGAAGTTCCCGGCTGGCGGATGGCGGGAGTGGCTGCCGGATACCTCCTGCTTCATCTGGCCATCCAGTGGGGTTTGCTGCTCCGCTATCTGCAATGGGTGCGGTACATCCGTCCCGCCGCCGCTCGCTTGCGCCAGCTCGTGGCCACTGCGGCGGCAGAAATGCAGGTCACCCCCAGGGCGGTCTGGCAGATGGCGGGGCCGCACGCGCAGGCCATAGCGTTTCCCCCCACGCGGGAACTGGTGTTCACCGACCGGTTGCTGGAAATCTGCACCGAAGCCGAGGTGACCGGGATTGCCTGTCATGAGCTGGCGCACCTGACTGAATCCCGCGCGGTACTGGCCGGGCGATTGCTGGGGTCGCTCACGCTCTTCCCTTTGATTTTCCTCCGCCCTTGCATGAACCAGTTTGGTTTTCAGGGAATGCTTCTGCCTTACGCCGTCATGTTTGTTCTGCTGATCTTCACGCGCAAACTTTCGCGGCGGATGGAGAAACGTGCGGACCAACTGGCCGCGGCCCGGCAGGCGCAGGAAGGGGTCTATGCGTGCGCCTTGGAAAAACTCTATCGCGAGAACCAGGTTCCGGCGGTTACCACCAGCAACCGGCAGACCCATCCGCATCTCTATGACCGTATGGTGGCGGCGGGAGTGACGCCTGATTACCCTCGGCCGGCCAAGCCGGGATATATCTCCTTCGCAATGTGGCCGGTACTCGTGGCAATCATCGTTTTGTTTGTAATGCACTTGAACCGGGATGACTTCCAACCCAATCCTCCCGCAACTGACTCCGAACCTGTGTCCGCCCAAGTGCTGACTCCGTGACGGTCACGCCGTTGCCAGATTATCCTCCAGCAATTTGGATTTGTCGGCGGGCGGTTCGGCTATATCCGCGGCGGGGGGATTTTCCAGCACGCGGATGGATTCGTAAAATGTGTTGCGTTGGACCGGCGTGCGGCCGGCTTCGCGGATGGCCTTGACCATGTCCGCCTCGGTTTGCAATTGCGGCGACGTGGCGCCGGCCATGTGAAAGATGTGCTCCTCGATAATCGTGCCGTGCAAATCATCCGCACCGTAACTGAGCGCCAC
>DATJIU010000179.1:0-2752 GCA_035492855.1 Dongiaceae bacterium | reverse complement strand
TGATTTTGGCGTTCTGAAACGCCTTGCCGCTGTCGTTTTTCAAGGTGATCCATCCGATCAAATCCACCAAATCGCCTTTTTCCGGGGCTACCAGGTTGTAATCCGCCTCCCACGTGAAGCCACCGGTGATGTAGCTGACCTCGCCGTCAAACTTGCCCGCCTTGTCTGACTGCAACATCCAATTGAATGCCGGCTTGAGCATCGTGTCGTCGCCCAGATTCGGAAATCGGGGCTCGCCCGGCAGGCTGAACTGCAGCTTGCCGTTTACCTCAATGATGGGTTCCGTGCTCGCGCCGCCAGGGATATACCCGCTGCGGACAATTTTGCCGGGAATGATTTCCTTGGTTTGGGTGCTGTCCTTGAGCCGGGTGGTTTCAAAATCAATCGTCTGGCCCTCGAACAAGGAGAGCAACAGGGCCTGACTGACAGGGTCGTTGCGGTAGTTTTGTTCCAAGATTTGCAGGGCATGCCCGCCGGAAGGATCGCGCAGCACCACCGAATCGGGCTCCACCTGCGCGGTGGCATTGGCAAAGCGCACGTCGTTGATGCCCGCCTTGAGGTCGAGCGGTACGGTGTCCCGAACCACGGCGAAGTTCTGGTTGTAGATGGTCAGGGCTGGCTCAGCGGCGGCGGTCAAAGTGGCCGCCGCGCCGAGGGCGGCAAACAGGGCAAAGGTTTTCATGAGTGAAAGGTTTCGAGCGGGTTTTGGTGACAGATCACTAATTACTTGAACACCGGTTCACCAGGAATAGTGCACCGTATAAGTGATCGTTTTTTCCACATCGGGCGGCACCGGGACGTTGAACTCGATGGTTTGGGCGTCTTTTTTCACGTAATCATCCGTTTTGCTGGTGATTTCCCAGTTGTTCCAGCGATACAGATGCTCCACCACCCGGAAGCTCACCGGCTCTTTCTTCCGGTTGCGGAGCTTGATCTCGATGGTTTCATCCAGCCACTTGTCCCCGGAGTCCACCTTGAAGTTCGTCTGCTTGCGTTCCCCCACCAAATCGAACGCGTTGCCCGTGGTCACGCGGATGGTTTCGTTGCGCGGGGTGTGGTCAATGCTGTCCTCGCCGGTAAACTCCATCTGGCCGTCATCGTTTTGGCGATAGAACCGCAGCCGGCCCTTGGGCAGGGGCATGCCCAGATGGTTGGTCTCCGCATTCACAAATTCGCGCATCACCTGCACCTTGGTGTTGCCTTGATTCCCATAGTTGCGGTCGGTATTCAGCCCGCCGTAGTACCGGAAGTTGTTCGCCCCGTCATAGACATAGACGACTGGAGCTTTCACGCCGGTGGCCCGCACAAACTCCACCTGCTTGGTCTCGTGATCGTGCAACGTGGTGTTCCGGGCAATGGTGTACAGATGAAACTCGTCGAAGGACTTCTCAGAGACGGGAGGCATGGCGGCGGCATACATCATTGCTCTTCCGCCCAATGCCAACGCACTGTGGGACATTTCCGGCTGAATCTTGTTCACGTCGCCAGCCATGAGTTTGATTTTGGCGTTTTGAAACGCCTTGCCGCTGTCGTTCTTCAGCGTGATCCAGCCGATCAAATCCACCAGGTCACCTTTTTCCGGGGCCACCAGGTTGTAGTCCGCTTCCCATGAGAAACCGCCGGTAATGTAGCTGACCTCGCCATCGAACTTCCCTGCTTTGTCCGACTGCAACACCCAGTTGAACGCCGGCTTGAGCATTGTGTCGTCGCCCAGATTCGGAAACCGCGGCTCGCCCGGCAGGCTGAACTGCAGCTTGCCGTTCACCTCGATGATAGGTTCCGTGCTCGCGCCGCCGGGAATGTAACCGCTCCGGACGATCTTCCCGGGAATGATTTCCTTGGTTTGGGTGTTGTCCTTGAGCCGCGTGGTTTCAAAATCAATCGTCTGCCCCTCGAACAAGGAGAGCAGTAGCGCCTGGCTGACGGGATCGTTGCGGTAATTTTGTTCCAGGATTTGCAGGGCATGCCCGCCCGAAGGATCGCGCAGCACCACGGAGTCGGGCTCCACTTGGGCGGTGGCATTGGCAAAGCGCACGTCATTGACGCCCGCCTTGAGGTCCAGGGGCACGGTGTCGCGCACCACGGCGAAGTTCTGGTTATAAATGGTCAGAGCCGGTTCGGCGGTGGCGGTCAAAGTGGCCGCCGCGCCGAGGGCAGCGAACAAGGCAAAGGTTTTCATGATGGGAATGCTTCGGGTTGGTTTGGATGCTTTCATAACCGATTCATTGGACGGCGTCCCGTCCAAAATGCTCCCAAATTACTTCGCCAGCGTCAGCCCGATGACGCCCGCCACCGCCAGCAGGCCGCCCAACACCGCGCGCTTGGTGATGCGGTCGCCGTCCAGCCAGTGCGCCAGCGGGATGACCACCAGCGGCGTGGTGGCCACGATGGGGAGCACGATGTTGGCCGGGGTGCTGATGAGCGCCCATTGGTAACACGTGACGCCCAGCGAAGGGCCGGCCAGTACGTTGCCCACCAGCCATGGCGCCGCCGCCCGCCAGTCGGTGGTGCGGGAGGCATCCGGCCGATGCATGAGTTTGAGATAGCCCCAGAACAAAATCGTCACCGTGAGGCCGCCCAGAACGCGTTGGTAGGCCGAATTGATGCCATCGCCCACGCCATGAAAGGGATGCCCGGCCGCCGCGGCCACCGCATACGCCTTGCGGCTCACCACCGCGCCGCCGGCCTGGCCAATCGCCGAGAGCGTGCCGAAACATATTCCTGCCACGAGGCCGTGGGTGGGTTGGGCATC
>DATJIU010000178.1:0-4184 GCA_035492855.1 Dongiaceae bacterium | reverse complement strand
GCCCAGGAAAAACACGCGACCATCGGCATCACCGTCTGGCCGCCGTATCCATTGGAGGCTTTTCCCAATCTGCCGCCTTACACCTATCAGAACGGCGGCGATTGGACCTGGTTTGGCGGCCGGATGATTCAGGCGCTGGTGGCCAATGATCTGGCGCCCGAGGCCTACGCCGAGCTTTCACCCATGCTGGACCGGGTCATCAAAAACCATGGCTTTTATGAATGGTACGACGTGCGGACCGGTGAGCCCAAAGGCTCGGGCAATTTCCGCGGCTCGGCCGGGGTGCTGCACGACGCCATCACCCAGCTCCGGGCCTGGGCGGAGCAACATGCGAAATGATAACCGCTCCAGGCCGTGGGCCGCTGCCACGCCACTGTTGTTGTGATAAAGAAAATTCCCCTCCTGATTCTGGGCCTGGCTTTGTTTTCTCCGGCAGCGTTGCCGGCTGCCGAGTTGCTGCGCAACGGCGGGTTTGAACTGCCTGTCACCGATGAGCTGACGCAGGAATTAGCGCCAGACCAATCCGCCGTTCCGGGCTGGCAGTTTACGGGTGGGAGCGTGGACGTGGTCAACCATACGCGACTGCTGCCGGGCGAAGGATTTCAGTCGCTGCTGCTGCCCTGTATCACGGATCGGGCGCCGGTGCTGCGGCAAAAATTTGAACTGCCGGCCGCCGGGCCGGTGCAGGTGGAATTCAAGCTGGCGGCCTCCAAGGCGGTGGAAGGGGACCTGGAAATTTCTCTGGATGACCGTGCGCTTAAAACCGTGCGCCTTTCCGAATTTTGGCGGCCCGAGGAAATCGCGCTTACCGACCAGATGCGCTGGCAGGCCATCACGTTGCCGCCGGTGCCGCTGGCCGCCGGCACCCATACGCTGAGTTTCCGGGTGCTGAAATTCCAGCCGCGCGAAGACAAACAGGGCGATACGCGCTCCAGCGTGCAGGGCATTCTCCTGGATGCGGTGTCGGTGCAGAATGCTCCGTTTGTACCTTCCGCCGCCCCGCAACCCCGCGCGTGGCCGGCGGAAACCGAACCCCAATTTTCCGCGTCAGGAGTGCTGCCCTTGGACGGCGTGGCGGGGCCGGGGGTGAGCACGCGCACGCTGGCCTGTTATCCTTCGGTGGCAAATTTTTCCGGGGCATTGCGGTCCACCAAGGAACTCGGCGGCATCCAGTATTTGCATTTTGTGGATACCGGCGGGGTGGATGGCGTGCTCGATGCCCTGGCACTGGATGGTCAGCCGGTGTTCTGCGCTGAGAGCCGCTGGTATCCTTATCAGGTACGCACCCGCGCGCAGGCGGGGCCGCTGGACTTGTGGTCCACCGTCCGCATGGTGTTTGCCGACCACGGCGTGCTGAACCGGTTTGCCCTGACCAACCAATCTGATCAGGCCGTTACCCGCACGCTGACGATGCAATTGCACACCGGGCAGGCGGTGGACCGGCACGCGCCCGGTACGCTGGTGATTCCCGGTTCACCGGCTCGGGCTTATTGTTTTATTCCGGCTCCGGATGAAATGATTGCCACCAACGGCACCACGCTGGCCGTATGGAACATATCCCTGCCACCGCACACGGGCCGCGAGCTTTCATTGGCCCTGGCTTTGGAGAAAGATTCCGCAGCCGCCCGGACCCAGGCGCAGCACTGGGGCGATAATTTCTCCGCCGCGTTTGCCGCGGCGAAATCCGATTGGGAAAATCGCTGGCAGGCCGTCTTCACTCCCGGCAACTCCATTTATTCCGGTTGCCTGCCCACGCTGGAAACAGACGACCGGGCATTGCGGGAAATTTATTATCTTTCCGTGGCCAGCATGCTCGAAACCGAACGCGACAATTTTCCGCGGTTCCCGCAATGCTTCGTCGGGGAAGACCCGGAGTGGGGCGGGGACGTGACGTGGTTCTGGGACTATTCGCTGACCTCGTTGCCGTACGCGTTGCTGAATCCGGCGGTGGTGAAAAATGAAATGCGTCACTGGCTTACCATTGACTGGCGCACGTGCAGTCATTTCAGCCTCCATGACGGCACGCCACAGGGCAATTGGTATGCGGTCAATCCTTACGCGTATTTCCTCTCCCTGGATCGCTACCTGACCGTGACCGGTGATTTTGGTTTTCTCACCAACCAGGTCAATGGCCGTACCGTGTTGCAATATCTGGAGGCGCTGACCATGGACTGGCAGCGGCTCGTGCCGCCGGGCGGCCGCCTCGCGGACATTGGCGGCAACTGCTGGAACATGCTGGAGGCGCCGCCGAATTACATCCACACCGTGGCATCCCTCAACGCGGCCAACGTATGGATGCTGCGCCGGCTCGCGGAATATGAGGCGCGATTCGGCGACCCCAGAAAACCGGCGGAATTGCGGGCGACTGCCGCGGCGCTGCTGCCCGACCTCTTGAAACTCTACAATCCGCAAACGGGTTCGTGGAACGTGCTGTATCCGGATGGCCGACAGATCGACAGCCGCCACATCTACGATTATCTCACCGTGGGCACGACCATCAGCGGCGACCTCAGTCCCGACATTCGCCGGGGTATGTTTGATTTTGTGCAACGCGAACTGATGACACCCACCTGGATGCGCGCCATGTCGCGGCAGGATCCTTCCGCCTTCAATTCCGACCGCTCCGACCACGGACCGGCGGGCAGCTATTCCGGCTGGCCGGCCAAGGCGGCCCAGGCCACCGCGGAACTCGGCCGCTTTGATGCCGCGCTGGACATGTTCCATCGCTTCCGCCGGGCCTTTGAAGCGGCCATTCCCCAGGCGGTGGAACTCACCCGCGTAGCCGGCCAGGAAGGATTGCAGGCCCGGGTGAGCACCCGCGCGGGCGCGTCGTTTGCCGAAGTGTCCGGCTCGTTCGCCGAAGTGGTCATCAACACATTTTTCGGTTTCCGCCCGGGAGTGGATGCCGCGAGCCCGCTCTGGCAACCGGACCAGCCGCGGGGTTTCACCGGTCGCCTCCGGCACGTCCGCTGGCGCGACGGTCTTTACACGATCAGCAGCGACGCCTCCGGCCTGCACTTGGAAAAAGAGTAGGCGGAATCTTGCCGCCGAAGAGTGCGCTTGAGCTTTTAGGGGGGCAATTGGCGCTGCGGTTCATTGCGTGCCCCCGTATCCCAAGCGACGCTTGCACGCACCGGCCTGTGGGATATATTGCCTAAAGTGAGGGGGCATGAGGCTGCCGCGAAAATCAATGTTGCTGGCGCTATTGGCGGTAACCCTGGTGGGCGGTTTGGCCTGGGTCGTTCCGGGGCCGCCACGTCCTGCCGTTGCGATTTCCCTGCTGGGTTACACCAATGACGCCTCCGGAGTAAGCCTGGCGATTATCGCCGTCACCAATCACAGTTCCTTTCCGGTTTTCGTTTACGCGCCGACGCTTCAATTACAAGCGCCGGAAGCATCCCAAGGTTTTACCCCCTATTTCGGGGGCAACACCAATCAATGGCAGCGATTTCATGAGCTGCTGGCCCGCGGTGAGGGCGGCAGTTTTATGATTCCGCCGCCACCGAAAAATCCGCCGCCGTGGCGGCTGCGTTTTTTCGCCTATTCCGATTTTGGGGCGGTGCAAACGCTGAGACGGTATTTGCATGGCAGACGTCTGCCTTTTATTGTTACCAGCGATTGGATTGAGGAGAAATCCCGACTGCCGGCGGCCCGGGCGCAGCAGTGAATCGCAGTTGCTGTCATAAAGTGGCAGCCCCGCCACTGCGGATGTTGTCTGGCGGGGCAGGCGGAAGGTGCGGATAATGGGACTTGCCCAAATCCGCTGCACGGCGTTTAAACAAATCTGCATTGGGATGCATTTTGGCCCTCCCCCGGCGACTGGTTTGTGGCATACTGTCCGGCGGTATGCGACGCAGCACACCAGGGAGGCCGGCCCGATGGGACGGAGAGAAGGCCGATGAAAACATCGGCTGGGGCATCCGCATTGCCCAGGCCGGAACCGCCCCCTGGCGCAGCGACGTTGCGGCGTGCCTCCGGCCAAACGCAACGCGTCCCTCCTCCGACGGTGGGAACACCGAAGCAAAGCGCTCGGCCAACGTCCCCGGCGCTCAAAAAGTGAAATTACGAAACGAACCCAAATTTTTTGGGCTTTTGGTTCTTCATAACCAGTTGAAATAAAGTATTTAATGATTGAAAAAGCCTGCGGAAAGGATTGGGTTCGTTTGGCTTCGTTCGGGGGTTTT
>DATJIU010000177.1:0-4304 GCA_035492855.1 Dongiaceae bacterium | reverse complement strand
TATTTGAAGCAATGGCAGGCGGGCGCGCCCAACCGCAGCGTCATCCGCAACGCCTCCAACCGCGGTTTTGCCGCCGGCAACAACCAGGGTCTGGCCATTGCACGCGGCGAATGCGTGATGCTGTTGAACAACGACACGGTGGTCACCGCCGGCTGGCTCGAAGGCATGTTTGCCGTGCTCGAAAAGAATCCGCGCACCGGCGTGGTGGGCCCCATGTCCAACTACGTTTCCGGGCCGCAACTGGTCCGCGAAGTGGGCTACCGCAACCTGGCGGAACTGCCCGGCTTTGCCACCCGCTGGAGCCGCGAACACGCCGGACAATCGTTTGAAGTGCCCCGCGCCGTGGGCTTCTGCCTGCTGGCTACCCGCCAGGTCATTGACAGCCTGGGCGGACTTGACGAGCAGTTTGGTTCCGGAAATTTTGAGGACGACGATTTTTGCATTCGCGCCCGGCTGGCCGGGTTCAGCATCCGCATCGCGCAGGCGGTGTTCATTCACCACACCGGCAGCCAGACGTTCAAGGGCGCGAACATTGATTACCGCAACGCCATGTTGCGCAACTGGGATTTGTTCAAGGCCAAATGGCAGATGCCGGCGGACTTGAAACTGGAACAGGGCTACCGCATGCCGGCGGCCGTGCCGGAAGGCGCGACCTTGAAAATTGCGCTGCCCGAACTCGCCGCCACACATCGCGCCACCAGCAAGACACGTTGGGAAGAAGGTGCGCCTGTAACTGCAGCCGCAACCACCACACCTCAGCCCCAGCCCAAGGCCAAACCCGCAAAGGTGACCACCATCACCCTGCCGGCCTGCGCCTTGCGCGGCCATCTCGGCCCGGCCCGAGAATGCTTGCGCCAGAAGAAATTGAGCGCCGCATGGGAAGCCGCGCTCGCCGCGCTGACGGTGCGTCCGTTCCATCCCGAGGCGTACCTGTTGCTCGCGGAAATTGCCCTGGCCGCAGGTGCCGGTGACGTGGCCAAAGTTTGCGCGGAACACGCCCGCCGCCTGGCGCCCAGTTTCAAGTCCGCCAAAAAATTTCTGGAGCAACGCCTGAAGGGCGGAGTCAAACCCGAATGGCTGAAACTGCCGGAAGCCCTGCAAAATTCTGCTGCGCCGCAACGGCTGACCGTCTGCCTGATCACGAAGAACGAGGAAAAATTCCTCGGGCAATGTTTGCAATCGGTTCGCGAGGTGGCACACCAGATCATTGTGGTGGATACCGGCTCGACCGACCGCACAGTGGAAATCGCCCAGGAACACGGCGCGGAGGTGCAGACCTTCGCCTGGTGCGATGATTTCAGCGCCGCCCGCAACGTGGCCCTGGAGCCGGCCACCGGCGACTGGGTGCTGGTGCTGGATGCCGATGAAGAATTGGCGCCGGCGGCCGCAGAGTCTTTGCGCGCCGCGCTGCGGGATCCCGCGGTGATGGCCTGGCGCCTGCCTCTGGTGGATGTGGGCCGCGAAGCCGAAGGCCGTTCATTTGTGCCCCGGTTGTTCCGCAATGCCCCCGGCCTCTTCTACGTGGGTCGCGTGCACGAACAGGTGTTCAGCAGCATCGAAGTGCGCCGCGCGGAATGGGGTCTGGAAAACCGTCTCGGCGAGGCCCAACTGATCCATCACGGTTATACCAAGGAAGTGTTGCGCGACCGCAACAAGATTGAGCGCAACCTGCGCCTGCTCGAACAGGCGATTGAAGAATTTCCCGGCGAGCCGCACCTGCTGATGAACCTCGGCCTGGAACTCGCCCGCTCCGGGCGCGAAGCCGAGGCGCTCGCCCGTTACCAGGAGGCGTTTGCGGCGCTGTCCGCCAAACCGGCGGCGGAAGTCGTTCCCGAACTCCGCGAATCGCTTCTCACCCAGCTTTGTACCCGGCTGACCGCCGGACGTCATTTTGCAGAGATTGCCCGCGTGCTGACCTCCCCATTGGCGCGGTCGGGCAGCGGGCTCACCGCGTCTCTGCATTTCTCGCTTGGCCTGGCACATCTCGAACTGAAGCAGTTCAGTGAAGCTGCGAATCAGATGCGCCAGTGCCTGGCGATCCGCCAGCAACCCGGGCTGTGCCCCATCAATTCCGACATCCACACCGCCGCGCCATACCATTGCCTGGCCATGTGCCTGCTGGGAGCAGGCCAACCGGAAGCTGCCGACGAAGCCTTTGCCGCCGGACTTGAAGCCACCGGACACGCCGCTACTCTGCGCATGGACTACGCCCGCTTTCTGGCCCAGCAAAACCGGCCGGTCGAAGCCCTCCAGCGGTTGAATGAAATTATTGCCGCCGACACCACCCACGTTGCCGCCTGGCGGTTGGGTGGCCAGATTGCCCTGAGCCGTCCGGAATTCCTTGAGTTCGCCTGCGATTGGACCGGCGAAGCGTTCCGGCATTTGCCGGAAGATTTGGTGCTTGCCGCCCAGCGGGCCGAACTGTTGTTGCTCAGTCAGGATTCCGCCGCCGCAGATTTGTGGCAGCGGCTCAGTGACCATGATGGCGCGCCGGTGGCGGTCGCCGCCCTCATTCTGTGTCAGGTCACAGCCGGCGAAGCCACCAACGCCCCGGAATCCGCTGCCGAACCAACTGTCAGCAAGGCTTTTGTGCAATGGTGTCAGAAACTCGCCGAATTTAAGGCCCAAGAAACCATCACCGCCCTGGCCGAGAATCTGGAAACCTTGCGCGCCGCCCTGCCCACGGCCGCCGGCCTGCTGCAAGCCGCCCTCACCGAGGCCAATTCCGCCAAGGCTGCCGCCGTTTCCTGAACCAGCCAAGCATCCAGCCTCATCCAGGGGCGATACCGTCAGTCCCGCAGGCACTTCGAGCACCGCTTCCAGCCGGGCAATTGGATACCGGACAACCTTGCCTAGCCACACCTAGCAGAAGCGGAAACATTTTCCCTTTTGGACCGTTTCCTGAAGGTTAAAACCCCTGATTTTGTTGAGTTTGTGAGTGATGGCATCCGCGCTGCTGAGCAAGTCTGGGAAAGATTTGCATGATTAGCGCCCTGTTCAATCAACCAGACTATGTAGCGGCGAAGAAGTCTCTGGACGCCGTGGTGTTGCGTCAGGAGGCCATCGCCAGCAACATCGCCAATCTGGAAACTCCCGGATACAAGCGGATTGACCTGGCTCCCGCCTTCCGCACCGAGTTGGAACGCGCCTGCGCCGGCGGCAATGCGCAACAGATTGCCTCCCTGAAACCCGCGCTTGCCCCCGATGCCGCTGCCGTGGCCCAAAGCCGCGACGGCAATACCGTGAATCTCGAAAGCGAGATGATGCAACTCAACCAAAATGCCGTGGCCAACACGCTGGAAACCCAGCTTGTCAGCACCATGTTGTACCGGCTCAAACTCGCCATCACCGGCAAAAGCTCCTGACGTTTATGGTTCAAATCCTTTCCGGCATCCAAAGCACCGCCGCCGCGCTCAACGCGGAGCGCACGCGCATCGACGTCATTTCCGAAAACATCGCCAACGCCAACACCACCCGCGGCCTCGATGGCAAGCCGTACCAGCGGCAGATCGTGGTGTTCGAGTCGGCCCTGCAACAGGCGGTGAACAACCAGACCGAACCGCCCACGTTGCGCGTGGCCCGGATCGAAAAGGACACCCGCCCGCCGCAGATGGTGTACGAACCCGGCCATCCCGACGCCGATGCCCACGGCATGGTCGCCATGCCCAACGTCGACATCCATGAGGAAATGGCCGACATGATTTCCGCTTCGCGCGCGTTCGAAGCCAACCTTGCCGTGGTGAAAAATGCCCGGGCCATGGCGCTGCAGGCGCTGTCCATCGGCAAACATTAAGCGTGAATTTCCCCTCCTGACCACCCGCCATGTCACCGCTCTCCGCCATGTCACCGGTCCTGTCCGGCTACGGCCTTCCGCAGTTGGACGCGATGACACCAGGAGCCACGCCGCTGCCGCTGACGCCCGGCGTGACCGGACCGTCGCCATTGCAGGCGCCGAGCGAGGTAACCCCGGGGCAGGAAACTGGCGACTCCTTTGCCAGCATGCTGGGCCAGATGGTCGCCGAGGTGAACGCCAAGCAAAACGTGGCCACCCAGGCGGTGGGCGCGCTGCAAGGCGGCCAGAACGTCTCCCTACACCAGACGGTGATTGCCATGGAGGAAGCCAACGTTTCATTTCAGCTCATGGTGGAGGTCCGCAACAAATTGCTGGAATCCTACCAGGAAATCATGCGGATGCAGTTATAAGGGAATTAAGGAACCATGAATCAAAATCTTGCCAAACTGCTCAATCAGCTCCGCCAGATCTGGAGTCAACTCGGCGCCGGGCAGCGCATCACCGTGGGGCT
>DATJIU010000176.1:0-2029 GCA_035492855.1 Dongiaceae bacterium | reverse complement strand
AACGCCGCCCGCACGGTTTCGGGATTGTTCAGGTCGCCTTGCACAAACGCGGCCGCGGGGGTGACCGCCGCGCGGTGGCCCTGGCTGAGGTTGTCGAACACGATGACTTCGTGGCCGGATTTGGCCAGCAATTCCGAGGCGACACTGCCGATATAGCCGGCGCCGCCGGTAACGAGTACGCGCATGTATTTTCCTTATGGGTGAGGGGTTAAAAAATGAACTTCCTTGAGACTCCGCAACTTTTCGGCCGCCTGTTCCGGCGTGATGTCGCGCTGGGCCTCGGCCAGCATCTCGTAGCCGACCATGAATTTCTTGACCGTGGCCGAACGCAGCAGCGGCGGATAAAAATGCGCGTGCAACTGCCAGCCCCGGTAATCGCCGTCGTCCGTGGGCGCACCATGCCAGCCCATGGAATAGGGAAACGATGTCTCGAACAGGTTGTCGTAGCGGACCAGCAAACGGCGCATGATGTCGGCCAGCGCGTCGCGTTCGGGGGCGGTGAGCTCGGGCAACCGCAGCACCTGACGGCGCGGCAGCAGCAAGGTTTCGTAGGGCCAGACCGCCCACCACGGCACCACCACCAGCCAGTGCTCGTTTTGCACAATCACGCGGCTGCCATCCTGGAGTTCCTGCGCGGTGTAGTCCAGCAGCAGCGGCGAACCATGCTGCTCGAACCAGGCGCGTTGCTGCATCAGTTCCTTGCCCGGCTCGTTGGGCACAAAATCGCCGGCCCAAATCTGGCCGTGTGGATGGGGATTGGAACACCCCATCACGTCGCCTTTGTTTTCAAATACCTGCACCCAGCGCCATTTTTTCCCCAACTCGGTGACCTGCTCCGCCCAGACATCCACCACGCGGCGGATTTCTGCGGCGGCCATCTGGGCCAGGGTCAGGTCGTGGCGGGGCGAAAAGCAAATGACGCGCGCCGTGCCCGCCTGCGTGTGCGCCCGGAGCAACGGATGCCCTCCCACCGGCGCGGCGGGGGTGTCTTCCAGGAAAGCGGCAAAGTCGTTGGTAAAAACAAACGTGGAATCGTAAGCCGGATTCTTTTCGCCGTTGGCGCGCACGTTGCCGGGACACAGGTAGCACTTGGGATCGTAGGCCGGCCGGCCGGCGCCGGCGGCGGGTTCCATCCGGCCCTGCCAGGGACGCTTGGTGCGGTGGGGCGAAACAAACACCCAGTCGCCGGTCAGGGCGTTAAAACGGCGGTGCGGGTGCTCCAAAAAGTTCGGGGTCATGCGACCTCCGACATGGTTTTACACAGGCTCATAGACATTGGTGACAACGGTTGCGCCCGCAGGCACAACCCCGCTCACCATAGCCAAGTGGTGCCCCGGATGAAACAACCAAAATTAGGAAAGGTGCGCAGTAAATTGGCACCCCGGCAGCGCAAACCGGTTACCCTTAAATGCGAATGGCGGCCTGCTCCCCAGCCTGGAAAGTCGCCCGTGTTCCCGCGAAGGAACTTTTCGTCACCGCTGCGACAAACCAGGTCCGCCCTGCCAATCCAGAATAACCCACGATGCTGCCATGCCAATAACTTAACAAATTCTAATCGTAAAGAATTGGGGGAAGCCAAATCTATGCAAGTCTTTGCAGTCACCAACTTCTCTTAAAGTCTACAAATCCACATTTCATAAAATCATCTTGTGTTTACCAGAACTATTTGTTATAAGCAACTTGCACTGTCCAGTTTAGCCACAACTTGCTGGACCTGTGGGGAATGGGGGCTGATTAGCTGTCCTGAACAGGGCATCGGAGGGCACCAATCAGTGAGCATGGGGATGAAACCGCAAGATTTTCAAAGCCGAGACGGCGGCCGGGGCGGGCGAGCCTTCCTGCCAAATCACATTATTTGTCTGATCGTGCTTCGGATCACCTTCGTGCTTTTGACCGGCGGGGCTGGGGCGGCAGAATTACCCGATGCCAGTCCGGAGGCGCTAAAAAAATTGAGTCTGGAGGAGTTGCTCAATCTCAACGTGACTTCAGTGGCCAAACACGCGCAAAAGCTGTCCCAAACGCCTTCCGC
>DATJIU010000175.1:0-12588 GCA_035492855.1 Dongiaceae bacterium | reverse complement strand
GTGGAAACCGCGCTGCGCGAATTGAATGAGCTGGTGAAGAACGGCAAGGACCTTGCCCGGCTCATGGCCGACCTGCTCAACCATTTCCGCAACCTCCTCATCTACCAGGTTTCCCGGGGCGACCTGAAGCTCCTGGAAATTTCGGAGGTGGAAGCGGGCGCGCTTAAAGACCAGGCCAGTCTCGTCACCACCGAAGCGCTGACGCGCATCATGGAAGTGCTGACCGATTACGAAGGCCGGCTCCGCGATGCCGCGGCCAAAAAAATCATGGTGGAAGTGGCCTTGTGCAAAGCCATCGAAGCCCGCAATACCATCAGCCTTGATGTGGTGTTGAAGAAGCTGAACGAACTGCGGAGCGGGACCAGTGGCCCGGCGACCGCCGCACCGGCACCGGCCGCTCCCATCTCCGCCAGACCGGCGCCGCGAGCCGCCGCTCCGCCGCCCCGCCCGGCGCCAGTCGCTCCGCCTGCGGCTGCTTTGGCCGAAACCCCGGCGCCCGCACCCGCGACCGTTGCCGGCCAGACTCCGAATCTGGACACCCTTTGGGCACAACTGATCGAGGCGGTGGGCCGGGTCAGCACTTTCACGCGCAGCTATTTGCTGGAAGCCCATCCGGTTTCCTTCGTCAAAAACGTCTTTTGTATCGGCTTTGATCCGGAATTTGAAGACAAGCTGACGCTGGTGGACAATCCGCGCAATCACACGCTGCTGCAAACCAAACTCGCGGAACTGGGTCATCCCAACTCGCAGATTAAATTTATCAAGGCCGATGCCCCGGAAGGTTACCAACTGCCGGCCGTGACTACGCCACCTCTGCCAAAACCGGCGGCCCCGGCCCCCACGCCGCCATCCCCGGTCGCAGCCAAAGCCAATGGCGCCAAGGCCGATCCCGCTGCCGCTGCCAAGGAAAAACTGGCGCCGGTTTCCTTCAGCCAGGAAGATTTTAAAAATGATCCGCTCATTCAAAAAGCTTTAGAAGTCTTTAAAGGCCAGATTGTCGAGGTCCGCGCCTGACCAGACCCAAGATCCTACATTCCAGACCCTAACAAAGATTTATGTCCAGCATTGGCAAACTCATGAAACAGGCTGCGCGGATGCAGCAGCAGATGGAACAAACCCAGGCCGCCTTGGCCGCCCGCACGGTGGAAGCCACCAGCGGCGGCGGTGCTGTGAAGGTCACCGCCAAGTGCGACGGCACCCTGGCGGCCATCAAAATTGATCCCCAGGCCCTGAATCCCAGCGATGCCCAGTTGTTGGAAGACATGATTCTCACCGCCACCAACCAGGCGCTGAACCAGGCCAAGGAAATTTCCAACACGGAAATGGGCAAGATCACCGCCGGCTTCAGCATGCCCGGCCTGGGCTGACATGGCCGCCCTGCCCGATCCCATTCTGGCCCTGACCGCCGCGTTGCGCAAACTGCCCGGCATCGGCCCGCGTTCCGCCGAACGCATCGCCCTGCATGTGGTGCAGACCGACGCCGGCGCGGTCCGGTTGCTCGCGGAAACCCTGCTGCAGGCGCGGGAACGCATTCGTTTTTGCGAGACCTGCGGGTCGCTGACCGAAACCTCCCCCTGCTCCATTTGCACCGACCCGCGCCGCGATGGCGCGCTAGTTTGCGTGGTGGAGCGGGCGGTGGACATTCTGAGCATTGAAAAGCCCGCCACTTATCGCGGCAAATTCCACGTGCTCGGCGGCAAAATTTCTCCGCTTGATGGCGTGACGCCCGAGGACTTGCGGATTGCCGAATTGGAGAAGCGGCTCACCAGCGAAGGCATCCATGAAATTGTGCTGGCCCTCGGCACGGATGTGGAAGGCGACGCCACCAGTGCCTATCTCGCCAAACGCCTCGCCCGGCCGGGATTGAAAGTCAGCCGCATTGCCCACGGGCTGCCGGCGGGCACCGGCCTGGAATTCGCCGACGAACTCACGCTCAGCCGCGCCCTGGAAGGCCGCACGGAGATGACGCCATGACGCCCCGGGCCGTCATCTTCGACCTCGGCAAAGTGCTGGTGGACTTTGATTATTCCCATGCCGGCCGGCGCATCGCCGCCCGGTCCGCGACCCCCCCGGAACAAATCCGGCAGTTCATTGACCACTCCCCGTTGCTGGCGGAGTACGAGACCGGCCGGGTTACTACGCAGCAATTCTTCACCACCATTCGTGACGCCACCGGTTATGCCGGTACGGCCGCGGAATTTGCCGCCGCGTTTGCCGACATTTTTACCGCCATTACGGAAATGGTGGAACTGCACGCCGCCATCCGCCATACCGGCCGCCCCACCTATATTCTGTCCAACACCAATGAACTGGCCGTGGGTCATATCCGCAGCCATTTTCCGTTTTTCTCCAACTTTGACGGCTATGTCTTCTCCCACGAAGTCGGCGCCATGAAGCCGGAGGCGAAAATATACGAGGTCGTGGAAGAACTCTCGGGCCACCGGGGTGCCGACCTGGTGTTCATTGACGACCGGATGGAAAACATCGCCGCCGCCACCGCCCGCGGCTGGCAGACCGTTCTGCAAGAGACGCCAACGAAGACCCGCGCCGCGCTGGTGAAACTGGGCGTGCTTTGACCCATCAACGTCCGCGGAATTGCTCCGCTACGATATCGACGAAAGTCCCCGCTTAATTTGTCATGCGGAGGCCCGACTGAGGAGACGAAATTCCCAGCCATTTGGCGAGCGTTTCGGCCAGTACCTGGGGGTCAATGGGTTTGGAGAGGTAATCATCCATCCCCGCAGCCAAGCAGACGTCGCGATCTTCTTTGGTGGTATGGGCGGTGAGGGCAACGATGGGAATGCGCCCCTGGCCGCCCTGCCGGCCTTCTTCGTCGCGAATCATCCGGGTGGCGGCGTAGCCATCCATCTCGGGCATTTGGCAGTCCATCAGAATCAAGTCAAAACGGCAGTGACTCCAGCTTTCAAACGCTTCCCGGCCGTTGCAAACCCACTGATATTGATAACCCAAACTGGATAACAGCTCGGCGGCAACTTCCCGGTTGATTTCGTTGTCCTCGGCCAGCAATACGTTGCCGCGTATCTGAACCGGCCGGGCGGGCGGGGCCGCCAGTTCCGGGGCCTGCCGCAACATTCGCTGAAACGGTCCGTTGGCAGCCGTCATAATGGCGTCATACAAATCGGACGGGCTGGCCGGCTTGGGGACGGCGGTGGCAAACCCCGCCGCCAAAATTTCCTCCGGGTCGCCGCGCTGCGTAAAACTGCTCAATAACACCAGATTGGTGGCCCGCAAGGCATCGTCATTTCGAATCTGCCGGGCCAGGGCCAGGCCGTCCATTCCTGGCATTTTCCAGTCCAGCAAGGCCACATTAAAGGGCCGGCCCTGACGCATTCCGTCCCGAAGCTTCTCCAGTCCCAGCGCTGCGTTTGCCGCGACGTCCACCTCCCCCTTCCAGGCCGCGATTAGGTCCCGGCAAATTTCCCGCGTCGCCGCACAATCATCCACCACCAACACCCGTAACTGAGGCAGGTCCAACAACGGGGCGGCCCCCGTTTCCGCTTCGGTGATGACATTCCCCAGCCGGACGGTAAACCAAAAGATGGCGCCCTGGGGCGAGTTGCTTTTCATCCCAATCCTTCCGCCCATCAACTCGCAAAGCTGTTTGGAAATGGCCAGCCCCAAACCCGTTCCTCCATATTTGCGGGTCATGGAATTGTCCGCCTGGGCAAAGGAATCAAAAATGATCCCTTGCTTGTCCGCCGCGATGCCACAACCAGTATCCCGGACCTCAAAGTGCAGCACTGTGGCTTCCGGGGAAACCTCCCCCCGGCGGCAGAGCAACAGCACTTCGCCGGTGGCGGTGAATTTCACCGCGTTGCCCACCAGATTAACCAGCACCTGCCGCAGCCGGTTGGAATCGCCCCGCAATCGCCGGGGCACATCCGCCGCCCGCTGATAAGCCAGCTCCACCCCCTTGCCTTCAGCCCGCGCGGCAAACAGCCGCACCACCGTGTCCATGACCTCAGCCGGGGCAAACTCGTGGGCTTCAAGATCCATTTTGCCCGCCTCAATCTTGGAAAAATCCAAGACATCGCCAATGACGGTCAGCAGGGTTTCCGCCGCCGTCAGCGCATTGGTGGCATACCGGACCTGGGATTTGTCCAGCCGGGTGCGTTGCAACAACTGCAGCATGCCAATGACTCCGGTGATGGGCGTGCGAATTTCATGGCTCATGTTGGCCAAAAACTGCGATTTGGCCTGGCTGGCCGCCTCCGCCGACTCCTTGGCCTGCATCAATTCCGCAGTCCGCTGTGCCACTTTCTGCTCCAATGACTGGCGGTATTCGTTCACCCGGGAAAGCATGTGATTGAAGGCATCGGTCAAATCGCCCAACTCGTCCCCGCTCACCCGCTCCGCCCGGATCGAATAATCCTTGTTTTGCGAGACTGCCGCCGCCGTCTCGGTCAATTGCAGAAGCGGCAGGGAAATGACCTGCTGCAGCTTGGAGGAAAGCAAAAATGCGACCAGCGACGAGACGCCAAACACCGCCAGCAAAATCCCGGCGTACTGCCACAGCCGGGAATAGAGCTGGCGCATGTCCGACTGCAATACAATGGTTCCAATGGTTTCTCCTTTGAGCACGATCTTCCGGCTCAGCACCAACCGGTCCCAGCGGAACACAGCCTCTTCCCGGACCGGCGCCGTCGCCGGAAAATCCACCCGCTCTCCCGGCCGGGTGTAGGAGGCAAATCGCACCCCATGGTCATAGAGACACGCCGAAACCATCTGCGGTTCATGGCTGAGCTCGCCCAACATCTCCTGAACGGCCTCCGGCTCGTTAAAGCTCAGGGCGGCAACGCTCAACCCACCGATGGTCTTCGCCTGGGCAGTGAGATCGCGCAGCATGCTCCGCTTGAACGAAGCCACCTCAAAAAAAACCAGTACCACGCACGTGAGCAACACCGCGGTGCTGCTGGTGAGCATCGTTATCACCATCAGCTTCCGCTTGATTGAAATGTTTCGGAGCCAGTTCATGTTTTTGCCGGCGCCGCCGGCGGCCCGGACTGAATCACCCGCGCCATTTGCAGCAGTTGCGGGTCAATGCGCAACCCGCCTTCGCGGACGGCTTCCATGTTGATTTCCATGCGAATCTTCCGCTGGTCCGTCACCAGCCCGATCATTCCACCAGCCTCGGCAAACTGGGGCAGATCGCCCACCGTCAGCACTCCCGCACGCGTCAGCCCGGCCAAAATTTCCGGCAGCCGCTCCTTTTCCGAGGCAGCAATGAACACCACTTGGCAGGTCTTGGCTTCCGCCAGACTTTGGCAAGTTTTGGTAACCAGCTTTCGACCACCAACCGTCTTGCCCTGGCAGGCGAGCTCCAGGTGGGGGCCAAACGGATTCTGTCCCAGCACGCCGATAACCAATTCCGGAGCATTCGTGGGGGCCTGGGACACGGGCCATTCCACAAACAGGGGAAATCGGGGCAAAAAAGCCGCCTTGAGTTGATACTCCTCAATATGCGCCGTTTCCGCCGCCGCCAATGGCAGCTGTCCCCACCAGCCCGCCAGCGCCATCAGGAGCAACACCCAGCCCTGCCGAAACCACTTTGGTTCCGGCCGCCCCATCGGATGCCGGGGTGGTTGCCCGAGCCAGACTGATGTTAAGCAACTGGACATGGCGCCATTAAAACCGCCAGGTAAGTTTCACGCGGAAAGTCCGCCCGTCTTGCGGAATGGTGTCCTGGGTGAAATCCGGCCCCACCGGGTCGGCGTAGCGGTGATC
Organism: Dongiaceae bacterium; assembly: GCA_035492855.1. Taxonomy (GTDB): domain Bacteria; phylum Verrucomicrobiota; class Verrucomicrobiia; order Limisphaerales; family JAFMIX01; genus JAFMIX01. The sequence continues at coordinate 6,843 of DATJIU010000175.1, read as the reverse complement.
GAATACATTGTAAATACTCGCCGAGGCTTCAAGCCCCCGGGCGAGTTCCCGGCTGAAGAGCGTGAAATTGGCCACGGCAAATCCCGGAACTGTATTGCCTTGGACGGTGATCCGTTCGCTGGTCGCCTGCAATTCCAATCCGGCAAACATTTTTTCCCGGTACACAGGCACAATCAGCTGCAACTTGCCAACGTGTGCCGGGGAATTATTGAGCCGGAGTCCGGTGGCGTTGTCCGTGGCATCGGCGTAAGCATAACTCACCCGGCCGCGCCACCCGTGTTGCCAGCGTCCTTCCAATTCCACTTCCCCGCCCAGCACATCTACCGAATCAGTATTTTCAAAGGTGTACTGACCGGAACCATTGACCACCTGCGTGATCAGGGAATTCACCTGGTTGTAAAATACGGTGCCGGTGAAGCGGTAATACTTGGCAAAATTCTGTTCCCATTCCAGTTCGTAGGAACGAATGGTTTCCGGCTGCAATTCAGGGTTGGCCACATAATACACGCCGTCACTGTAATCCATCTCGTACGCGTTGGGCGCCCGGTATGCCTCTCCATAGAGCAGTTTGAGGGTCGCCGTCGCCACCGGATGGTAAATCAGCGCGATGCGCGGATTCACCACTCCCCCGAACTGGCTGAAATGATCATAACGGCCGCCAAGGTTGAGCGTCAGGTTGGTGCAAATGCTGAATTCATCCTGCACATACGCGCCCAGGCTGGAACTGGAAGAAGTGGAATCAATGTAAGTGAACGCCGGGTCAATATCGTAGTTCAACTGGCTCTTTTTCACGTCATCCCGTCCCTCCAACCCGACCGTCACCCGATGCCGGCTCAGAAATGTCCGGCTGGCCTGCACTTCGCCGCCATAAAATATCGCCTTGGCCACATCTTTGTTCAACACCACGCCGGGCTGCGAGGGGTTTTGGTAGTCGTAGGGATAAACGCCGTCGTAGTCGTAATAGTCGCCGTAACCGCGGGCCGTGAGCGTCCAGTCCGAAGCAAATTCGTGTTGAAAGCGCAGTTCCGCATACCCGCGCTGATCCTCAAACTTCTCCCGTTTGTCACCAAAAACCGAATTATACGCCGCCGTGGGAATCTCCTTGTCGCGTCGGCCATAGAGGCCTTCCAGAGTGAAATCCCCGTACGACAGGGATGCAAATAACTGCCGGGCTTTTTCCCCGTCAAAATCCCGAATCACCCCGTTATTGATGGAGCTATATTCTGGGAATGTCAGCTCCGGGTTGCCCGCACTTTCATAATAGGTGCCGGAAAGCAATACCTCCATCCCATTGGTAAAGCGGTTGCCGTATGTAAACCGGCCGGAATAGGCGTCAAAACTGCCATAGCTCCCGGAAGTTTCCACTCCCTTGCCGCCCACATCATGGCCTGGTCGGGTTACCACGTTGATGATGCCAAAGAAGGCATTGTTGCCATACAACGCCGAACCCGGGCCCCGAATCACTTCCACCCGTTCGATGAGATCCACATCCAGGGGAAAATCATAACCCAGGGGCAGCGAATCGTAGATCGGCTCATTGATCCGATGGCCGTTGATGTTAAGCAGAATTCGCCCGCCATAGTCACCCGGCCGGTTCACTCCGCGCGTCCCGAGAAAATAATAGCCCCGGTCAAAGGAGATATACATCCCCCGGACCTCACGCAGCACATCCGCCAGGGTCCGGCAGCCCATTTGCTTGATTTCCTCCCGGGTAACAATGCTGACCGCAGCCGGCGCCTCCGCGGTGGTTTGCTCATGCTTGGAAGCGCCCACCACGGTGTCAAACTCGGTATTCAGCAGTTGCGAGAGGCTCAAGCCCGCCAGGGTCTTGGTAACGTCATTGGTGTCCGTCGTCCCGGCTGCCGCCGCCTTCCCCGCAGCCAGACAGCAAACGGCACAACTTAAATTGAGCAGCTGTGTTTTCAGATAACGGCGTTTCAGCCCAAGCGGCGACGAAAGCAACGAATCTGACATGTCACCGATTCGCCATGGGATACGCGCGAACCGCCGAAGCTGGATTGATTTCATGGCAATGGGGGCTGGTGGGGCAAAATCCGAACCGACACGTTTGTTCGGCGGCGAAGTTTTGAAGTGGATTGCCCCGCAGGCATCCGGGGGCGGCGGAGAAATAACTCCAGTGTCCCCTGCCGGCTATCGTCGGGCAAAAGTGAATAACCCCGGCCTGACCGCCTAAAAGGTGGACAGAATCCGCTCTGATATTTGCGAAGAAATGGGCTTTTCAGGTCCACATGCTGTGCCGGCATTGACCTGCACTACGTTTTCGGCAGCCCAATGCCTGTTCCGCCAAAATTCTCTGATTAAGGCACCTCCTTATCGGCAGTCGCCAATAATTCTTAAGCGGCAAACGAGGCGGCTTGACGGCTGTCCGGGCAAGGCAATAACGCGGGCAAGGATACAGATTTCGCCTGGGACCATCGCTTCGCAAAAAAAAAGAAGATCTTTGACAAGATCTTCTTTGAAGCGAGTTTGGGCTTGATCGCAACAAGCCGGCCGGCCAGTTGGGTTCGCAGCTCCGTTGTGGCTATTTTGCCATCACAATGTCCACGGTTTCCTCGCGGGTATGCGGCGCGTCTTCCTCCGGCTCCACCGGGCGGCTGGCCGGCGGCACCAGTGGGCGCTGGCCGTTCACTTCCTCGCCGGATTTGTGGAATTTCACGCTGACAATCTTGCTCACGCCGTGCTCTTCCATGGTAACGCCATAGAGCACATCGGCCATGCCGATGGTGCGCTTGTTGTGCGTGATAATGATAAATTGTGAGTGATCCAGGAAACGCTGCAACACCCGGATGAAGCGGTTGATGTTGGATTCGTCCAGCGGGGCGTCTAATTCGTCCAGCACGCAGAACGGACTGGGCTTGACCTGGTAAATGGAGAACAGCAAGGACACGGCGGTCATGGTTTGCTCCCCACCGGACAGCAGCGAGATGGTTTGCAACTGCTTGCCGGGCGGCTTGGCCACAATATCAATGCCGCTTTCCAGCACGTCATTTTCGTCGGAGAGAATCAGGTCCGCCTTGCCGCCGCCGAACACCTCCACAAACATGGCCCGGAAATTATCCCGCACCTGGTTGAAGGTGGTGGTGAACATTTCCTTGGTCTGGGTGTTGATGCGGTTGATGACTTCCAGCAATTGCGCCTTGGCGGAAACGAGATCGTCGTGCTGCTTGCTCAGGAACTGGTAACGCTGCTCGGTTTCCTCGTATTCTTCGATGGCCACCAGGTTCACCGGGCCCATTTCGTCGAGCTTGGATTGCAGCGCCTCCACCTGTTTGGTCACGGCCTCCCAGTCGGTGGCGCCGCCAGCGGCGGCCATTTCCTCGGGCGACAACGTCTGCACCTTCGCCGGACCTTCATCGGCATAGGTAATGGTGATGCACTCGCTGCGAACGTCATCAATGTTGACGTGATATTTTTGCTGCACCCGTTCGCGCAGGTTCTGCACGGCCATGCCTTTCTGGGCCAGTTCCACCTCCAGGTTGCCGCGCTGCTGCTGGATTTCCGTCAGCCGCCGGCGCTGCTCGCGCAGGCTCTCCTCGCGGGTGGCAATGTCGCCTTCCTGTTCGGTCTTGCGGGTTTGCAATTCCACCAACTGCGCGTTGACCTGCTCCCGCTCCACGCGCAGCACTTCAATCTGCCGGCGGGAATCATCAATCTCCGCCTCGGCCTGCGCCTTGCGCGTGACAAAGCCGGAAACCTCGCGCCGGCGCTGTTCGAGCAACTGCGCCAGTTCCTGCAATCGCTGCTGCAAGGGCTGCTGCTGGCGGCGGAAGGAGGCGCACATTTGTTCTTCCGTGGCGAGCGCCACCTTGCTTTCGGTCAACGCCGTGGTGGCGGTATCGCGCTGGGTGCGGGCCGTCTCCAGGGCAGTGGTCAACTCGGCGACCTGGGTCTGCCGCTGTTGTTCCTGCTCTTCAAACCGGCTGACTTGCGCGGCCAGGTCGTTGCGCTTCTGCAATCCTTCCTGTTCCGACGCGGCGAGACTGGAAATTTCATAGACCACCGTCTCAATTTTTTGATGCAACACCCGGCAGGAGTTGCGGAGCGCATTGCATTCGCCTTCATGCGTGGCGATGGCCACCTCTTCCTGGCGGAGTTCGGTCTGGGCCTGCTGCAATCCGGCCTGCAACTCAGTCTGCTCGCTCTGGAGCGCGCCCCGGCGCCGGCTGATCTCGGCCACTTCGTCGCGCAATTTTTCCAGCGTGGTCTGCAACTCAGCGATTTGGTTTTTGCGACCCAGAATGGAGGCCGCAGCCTTGCCGGAACCATTGGCACTGGTCTGACCGCCGGTGTAAATGCCATGCTGATTGAGCAATTCCCCGGTGTGGGTGACAAAATTGAATCCGGCGTGCCCATTGCGCGCACTGGCCGTGGCGGTGGCCAGGTCCGGCACAATCAGGGTCCGCCCGAGCAACCCCTGCAACAACGGTTGGATGGAAGCATCGGCTTCAATGATACTCAGCGCGCTGACGACTGTCTCACTGGAAGCGGGCGCGGGCTCGGTCGGGGCGGGGGCGAGCGCCAGGGCGGCGATGCTGGCCCGGCCTTTGCGTCCGGCATGCAAATCTGCCAGAATGGCCTGCGCGGCTTCCGGCTGTTCGGTCAGCACCAGTTGCAGGTGATGGCCCAAGGCCGCTTCGATGGCCACAACATACTGGTCGGGCACGCGAATTTTGTCGGCCAGTGAACCCAGCACCGGCTGGGATTGCTTGAGCGCCGCCAGGGCGCCGGAACTGAACCCTTCGTGCCCGGCCTGGAGCTGTTCCAGCACGTTCAGCCGGGAACGCTGCTCGGCCTGTTGTTGCAACACCTTTTCCTGCTCGCGCGAAACGGCTTCCAGTTCGCGCTGAATTTCGGCCAGCCGTTGCTGACGTTCCGTCACGGTGCCGCGCCGCGTCTGGACATTGAGCTTCTGCACCTCAACGTTGGCGGTGAATTCCTGCGCCCGGGCTTCGAGTCGGGTGCGTTCCTCCTCCAACTGGATTTTCTCGGCGGAAAGTTTTTCCAGCCGCACCACGTTGCCCTGCTTTTGCAGGTCCAGGGCATTGATCTGGTTGCGCGCGCGGGACAAATCCTGTGCGGCGGAAAAGGCCTGGGCCTGGGCCTGCCGGAGGCTGTCCTGGATGCGCAGAATTTCCCGCTCTACAGTCTGCACCGCCGTCTGCTTTTCCTGCAAGGCCTGCCGCAACTGTTGCAGGCTGGCTTCCGAGGCGGCCAGGCGTTCGCGAATGGCCGTAGCTTCCTCCTGGGTCACCCGCTGGCGTTCCTCGGCCTGGGTAATGTCCGTGTTGGCCTGCGAATTCTGCGCGGTCAATTCCCGCAGGCGTTCGTCATTAAAATGAATGCGGCTTTCGTGGCGGTCGGCCTGCCCCTTGAGTTCCAGGCCGCGATGCTGCGTCTCGCCCAGCTCATGGTCGAGTTCCGCGAGGCGTTCGCGCAACTGGCCGATTTCATCCTCGGCGCGCAGCACGGTGGCGGAACCGGTTTCAATCTCCGTCCGCAAATTTTCCGCGGCCGTCTGGCGTTCGCTGATCTCGCCCTGCAACAGGTCGAACTGATGCCGCGCCAACTGGGTATCCAAGTGCTGCAACTCGATCATGAGCTGCTTGTAGCGGCGCGCTTTCCCGGCCTGCCGCTGCAGCGAACCAATCTGGCGCTTCACTTCGCGGATCAGATCCGCCACGCGCAACAGGTTTTGCTCCGTGTATTCCAGCTTGCGCAACGACTCCTTTTTCTGCGCCTTAAATTTGGTGATGCCCGCGGCTTCTTCAAAAATGAGCCGGCGATCTTCCGGCTTGCTGGACAAAATCTGGGTGATGTTGCCCTGCGCCATGATGCTGTAACTGGTGCGCCCCACCCCGGTGCCCATGAAAAGCTGCTGAACGTCCTTGAGCCGGCAGGGGGTTTTGTTGATGAAGTATTCACTGCCGCCGTCGCGAAACACCCGGCGGGTGAGCGTAACCTCGTCGTAGGTCAGTTCCACCCCGGCGGCGCGGAGGTTCTCCTGATCCACCCCGCCGATGGTGAGCGAAACCTCGGCCATGCCCAGGGGCTTGCGGCCATCCGTACCGTTAAAAATCACATCCGCCATTTCGCCGCCGCGGAGGGCTTTGGCCGACTGTTCGCCGAGCACCCAGCGGATGGCATCGGACACGTTGGACTTGCCGCAGCCGTTGGGCCCGACGATGGCTGTGACCCCAGGCTGGAAGTTCAAGGCCGTCTTGTCCGCGAAGGATTTAAACCCCAAAACCGTTAAATTCTTCAAATACATGATTTGCCAAAAACTCAAACACCCACCCGGGGTTTAGTAAAGCAAAAACCACTATATGCAGGGCTAAAGTTACTCACAATGCACAAGTAATGGGGGACTCCGGAAACAGCCCAATTCACAGAATTTGGCGGAAAAACGAAGTTTAGCGCCATTTTGTCTCAACCAACAGCAGGTTCAGCGGCCATGAGCCAACATCACGGTTTCTGGGAGAATTCCCGGATACGTTTGATCAATTCCACCGTCGCCGGGGTAGCCACCATCCTGCGGTGAAACAGGATATCCGACATGCTCACGTAGTGGCCGTAATAGACCTGGTTGGCGGTGCTATCGGGCTTGAGTTCGCTCATCTTCAAGGCGGCTCCCCCAAAGAAGCCCTGGTGATCGCTGAATGTCAGCACGGGCTGATTGGGGTCGGTGAAATTTCCCGATACTCCGGCACTGCTATCGCCTGCCGTGCCCCGGGCTTCGCCGCCAAAATTCATGTCGGACTGGGCCAGTTCCCCGGTGGCGTTGGTGGTCATCAACAGAATGACGAGGAAATTGTGTTCGCCTCC
>DATJIU010000174.1:0-6200 GCA_035492855.1 Dongiaceae bacterium | reverse complement strand
GAGTTATTCATAAATTAAATTTCAATTTCCAACCGGGAGACAGTTTAAGGCAATCCTCCCCGCTGTCAACGACATCGGGAATCGCCCCGGCGCAGTTTCCGGCAGCGACCGGGTTGCGTTTTTCGGGCCCGGGAAACATGTCCCTCCTTCCTTTTGGGTGCGTCGGGCCGGTTTTGTTCAAAAAAATTGGCCGTGCCGGCCAAGGCCAACCGGGGCGAATGCTGGTTCGCTCCCAACCGGCGCGCCGCAACTTAAAAAGCCACGTGAAACTCCGCCGCCAGCAGGTGGGTCAATTTGTGCACCGCCAATTGCAAGTCGGCGAGGGTATCGAACTGCTCCGGGGGCAGCGTCCCCGTTTCGGCGGCGCGCTGACAGCGGCGGAAGCGACGGCTGAGCGACAGCTTGCCGTCCGCAAAACCCAGTTCCGTCAGCAACGCCTCCACCCGCGCGGCCAGTTTGCGGGCCGCCCGAATCTGGCGCAGCGCCGCGTCGGTGGTGGTAGTGCCTGCCTGCACATTCAGCAACTGGCGGCACTCAAACTGGCGACAGCGCACCGGGCGTTCGGCATAAATGGCGCACGTACACGAGCCCGCGTCAAAGGCGAGGCAGGGCTGGTTGACGCGCGACCGCCCGGCGAACAGCGGCGAGGTGTCGCCGGGCTCGGGCCGCACATCGGCAAAGAGCACGCCGTTGCAACACAGGCCGCATTGCAGGCAGAGCCGGTCAATCGGCGAACTCATCGGACCGCCTTCAATTCAATGACCACCGGGCAATGATCCGAGCCGGTGATTGCCGGCATAATGTAGGCGCGCTTCAACCGGGGCCGTAGCGCGGCGCTGATGAGAAAATAATCCAGCCGCCACCCCACGTTCCGCGCGCGCGCGCCGCCCATGGGACTCCACCAGGTGTAATGCCCGCCGCCGGTTTCAAACTCGCGGAAGGTGTCCACAAATCCGGCCGCCACAAACGCGTCGAATCCCGCGCGTTCCTGCGGCGTGAACCCGTGGTTGTTCACGTTCGCCTTCGGATTGGCGAGGTCAATTTCCCGGTGCGCCACATTCAGGTCGCCGCACCAGATCACCGGTTTTTTGCGCTCCAATTTTTTCAGGTACGCCAGGAAATCGCGATCCCACTGCTGCCGGTAGGGCAGGCGGGTGAGTTCCCGCTTGGAATTGGGCACATACACATTCACGAGGAAAAAGTCCTCGTACTCCGCGGCGAGCACGCGGCCCTCCTGATCGTGCTCCGGCAGGCCCATGTCCGGCGTGACCTGGAGCGGCCGCTGGCGGGCAAAGATGGCCGTGCCGGAATAACCCTTCTTCTGGGCGCTGTTCCAGTAGGTGGTATAACCGGCGGGCCAGAGCTGCTCAATCTGGTCGGGGTGACACTTGGTTTCCTGCAAGCACAGCACGTCCGGCGCTTCGGCCTCCAGGAACTCCAGAAAATTCTTCTTCAATACCGCCCGCAGGCCGTTGACATTCCAGGAAATCAGTTTCACCGCGCCAGTCTAGTCGGCCCGATATTTTTGGCAAATGGTGAGTGTAGCGGGAGTGACAACCGGGAGTGTAACAGGCGTTGCGGGCGCGCCCGTCCCACCGGGACGGCTGAAACTTCCGTCTCCCGGCTTCAGCCGTTCCTTCGGAACTTGGCCCTTTCACATTCTGCTCCGGCATTGAAATGCCGGGCTAGGCTCAAATTGTCCCGGTGGGACATTGAAGCCGGGGAATCAATTTCCCCGCGCGAGACCAAAGTCGGCCTGGCACTTTGGCAAATCGGGAGTGTAGTGGGGCGGTACCGCCGGGGTGCGCCCGTCCCGGGCACAGCCAGGTCGCAATGTTCTACGGAAGCCCAACCAAGTCACCCTGACAGTTGCAAAAGGTCTTCTTTCCCAAGAACGTATTCATCGCCGGCGTTCTTGTGCGACTTGTCGGGCCACGTTGCTGCGCCCAGGGACGGGCGCACCCCGAAAATAGTGGGACTACAGGCCAGAGGCAGGGTCTTCCCGTTGAGCGGGGCGAGAAGAGCCAGCGCGAGCCTATTTAACCGGGGTGCTGCATTCGAGCTTTATGCCGTGGGTGGTCCCAGCGCGTTTAATGGTTAGCTTCGGACTGGAACTGGACTCGTAGTCGCCAGGGTGCGGCGCATAAATCACCTGATCCGCATCGGCAAAGGGGGCCGCCCGATTCCAGACCGCCTTGAGACGGTATTCGCCGGGGGTAATGCCGGAGATTACAAAATTCACATCCCGCGACAATTGCCCATCGCGCCACTCATGTTGAGCCCGAATGGTAGGATAATAGGCATTGAGATTTGCGATCAGGTACTGGGTCGGTGGCGCCGCTGCCCATTCATTTAACGGGGTGGAACTTGGAATGAGATACAGCCGGATCGTGCCTTCGCCTTTTGCCGGTGCATGAGGAAAGGTTACCACACAGTTCAGGGTGCCGAGGTAACGGTATTTGTCGAGATTCCCAAGTTGGATGTGCTTGGGGCCTTTGCCATCCCAGCGCGCCAGGAGTTGTTCCGCTGTGTCGCGTCGGTAAGATCTGGCGGCAAAGGCGAATGTGTATTGCGGTGGATCCGATGAAGAGCTTTCCCAACTGCCGCTGGAAAAATTCGTATCACTGAGCCAGGCCTCGATGAGGGGGCGATCTTCCTTGAAATGTAAGCGCCCGAGAAAATTCAATGCGGCGCGGGCGTTGGAATCTGCAAGGACTTCAGCGCGCGCGCAGGTCCGCCCTTGCAGCGTGACTTCCTTGGTTTGGGGACCGGTCAGGGCGATGATTTGGCCGTCGGTCATCCGCCAGGTCACCCAACGGGTTTCCCAATCCAGCCAGAGACAAAACAGCAACTGGCCCGATTGCCGGTGAAAGAACTCAATGCTGTTAGCGCTCCACCTGCGGGAAGATGTGGTATGGATAATCTTATCCCCATACCCATCGTCTGGGAACGAATGAACATCTGATTTTGGTTTCTGAGGTGGCGCGATTTGTTCCAAGGAGTATTTGGCCAGTTGCCCCTGTCGGTTGTAAATGGCAATAACATCGTCTCCATATCCGACACGGGCGTAGTTATCAGCCGTGACGACCGATTCACCATCGTCGGAAATCCAGACCTCGCAGGGAGAAACGGTATTGCTCAGTCTGGTGCGCCAAAGCTCGTTGGTGCTTGAGGGGGTGACAGCCAAAACCATCAGCAAGGGTTTCGCGGTCTCTGTCGCGGGGATGACCCGGGCGAGGAAATGGTGGTTCTCCGATGCGGTTTCAAATTCGCTTGGCGGTAGCCAGGAATCCGCGTGCGCCATCCGGGTCGTGATCAGACACAACCCCAGGATAAGCTGATGGATGAAGCTGGTTCCAGCCCGCCGGATTTTCATGGTGGTGGATTGAGCATTTTCTGCTGTGCATTGGCAAGGGCGAATGTGCTCAGAAAGGCGAGCGGATGCGGTTTGCCCGCCGCGCCCAAACGCGAAGGCTTCCATCCCCCGTTTCAGCCGTGCCTTCGGAACTTGGCCCTTTCACATTCTGCCCCGGCATTGAAATGCCGGGCGATGCACAAATTGTCCTGATAGGACAATCGGAACAGTCGCAACTGCCTTTCTCTGCAAGGCTTTCCGGGGACAGCAAAAGAGGGTGAGTGAAAGCTAATTTTGGGTGAGCGAACAGGGTTAGGCCAAAGCAAGATACAGCCGATTGAAGCAGCTAATGACAACTGATGTCGCCACCGCTCCGGCCACCGCCGCGCGCCCGCAATGTTTCCATTGCGGCACGCTGTGCCGGACCGACGTGGTGCGGCAGGGCGACAAGGCGTTTTGCTGTCGCGGTTGTCTGACGGTGTACGAGCTGCTCACCGAAAACGGGCTGGACGATTTCTACCGGCTGGCCGCCACCGCCGGGGTGCGGGTCAATCGCGAGGCCGTGGCCGATCAGTTCAAGTTCCTGGATGAACCCGAGGTGCGCGCGCGGCTGGTAGATTTTTCCGATGCCCGGGTCACGCGGGTGACGTTTCATCTTCCGGCGATTCATTGCATCGCCTGCGTGTGGTTGCTGGAGAACCTGTTCCGGCTCAAGCCCGGCATCGGGCAGACGCAGGTGAATTTTCCCCGCAAAGAGGCGGCCATAGTCTTCGATCCCAGCCGGGTGCGGCTCAGCGAAGTGGTGACGCTTCTGACTACGCTGGGTTATGAGCCGGAACTGAAACTGGCAGCGCTGGAGGCCAAACCCCGTCAGCAGGCCGCCCGGCGGTTGTGGGTGCAACTCGGCGTGGCGGGTTTTGCCTTTGGCAACATCATGCTGTTCAGTGTGTCGGATTACCTCGGGCTGGATGCCTACATGGGCCCCGGCTTCCGGCGCATGACCGGCATGATCAGCCTGGTGCTGGCCCTGCCGGTGGTGACGTACAGCGCCCAGGATTACTGGCGCGCGGCGGCCACCAGCCTGCGGCAACGGCTGTTGAACATTGATGTGCCCATTGCCTTGGGCCTCGCGGCGCTGTTCGTCCAAAGCCTGTACGCCGTCGTCTGGCAGCAGAGCATCGGATACTTCGATTCGCTGTGCGGCCTGGTTTTCTTTTTGTTATGCGGCAAATGGTTTCAGCAAAAGACCTATGACCGGCTGGCGTTTGACCGCGATTACAAATCATTTTTCCCGTTGGCCGTGACCCGCAAGACTGCCGGTGCCGGCGCGACCAAGGCTGGCGAAGAACGCGTGGCGCTGGGGCAACTGGCGGTGGGCGACCGTTTGATCATCCGCAATGGCGAACTGATTCCCGCCGATGCGCGGCTGGTGCAGGGCCCGGCGCTGCTGGATTACAGCTTTGTCACCGGCGAATCCGAGCCGGTGGAGAAACAGCCGGGCGAACATCTTTACGCCGGCGGCCGGCAGGTCGGCGGCGTTATCGAAGTGGAAACGGTCAAGGCGGTTTCGCAAAGCTATCTGACCTCGCTATGGAACCAGGAGGCGTTTCGCAAAGACAAGACCACTCCGCTCGATACGCTCACCAACCGTTACAGCCGCCGGTTCACCTGGCTGGTACTGGCCATCGCGGTGCTGGCGGCGACCGGTTGGGCGCTGGTATTGCCGGCCATCGCGGTGAAGGCCTTTACCGCGGTGCTGATCGTGGCCTGTCCGTGCGCGCTGGCGCTGGCGGCGCCGTTTGCGCTGGGCTCGGCGCAACGGGTGCTGGCGCGGCATCAGGTGTATTTGAAAAACCCCGGCGTGCTGGAAACGCTCGCCCGGGTGGATGCGGTGGTCTTCGACAAAACCGGCACCCTTACCGCCGCCGGCGCCCAGGCGGTGACCTGGCAGGGGCCGGCCTTGGCGGAGTCCGAGGAGCGCTGGTTGTACTCCATGACCCGGCATTCCACGCATCCGCTGCCGGTACGCATCGGGGCGGCCATTGCGCGGGAACATTTTCCCGATCCGGTGCGCTCGTTTTTGGAAACCCCCGGCTGCGGCATGGAAGGCAGCGTGGCGGGGCATGAAATTTGGATGGGCGCGGCGGCCTGGCTGGAAGCGCGTCAGGCCGTTCCGGATCGCAGCCGGTATGACCGATCTCCCGAGGCAGCCGCTGGCAGCCGGGTGCATGTGGCCATTGATGGACGCTATCGCGGTTGTTTTGTGCTCGCCACGGCTTTGCGACTGGAAACCGGGCCCCTGTTGAAAAAGCTTTCGGCCCGGTGCGAGCTGGCTTTGCTCAGCGGCGACAACGCCCGCGAGCGGGAACGGTTTGGCATTCTGTTTGGTCCGGCGGCGCGGCTGCAATTCAATCAAAGTCCCCAAGACAAGCTGCGTTATATCCGGCAACTGCAAGCAACGGGCCGGACGGTGATGATGGTGGGCGACGGCCTGAATGACGCCGGGGCCTTGCAGCAGAGCGACGTGGGCGTGGCGGTGGTGGAGCAGGTGAGCGCCTTCTCGCCCGCCAGTGATGTGATTGTGGCGGCAGACCTCGTGCCGCGGCTGGCGGAAGTGCAGCAGTTTGCGCGGCAAGCCGTGGGCGTGGTGCGCGCGAGTTTTGCGATTTCCGCGCTCTACAATCTGGTGGGCATCGGCATTGCCGCCGGAGGCGGTTTGTCGCCCGTAGTTTGCGCGATTTTGATGCCGCTCAGTTCGGTGACGGTGGTGGCCTTTGCCTGCGGGCTGACCGCCTGGCTGGGGCGCAAGACGCTCGCTGAGAGCAGGCATGGAGCAGAATTTAAA
>DATJIU010000173.1:0-25866 GCA_035492855.1 Dongiaceae bacterium | reverse complement strand
ATTTCCATTTTCCAAACTTGCCGAAGGCGGGAGGTATCGGTAGGGTATCAATGTGCCGACGCACCCGGTTTTGCGGTCGCCGCAGTGGCGCCGCAGCCGGCAGCGCCCGGACCCCGGGTTTGCCAGCGTAGCTCAGTGGTAGAGCAGAGGACTCATAAGCCTTTGGTCGGAGGTTCAAATCCTCCCGCTGGCACCAATTTTTCTCCCTTTTCCCCACGTCCGGACGGCCATCCGGTTCCCGGTTGTCCGGGAAGTTCACTCCGGCACCCGGAGCGGCTGACCCTTTTTTGGTGCCCTGAATGGCAAGGAATGTCGAAAGTATGCCTTTGACCGTACCGATTAAAGATGTAATCTAATAACGATTACAAAAATAATCCTTCCGCCTGAGCCATGAGCAAAGTGCCGCGCATTTCCGAAACCGAGTGGGAAATCATGAAAGTCGTCTGGGCCCAGGAACCTTGTGCCGCGGGTCAGATCATCGCCGCCCTGCAGCAGGCCGACGCTTCCTGGCATCCGCGCACGGCCAAGGCCTTCCTGAACCGGCTGGTCAAAAAGAAAGTGCTGGGCTTCCGCAAGGAGGGCCGCGCCTACCTGTACCGGGCGCTGGTCCGGCAGGAGGAATGTGTGGATGCGGCGAGCGAGTCATTTTTGGACCGGGTCTTCGGCGGTTCGCTTAAGCCCATGCTCGCCCACTTTGTCCGGCGGGAAAAACTTTCTCCGGAAGAAATCCGGGAACTGCGGCGGTTGCTCAAAAATCCGGAATAGCCCTGGCTTATGCAAGAACTGTCCGCCCAACTTCCGGTCGTGCTCAGGATGTCGGGTGCGGCGTCGGTGGTCATCATTCTGGTGTTGGCCTTGCAGTGGCTGCTGGGCCGGCGGTTGCAACCGCGCTGGCGTTGCGCCTTGTGGCTGCTGGTCCTGTTGCGCCTGGCTTTGCCGGGGACCGTGGCTTCACCCATCAGTTTGTTCAACGTTTTGAAAACGCCGGTCGTCGGGTTGCCGGCTCAGCCAGCACTCACTGCGGCTCCCGCAAGCAATGATTCCCCTGTGCCAGCCGTGGCTGCGGCTCCCCTGGCCCTGACACCGGCCTCCCGGGTTCCTTGGTTGGCGTGGATATGGCTGGCGGGGGCCGGCTTGCTGGCGGGTTGTGCCCTCGTCAGCCAATACCGCTTCCGGCGCCGCGTGGGCCGGTTGCGGCCGTTGATTGATGAGGCCGCGCTCGGATTGCTGGAAGACTGCAAGACGCTGATGAATGTCGCCACGCCGATCACGCTGGTGGAGACGGCGGCGGTCAAAAGTCCCACGCTCTTCGGGTTTGTGCGGCCGCGGTTGCTTCTGCCCCAAGGTCTGGTGGCCACCTTCAGCCGCGAAGAACTCCGCCACGTGTTCCTGCATGAGCTGGCGCATATCAAGCGCCATGACATTCTGACCGGCTGGGTGGCGCTGGCCCTGCAAATCATGCACTGGTTCAACCCGCTGGTCTGGCTGGCGTTTCACCGGCTGCGGGCGGACCGGGAGCTGGCGTGCGACGCGCTCGCGCTCTCCCGCACCCGGACGGGCGAGAACGAAGCTTACGGCCTTACCATCGTCAAGCTGCTGGAAGGCTTTGACCGGGCGGCCTGGGGCCCGAGCCTTGCGGGAATCTTGGAAGACAAACACCAAATGAAAGAAAGGATCCGTATGATCGCAAAATTCCACAAAAGCGACCGGGGGCTGGCATTGGCCGTAGTGCTTCTGGCCGGACTGACCCTGGTCACCCTGACTGACGCGCAGAATCAAACCCCGGCGCCGGCGCAGTCGCGCCAATTCAGCGAACCCGATGCCGCCAAGGGAGTGTGGGCGGTGCGCTTCGAGCCGGTGGGTGATTTCGCGCCTCAAACCCCGCGCGAATTCCTGGACCGCATCCCCATTCATTCCGGGCAGCACGGCGAGATCGGATATTTCCGGACTCAAAAGCAGGGCGACAAGCTGGTGGGTTCTTTTCTCGCCTCCGATGGCGAAGCACTCAAGGCGGCGCTCAACCAGGTGGCGGGGATAAGAGTTACCTCCGTGGAAAAGCTTACGTCCGACACGCTGGCCGCCTACGAAAAGTTGCCCCAGGAATCGTTGGTGAAGCCGGCCCCGGCGCCGCAGATCGTTGCCACCACACCCGCCGTGGGGGCGGTGGACGTGGACCCGGCCGTGACGGAGATTACCGTCACCTTTGACCGCGACATGGGCGGGGGGATGTCCTGGACCGGCGGCGGGGCGGACTTTCCGCGCGGCCCGGAAGGGCAGCGGGCGTTCTGGCGCGACCCACGCACCTGTGTGCTGCCGGTGAAACTCGAAGTCGGCCATTATTATCGTGTGGGCATCAATTCCAAGAGCTACCGGAATTTTGCCAGCAAGGGCGGGGCGCCGGCGGCGCCTGCGGCCATTTATTTTGCCACCCAGGGCGCCAGCGCGGAAGTGAAGGCTCGGGTCCAGACGCCGCAAGTGGTCCGGTTGGAGCCGCTCAATGGGGCGAAGGATGTCAGCCCGGCGCTTTCCGAAGTGAAGGTCACATTCAACATGCCGATGGGCGGCGGGATGTCCTGGTGTACCGTGGGTGATTCCGACGAGGATTTTCCCAAAGACGTTCCCGGCAAGAAGATTTATTGGACCCCGGACCGGAAGACGTGCGTCATGCCGGTGACGTTGAAACCGGGCACCACCTATCGCATCAGCCTGAATGCCGCGGAGTACAAAAACTTCCAAAGCGAAGGCGGGGTGCCCTTGGTGCCGGTGATTTACACCTTCAAGACCGGGGGCCAGCCGTAAGCTTTGCCAACCCTGACGGACGCGCCTCCCACTTGGGTCCGGCCAAAGTTGCTTTCTGCAATATTTTGGCCGGCGCAGTGGGAGGCGTTTTGTTACCGCTGACAGCGCCCGGCAGGTTGCCCCCGCAGTCCATGGCCCTTTCGGGCCGGCGCTCATTGTGGTCCGATTCGCCGCAGTCTGGTGGCTGCCACCCAGGCGCGGAAACCACAGGTGCTGCTGCAGCGTTCCCGCTTAGCCCCGGTTTCCCGGCAGGGCGCTTTGCAGCGCGCCCTGTTCGCCGGCGATGAGGGCTTCGCAAATGGTGGCGGCATCCGGGGCGGCTTCCAGTTCCGCCAGCAGGTCGGTTTGCCGGAACAGAAAACACAGCCGGGCCAGCGCAAACAGGTGCAGCGCGCCATCCTGGCAGCACAACAGGAAAAACCAGCGGGTGGGTTCGCCATCCGGCGCGCCAAAATGGATGCCCTGGATGGTGCGGGCCACCACGAGGAACGAGGCTTCAAGCAGATACGGCTCGGACTGCCGGGGATGCGGCACCGCCCAGCCGCCGTTCATGGCAGTGGCGCCCAGCGCCTCGCGCGCTTCCACACTGGCCAGCAACCCCGCCGGGTCGTTGACCCGTCCGGTGGCTTCAGCGCAGCGAACGAGTTCCCGCAGCACCGAGGCCCGCGTGCGGGCATCAAGATCCAGGTGGATAAAATCCGGCTGCAACAAGGCGGGCAGCACGGCTTGGGCCGGCGACAACTGGCGCACCGCCTGGAGCGATTGCTGGTGATACTCGGCCAGGCGCCGTTCCGGCAGATGCAGAATCCGCTGCGAGGCCCAGTCGTCAATCTCGCCCTTGCTGAACATAATCCGGTCGCCGCGCCGTTCGGAGGGAATCTCCTGGTACTTCACGCGCTGCAAGATGTCCGTCGGCGACAAATGCAGATACGCGGCGACCTCTTCCAGATTGAGCAATTGATAGGACATGACGTTCAGCCTTGCGGCCGGCAACAAAATGGGAAACAGGCGGATGAAAACTCATCCGCCTGCCGCTGTCAACAGGTTCGCACCGGGTTCCTCCACCCGGAACCACCAACCCGGTCCCGGATTATCCGCGCGAAGGCCTCAGGACAGCCTTAAAAACCGCCGCGTGATCAATGATTCCGGCCCCCACGTTTCTTGGCGGACTTGGCGCCGGGATGCCCGGTGGTGGGGGCGGTGGGCGCCGCCGGCGTAGGGGACGCAGGCCGGGGGGTGGGCACGGCCGGAGCCGGCGTGCTGCAGGTGCAAGGGGTGCCGGCGTTCACCGGAGTTTGGACTGATTCGTTCATACGGAGAGCTTTCTGTTTGGTTATGCGGTTGCGTGGTTTGGTGCAACCCGCGCCAGACTCTTTTGCATCGGCTGTGCCAACAGGTGGGAAATATGCACAAATTACTGTCCCGGAGATACTTGATACGTGGTTTCGTGCCGCGCGTCGTTTTGTTCGCCGGAAGGTTTGAGTAATTTCTGCACCGGGGACTGTTCCGAAAGTGCAATCAGGGCAGTCAACTTCGCCATTTCCAGCAGCTTGCACAAGACCGGTCGGAAGGCTGGCAAATTCTGCACTAAACCCGGTTTTCCCGGAGTTGTTCTGGGCGGGAGGTTCCGCGATTTATATGCTTAAAATGCTAATTATAAATAATTTAGAATTACTGCATCATGGGGTGGCACTCCTTTTGCGATAACCCGAGTCATGAAGATTCAAATTCACGATACGGTTCGGAAACTGATGGAGCTGCACACGCTGGAAGACCGGTTTGAGGCGTTTGAAAACAACGTCGAGAAGAGCACTGAGATGGAGGGGGAAATCCAGGCGTTGCGGGCGCGGATTCCCACCAGCATTTTGCAGCGGCATGATCGCTTCCGTGCCCGGGGCAAGCGGAGCGTGGCGGAGTTGCGCAACGGCGTGTGCACCGGTTGCCACATGCAGGCGGCCATCGGCCTGCGCTCGGCCATCCTGCACCAGGAACAGGTGTATGCCTGCGAAAACTGCGGCCGCGTTCTCTATCTCGCGCCCCAGCCCGCGCCCCAGCCCCAGGCCGAGATCGTGCCGCCGCTGTCCGCCGCGGATTCCGCCAAGCCGTCCCGTAAAAAAGCGGCCCCCGTTGCGGTGGCCTGAAGCATTTGAAATCGTTCGGCGCGGCAACCCGGCTCTCAGTTGAGCCGCGCCCCGGAGCACCGGCATTCCGCCGGTGCTTTTTTTTTGGAGGCAGAACGGAAATGAATTTGGGCTAATCTGAAAAACGCAGTGGGTTAAACTGCGAACCACGCGAAAGGAAAACGACAACGCCGGGCCGGGTCACCTGACCCGGCGGAGGAAGCCTTTTACTTCTTTCGCGTAGTTCGCGGTTTCAATTGCCGGCGGAATGACGCCGGAGGGCCTTCAGTAGGCCTCGTGGAAATTGGTGCTGAAGAGTTGCGCCACGGCCTCCATGGCCGGGGCGGCGTCGGGGCCGGTGGCAGCGAAGGAGAGCTTGGACCCGGGGCCCGCGGCCAGGGTCATCAGGCCAAAAATGCTCTGCCCATTGGCGGTGGCATCGCCACAGGTCACCAGCATTTCGCAACGGAAATGTTGCAGGGTGCGCACCAGCAGCGCAGCCGGGCGCGCATGCAACCCGTGAAGATTGTGCAAGACGAAGGTTTTGCTGATAGTAGCGGCACGCCCGGCCTTGGCCTTCGGTTCCGCAAGTCCCGCGACGGATCCATTGGTTGAATTATCCATGAGACCCTGGGGAGCACCCGCCATACCGCGGGTCGCCCAACGCCCCAAATACGCAATAACGCCAATGTTTTTTTGGAGGGTCCCGCATTGGGGCCGGGAGCCAACCCCGGTTAGCGCAACTTTTGCATCCAGTGGCGGGGGTATTGTGCAAGGCGGTTCTGAGGTGACCGGCGGGCCATCCGCCGGGGAAAAAATCGGGCGTGATGCAAAATAGTTTTAACAATGATTTTGCGGGTTTTCAATTTTCCAATTTTGCAACTCATTCTCTGGCAATGGATTTAAACCTTTAAACCCGCGTTTTTCCCCTCCAAAAATTGGGTTCACCATTAAACCACATGCTTTTTTGGGCCGTGATAGAATGCTCGCCGGTATGCGCACTATCGCAACCAGCGCCGGCCCGCGGGCCGAGACGAAGGCGAGGCCAAATGTGGAGGGCAGAAGGCAGAATGACCCGGTGCGCGGTGCAGTCAGCGCGCCGCATTCTGCATTCCGCATTTCCTCCGGAGTGCGCCCGTCCCCGGGCGCAGCAACGGGAGGCGGAAGGCGACGCCGCGTTACCGTCTGCCATGCCTTCACCGGCGGCACCCCCCACGCGCGGACGAGCCGTCCGCGCTCCGGAGCAGCCAATGCAAAGCCCAACCCTGCCAGATTATGCCGATCTGCCAGCCTGGCATGGCAAGTCCTGTCCCCAATCCGCACTTATCTTGGCCGGCCTCCCGGTGGCCGTACGCAAGTACCAAATTACCAAACGAACCCAAACTTTTTGGAGCCAAGATGGATTGCATCACCCTTAAAATTAGCTTGTTACATCAACATATTGGCGAATTTCAAATTGGGTTCGTTTGGTTTCGTTTTGGGGGGTGACGCCATGCAAATCCGATATCAGTCGCTCCTTAAGGGCTGGACCGCTCGTTATCCGACCATGCCACCACTCTCAGGGGCTGCCTTGGGGGGACGGGGCATCAATGTAAGCTCCCAACAGCGACCAGTGCAGCCGTACCTTATGCCATTCCGGATGCTCCGAGGTGGCAGAGAAAACATAGTAGCTGGAAAAACTCACGGGCGACACGTGTTCAATGGGAACTACGCACTGAAAACTGTCCGTCGTCACAAAGCAACTGACGTGGGCCGCCTCCATTTCATCCGGGGTCCAATCCACGCCGTTGGTATTCGGCCGCCCGTAATAAAAATGATAGCGCCGCCGCAGCACCTCGTTGGATTTCACCAATGCCACCGCATTCGTGGGGTAAATCCCCCGCAATTTGTATTCGCTTTGCAGTTGAGTAATCAGCGGCGCGCAGTCGTGGCAGATCTGGCGTGCCCGAGCCTCTGGAAACGTGCCGCCATAAACTGCCGCCAGGACGGGAAACCCCACAATGACCACGGCGGCCCGCCAGCACTGGTCTGCCAGAGACATCCCGTTTGGGCCGGTTGCCGGCTGCTTCAGCAGGCGGGACCATATCATCTGTTGCAACCGTTCTCCGAAAACCACGGCCAGCAGCGCCACAAAAGTCATCGGAATAAACAAGCCAAATACCAGTCCGCCGATCCGGAAAAAGCTCCCGTTACCAAAATAGCAGGTGAGAAAAACTATAACCGAAATGACTGCGGTCAGGACATATACTCCGAACAGTCCTGGGTGGAAAAAACCGAGAACCGTCTTTTTGAATATGTCCTTCAAGCTCATGCAAGCAGCTTGCGCCACCGGGCCAGTTGCTTGGCCACTTCTTTCGTTCCGGGCGCGCCGGGGAGATTGCGCTTGGCCATGGCGGCCTTCAAATCGAACACCTTCAGGGCGTCTTTGGCGAAAGTCGGGTCCACGGATTGCAGTTCGGCCAGCGTGAGCCGGTCCAGCGGTTTGCCGAGTTTTTCGGCCAATCCCACCACGGCTCCGACCACATGATGCGCTTGACGAAACGGCATTTGTTGGCGCACGAGGTAATCGGCGAGGTCGGTGGCCAGCAACGCGGGGTCGCTGGCGGCGGCGGCGCAGGCGGCGGCATTGACGGTGGTATCGTTCAGCATTCCGGCACAAAGGCGGAGGCAGGCGCGGAAGGTGTCGGCGGTGTCGAACAGCCGTTCCTTGTCCTCCTGCAAATCGCGGTTGTAGGTCATGGGCAGGCCCTTCAGGAGCGTGAGCAGGCTCATGAGGTTGCCGATGACGCGGGCGGATTTGCCGCGCGTGAGTTCGGCCACGTCGGGATTCTTCTTTTGCGGCATGAGCGAGGAGCCGGTGGTGTAGGCGTCGCCGATCTTGACGAAGTTGAACTCGGCGCTCGTCCACAGCACGAGGTCCTCCGCCAGGCGCGAGAGATGCACCGCGCCGAGCGCGGCGGCGGCGCAAAACTCCACCACAAAATCGCGGTCGCTCACGGCATCCATGGAATTCTGGCTCACCCGTGGATGCCCCTTGGCATCCACGAAGTCGAGCAGGCGGGCCACGAGTTCGCGTTGCAGCGGCAGGGTGGAGCCGGCAATGGCGCCGCTGCCCAGCGGGCAGACGTTCAGCCGATGGCAGCAGTCTTCCAGCCGTTCGTAATCGCGTTCCAGCATCTCCACATAGGCCAGCAGATGATGCGCGAACGAAACGGGCTGGGCGCGTTGCAAATGGGTGTAGCCGGGCAGGAGCACGGCGGCATTCTTGGTGCCGAGGGTGACGAGCGCCTGTTGCAGGGCCCGGATTTCGCCGGCGGTGGCGATGATTTCATCGCGCACCCAGAGGCGCATGTCGAGCGCCACCTGGTCGTTGCGCGACCGGGCGGTGTGCAGCTTGGCGCCGGCGGGCACCCGGCGGGTGAGTTCCGCCTCGATGTTCATGTGCACGTCTTCCAGCTCGGCCTTCCACTGAAACTTGCCGGCGGCGATGTCGCGGCCGATGCCTTCCAGTCCCTTGACGATGGCGGCGGCCTCAGTCGTAGTCAGCACGCCAATTTGGCGGAGCATGGCGGCGTGGGCCATGGAGCCGAGGATGTCCTGCCGCCACATCCGCCAGTCGAACGAGATGGATTGCGTGAATTGTGCCACTTCGGCGTCAACTTCACGCGTGAACCGTCCGCTGCGGGAAACTGGAGAGGTTTTTTTCATGCCAGATATGGGATCAATTTGCACAGAAATGGCCCAAAAAGTCACTGTCAAACATGGAAATCGGGCGTTTTGGAGGAGGAAACCGGCCGGTATGGCGGTTGGCACGGTTTATTCTTTAGAAAGAAACATGAACCTCACGCGCGAATTCAAGTTTGCGTGCCCCGTGTGCCACCAGCACATCCAGTGTGCGGCGACGAGCGCTGGCGAGGTCATGGCCTGCCCGACGTGTTACCAGAAACTGGTCGTGCCGAACGCTCCTTCGGGCAATACCACCCGGCTGATTATCCGGGCCAAACAGGCGCCCAAAACCGCGCCCGTCAAGCCTCAGGCCGAAACGGCCCGGCCGGCGCTGTCCCGCAAATCGTTATTTGGGCTGGCGACCGTTTTGGTTTTGGTGGCGGGGGTGGGTATTCTGTTGGTGAGTCATTTTGCCCAGGCCGAAAACTCCGGCACCTTGAAAGCGTCACCCCCGATCACCGCCACCACCCCGAAGCTTTAAGTACATCCTACCGGCCGGAACTCCCTGAAGTTTGCGGCCCCTCCCAAGCGGCTGAATGCCCCACGTTCAGCCGCTTGTTCTTTGAGCTGGTAGCCTCCCTGAAAGCTTTGTGGGGTTCGGGATTAGTGTGGCGCGTCACCGACCTTGACAACCCCCGCCAGCCGAGCCGGGGAAACATTGAGGAAGACCAACAACGTATCCGCAGCATCCGCGGTTGCCGTGTCCGAATTTTCGATGTGCATGCTGAACAGGGTTGTGACTCCAGCCAGAACCGTAAACTGGGGAATGGTCATCTGCGAGGTTTGTATGGCCGTCGGTTTGCCGGTAGCTTCGCGCAATTCCACCCGGAGGGACAGGGCCATATTGCCAGCGGGTTGGATTTTCGGCGTCACCTCCAGGGAAATCCCGGCCCCGGCATTGGTGCTGTCAGTGACGTCAACCGCCGCGCCGACGCCATCGCCGGTGGTGATCCGGGGAGCGCTCAAGATGCTGACGTCGGGGTGACTTTTAAGATACTCCAACACTTTGGCGTTTTTCGGATTAAGCGCCTCACCCGGACCGGTCAGTATCTGGTTGAGGGCCGCCGCATCGGCTGCGGGAGCTTTGACCAACAACGATTGAATCATGACGACCCGCTGACCCACGACCCATGTTCCATTTGCCGCCTTGCGGGAATGACGGTGACTGTTCCAGACCACCGTTGTGGTGCTACCTGCCAGCAGAACGGCGATGCCCGCCACGGCCATCCATTTGAGTTTGGTATATGCCATAAATTTAAGGGTTCCTTTCACCAATGTGGTTATGCTTGCGGAAAGGGTGGCGCTGGCGGCGGTTGTGGCAGCCACTGTCGCCGCCAGTCCGGCCGGGGCCGCGGTTACCGAGTGGGCCGATACGGCCCCGGCGATCACGGTTGTCGGCAAAGTCACGCCGCGCTTCAGAAAAAACTTCCGCAACTTTTCCACCGCGCGGCGCACGCGTTTCTGCGCGGCTTCCTCATTGAGATTCAAGGCCACGGCAATCTCCGGGGCGGTCTTGTTTTCAAAATACCGCAGCACCACGGCGTCGCGGTCCTGCCGGCCCAGATGGCCCATGGCTTCCTCCAGCAAGGGGGCGATTTGGTCCCAGGCCATGGCGGTGGCGGGTTCCTCAAGGGTGGCTTGCATGTGCGCTTCCTGTTCGCGTTGGGCGCGGTGGTGTTCGGCCCGCGTATAATTGGCCGCCGTCAGCCGCGCGGTGTGGTACAGCCAGCCGGAGAGCACCACCTCGCGCCGCAAGCGGCCGGCCTTCCGGGCCAGAATGACGAACACCGCCTGGGTGATTTCCTCGGCGGCATGAGGATTGCCGGTACACCGCCAGGCCACGGAATGGACCAGATGGATGTGGCGTTGCACCAGCGCGGCGAAGGCGCTTTCCGAACGGTGCTGCGCGTATTGCGTCAGCAATTCATGGTCCGACAACTCAGGCATCTACCATGAAATGTGCGCTGAAGTCCGAAGCGGACAAAGTTTTTTTATGGATCGCCCGGAGCGGAGCCTTACCCCCGCCTGCGCCCGGAAGCCGGGGCCGGCTACCGGATCTTTTCAACGACAAACAGCTCCACCGGCATATTGATGGGAACCAGTTCCAGTCCCAACTGGTCGAGCACCGCCTGCCGCAGTTTGGCCTTGGCTGGCGCGGTGTTGTTCTGGTCGGTCCAATCCAGGCGGACGTTGAAATTGCCCTGGAGCCCGGTGGCATCCACCACCGGTTGTTCCAGATAGCTCTCCAGCCGGTTGATCAGGTTGGGGAAAGGAAAATTATCAATATCAATGAACCGGTTGGGATTGCGGGTCCGCACGCCAGCCGCAATGCCGGGTTTCAATCCCGGCGCCCCGGGATGCGCCACCCGGAGCAGCCACACGTCAGTGTTACGCACCTCCTTGTGGGCGGCATAACCATACCGGCTGGCGATCTCTGCCTGCATTTTTTCCAGGGCCCCGGGGACCGTCACCAAAAAATCGTAATGTTGTTCGGGAAATGGTTCCGCCGGCCATACGATCCGGGCCCGATTGAAATAATAGTAGGCATATTCAATCATGCTTTGCATGCCTTGGGCCCGCCCAATGCTCCGGTTAGGATTGCCCATGGCGGTGGCACCGGTGCCGTTATGCATCGGCCCGCTGAAACGGGTGGGGCGCAGGATGAAATACCGGGGCGGAATTTTCTGAAACGCCTGCCAGTCCATGTTCAGAAAATATTGCTCCGGCTCCGCGTGGTTTCTGATCTGCCGCACCGCCACAGTCGTGGCGCCCGCCGCCAGCAACACGCCGGTCGCGATCACAATTGCCGTCTTTGCTTTGGTCCATGCCATAAGTTTCAAAACTCCTTTCACCAAGGTTATTGTTCCGCTGCCAACCGTCGCGCCTTGGGTTGCTGCGGTGGCAATGGTGGCGGTCAGTCCAATGGGAGCCGCCGCCACGGCGTGGGCCGATACCGCCCCGGCAAGGAGCGTTCCGGTCAACGTGACCCCGCGCCGGGTGAAGAAGCGCCGCAACTTCTCCAGCGCGCGTTGCACCCGCTTGTGGGCCGCAGCTTCGGTGGTCTGCAAAGCGGCGGCCACCTCAGCGGCCGTTTTGTTCTCAAAGAAACGCAGCACCACGGCATTGCGATCCGCGGTCCCGAGCCGTCCCATGGCTTCGTCCAGCAACGGCGCGATTTCTTCCCAGGCCGGCTCGGTGCCGGCGGTTGTGGATTGCATGTAAGCCTCCTGTTCCCGGCGTTCGCGGCGGATTTCACCCTTCACATAATTGGCCGCCGTCAGCCGGGTGGTGTGGTACAGCCAGCCAGGCAGGACCGCACCCGCCCGCAAACTCCCGGCTTTGCGCGCGAGGATGAGAAAAACCGCCTGGGTGATTTCCTCGGCCGAATGGGCGTTGCCGGTGAGCCGCCGCGCGGTGGAGAAGACCAGATTGATGTGCCGGGCCACCAGGGCGGCAAAGGCCGTCTCCGATGCGGTGCGGACAAAATCTGCCAGCAACTTTTGGTCATCCGGTGCGGTCATTTACCGGTAGGATGTCCACAAACCGTCCAACTGGACAAAGAATTTCGAAGTCAGCTCTGCCGGACTCAACGTCAAATGCCGGCGGACTCAATCCGGCTCGGCATATCCCTTTACATAAGCAATTTTATCCAGACTGAGAATCATGCGAAGCAAAACATTTTTATGCTCAAATTCCAGCCGATACAGGTAGCTGGGGTTGCCCCGGTCGGTCGTCCGCTCCACGAGTGTGGCGGTACGCAATTGGCCCAGGGCGGCAGCGACGGCTTGGACCCATTCGGGACTTTCAGACTTCCGGGCCTGCTGCAACTGCTGCCAGAAAATGGGGGTGCAATCCGCGGCCGTCAAATCCTCCAGCTTCAAGCTCCGTACCCGGTCCGTCACTTCCGGTTCGCGGTCCGGGATGGGTGGAAACTCCGGGTTGGCCTGTTGGAGGGTCAGCGGCAAAGACCAGCCGGTATTCGTGGCATTGAAGTGAATCCAACGCCCCACAAACTTTGTCCCCGTGGCGTCCCGCTGCCCCATAAACATGCCATCTCCGGAATTGGCCACGAGCTTCAGCACGGGGGGCTGGTAAATGACCGTCAGCCGCTGGCCCAGCGCCTGGTCCAGGTTGTCCAGCTCCCCGCGGAACTCACCGTCCGGAAGTTCCGCAACCTTGAAATTCAACCAAACGGTCATGCCGGAACCGTGCAAGGCTCCCGCCCACAGGCCCTGCAACTCCGAACCGGCCCGCGGGGTGTATTCGCTTTTTTTCAGTGTTGGGGGCACTGGCGTCGGATGATCCGTGCGCTGGAGACTCCCCGTTACCGCAAACCCCGGTTCCTGATAAACCCCGGATACTTCGCGCAGATTCGGCTTTACGGTGCCCTCAAAAATACTGACCCCTTGGGCCATTTCGATCCGCAAATGCGGGTACTGATAGTTCACCCGGGTGATGGGGACGTTCTGCACGCCCTGTTCCACGATGTCACCCGTGCCCCCGTAAACTCCGTTGGTCTGAAACAGCCGGAGCACGGCATGCATGGGAATTTTCTCGGAGCCCAAGGGGAGCAGCGCTTCCCCCTCCCAAGTGCCTTGCAGGTCTGGTTGGGGACGCGAGGAATGCCAGGTTTTGAAGAGGGTGATCGCCGCGCCGCCGGTCAAAAGGATCACCAGACCCGCTGTCAGGGTTGTTTTTGCTTTGGTCCAGGCCATAAGTTTCAAGGCTCCTTTCATCAGGGTAAAAGCAGTGCTGCCGACGACCGTCCCTTGGGCCGTGGTGGTCGCAACCGTGGCCGCCAGCCCCACCGGCGCCGCCGCTACCGCATGGGCGGAGACGGCTCCGGCAATCACGGTGGCCGTCAGGGTGACGCCGCGTTTGAGGAAGAATTTGCGCAACTTCTCGAGCGCGCGGCGCACGCGTTTTTGCGCGGCCTCCTCCTTGAGGTGCAGCGCCGCGGCAATCTCCGGCGCGGTCCGGTTTTCAAAATAACGCAGGACAATGGCATTGCGGTCGGTTTCGCCGAGATTGAGCAGGGCTGCATCCAGCAACGGCGCCAATTGCTCCCACGCCGCCGTATCCGACTCGTTCGCTTGGGACTGCATGTAGGCCTCCTGTTCTCGCTGACTGCGGCGGACCGCCGCCCGAAGGTGGTGGTTGGCGGTGAAACGGGTGGCGCGGAGCAGCCAGCCGGAGAGCACGGTGTGAGGCGGCAACCTTGCCGCCTTGTGGGCCAGAATCAGGAAGACGGCCTGGGTGACTTCCTCGGCTTGATGCGGGTCGCGCACCTGACGTTGCGCTGCGGAATGGACGAGGTTGACGTAGCGCCGCACGAGTTCGGCAAAAGCCGCCTCGGACCGCCCGTGGGCGTAATCCCGCAACAAATCCATGTCCTGCATTGCCAGCATTCACTCATAAATGCCCGCCCGGAGCCAAAGCGGACAGTGAATTTGTTTCAGGCTGAATATTAAAAACCCGGGCTTATTTAAAGAATGTGGGCTACTTCATTGGTTTGATTGCGAACGGCGTCACTGGCCGAAGGACTGGAACCAAGTGCGAACCTTAACAACCAGTTTTTTGCCTCTTGAAAATAAAAAAGCCGCCCCGCGATTTCTGCGGGGCGGCAATGATCCGGTCCGGGACTCAGGAGCCCACGCTCACGAGTTCCTCGTTGGTGATGACGTTCACGATCTTGAACTGCTCGGCGTGCATGGCGGTGTCGGCGCGGAAGGACAGTTTGCCGAAGTACCGTTTTTCGAGATCGATGAGCAGCTTCTCATCCTCGGTGCGGAGCCGTTCCAGCACGGTGGGATTTACCACAATGCGAAGCTGGAAGTCGGATTCATCGCGGCTGCGTTTCTTCAGGATTTCCTGCAGCTTGCGCTGGATTTCCACGCTCATGGTCTCGGTGCTCTTGACCTTGCCGCGGCCCTTGCAATACGAGCAATCATCGTACACGGCGGAGCGGACGCTTTCGCTGTGGCGCTGGCGGGTCATTTCCATGAGACCCAGTTGCGAGATGGGCAGGATGTGGGTCTTGGCCTTGTCGCGGCGCAAACCCTGTTTCATGCGCGCATAGACCTGCTGCCGGTCGCGCCCGGATTTCATGTCAATGAAGTCGAGCACAATCAACCCGCCCATGTTGCGCAGGCGCAACTGCCGGCAGATTTCGTCCGCCGCCTCCAGGTTGACCCGGAGGATGGCGGAATCCTGGTCGCGGCCGCCCTTGTGCCGGCCGGTGTTGACGTCAATGGCCACCAACGCCTCGGTTTCATCCACGACGATGTAGCCGCCGCTCTTGAGATGCACCTGACGGGAGAAGGCGCTTTCCAACTGCTTGGTCACGCCAAAGCGGTCGAAGACCGGCTGCGATTCCGAGTAGTGCTTGACCTTCTTGGCTGCGGAAGTGGCTTTGACCTTCAGGATCATGTCGCGGATGCGGTCATAGGCCTGATGGTTGTCCACGATGATGCGGTCCACGTCCTCGGTGAGAAAGTCGCGCACGGTGCGTTCGATGAGGTCCGGCTCCTGGAACACACAGGAGGCCATGGCCTGCGATTTCATCCGGTCCTGGATCAGCTTCCATTCGTCCAGCAGCAACGCGAGGTCGCGGATGAAATAACCCTTCTTCTGATCGGCGGCGGCGGTGCGCATGATGACGCCCATGCCCTCGGGCAGTTTGAATTCGCGCAGGATCTGCTTGAGCCGCTTGCGTTCCTCCTGGTTTTCAATCTTCCGGGAAATGCCGCTCTGGTCGGAGTTGGGCAGCAGCACGAGATACCGGCCGGGCAACACGATGGTGGTGGTGACGCGCGGGCCCTTGGTGCCGATGGGCCCCTTGGTGACCTGCACGATGATCTCGCTGCCGGGCGGATACAGGCGCGGGATGTCGCGCTGGGTGATGCGCGGCTTGTCGCGCTTGCGGCCTCCTTCGCGTTCGACGATTTCCACGCCGCTGTCGAACTGGTTGGGCACGATGTCCCAGTAATGCAGGAATGCATTCTTCTCAAACCCGATGTCCACAAAGGCGGCCTTCAGGTCGTCCTGCAGATTGCGGACCTTGCCTTTGAAGATGCTGCCAACGAGGCGTTCCTCGTTGGTGCGCTCGATGGTGAACTCCTCGAGCTTGCCCTCTTCCATGATGGCCACGCGGGTTTCCAGCGATTCCGCGTTGATGATGACATCCTTGTTGGATTTCTCCTTGGGCCGGATGAACCGCTGGACCTTTTTGACCATGGTATCGGCGGCGGCCTTGATGGCGCCGAGCAGCCCCTGGGGCTTGGCCACGACGGGTACGGGTTCGAACGGCTTGTCGTCCTCCTCCACTTGGGCGGGGGTTTCGAGGTTGGGTTCGCGATAGGACCGCTTGCTTTCGGTCCCCGGAGTTTCCGGGGTTTCCGTCTCCGGTGCGGTTTCGGGGTTGAGGCCGGCGGCGACGTTTTCGGCGCGTTCAATTTCGGTGGTGTGGCGGCGGTCAAAGAGTTTTTCCGCCCCGCCGCTGGTTTCGCCGCTGACGGCGGCCGCCCGGGCCTCGTTGGCCGCGCGGTCCGGTCGCTGCGGCTGGGAGTTGTTGGGTTTCATCCCGCCGCCGGGACGAAAACGCATGCCTCCCCGGCGGCGCCGGGAGAAGTTTCGTTTTTGTGGTTCGCTCATAATTTTAATAACCCTTTCGATGGATGTAGATGTTCTGCAGGATGCCAATGGCGATCAACGAGCACAGCACCGAGGAGCCGCCGTAACTGAGCAGCGGCAACGGTACGCCCGTCACGGGCATCATGCGGATGTTCATGCCGATGTTGATGAAGACCTGGCTGAACAGGAGCGTCACAACGCCCACGGCCAGGAGTTTGCCCAGGCGGTCGCGCGCCTGGCCGGCGGTTCTGATCCCGGTGAACAGCACCACCGCGTAGAGCGTGATGACAATCACGCCGCCGACGAATCCTTTCTCCTCGGCAATTACGGAGAAAATGAAATCGTTATGGGCCACCGCCCGCGGGAGGTAGCCATACTTGTTCTGCGTGCCCTTGCGCCAGCCCTTGCCCCACACCCCGCCCGAGCCCACGGAAATCAAAGCCTGATCCACATTGAAGGAGCGGTCGCGCTGCCGCTGGCGCATGCGGTCCAGATCCGCCGGGGTGGCGTCCTTCTTGGCAAACACGGTGAAATCGCGGCCGAAATAGACCAGCAAGCGATCCTGCTGGTAGCTCTCCAGATGAATCCGCCAGCCCTGCGGGGCAAACAGCACGTCCACCAGGAACAGCGCGGCGCAAAGGCCCACCGCCCCGCCCAGCCGCAGCAGGTACCGCCGGGGGGTGCCCGCCACGAACATCAGCGCCAGCCCGGTGGGGACCAGCACCAGGGCCGACCCGAGGTCCGGTTCCTTCATGATGAGGAGAAAGGGCAGCCCGATCATGGCGAGGGCCCGCCAGAAAAGTTGCGGTGACCGCAGTTCCTCCTGCGGCCGGCTGAGAAAATGCGCCAGGGCGAAGATGAATGCCAGCTTGGCAAATTCGCTCGGCTGAAATTGAAAGAAACCAAGGTCAATCCAGCGCCGGGCGCCGAACCGCATGGAACCAACGTGCGGCACCAACACCGCCACCAGCGACACCACTGTAATCCAGTAAAGCACGTAGGCCCAGCGCGTCAGCGACTGATACGGCACAAATGTGACCACCACCGCTGCCACGGCCCCCACGCCGTACCAGATGACCTGCCGGAAAAACAGTTCGTGCAGCAGCCACCGCACAAATTCCACGAAGCGCAACTCGCGGAACTGCTGCCACAACCCCACCGGCTCGTCGGCCATGGTGGCACTGTATACAAAGAGCACCCCCACGATCAGCAGTCCGGCCACGGCCAGCAATTGCAGGCTGTCAAACCGGGACTCGCGTTCGTTGATCGGGTTGATGTTCATCGGCTATTCATTCCGCCCGGGCCAAAGTGGTATTCCGGGCCGGGCCGGCCTGTTCCAGGGACAGGATGGAGCGGTAGATGTCGCACGCCACCGGCGCGCAGGTGCCGCCGCCCGAGCTGCCGCTCTCCACCATCACCACCACGGCATAGCGCGGGTTTTCATACGGCGCGAAGGAAATGAACCAGGTGATGTGGTCGGTGGTGATGTTGCGTTCATTTTGCACCTGGGCGGTGCCGGTCTTCCCGCAGACGCGCAACCGGTCGCTGCCGGGAAGTTCATAGTAACTGCGGAAGGCCCGGTAGGCTGTGCCTTCGGCATTCTCGGTGTCATCCAGCATGGCGGTGCGCAGGATGTCCAGACTGCGCCGGCTGACGCCAAGTTCATCCCGCAACCGGGCGGCGGGATAAACCACAGTAGCCTCGCCCAACGTCGGGTCCTGGGGTTCCATCTGGGCCAGCAACCGGGGCCAGTACACTTTGCCGCCATTGGCAATGGCCATGGTCACCACCGCCATTTGCAACGGCGTCACCAAAATGGGCGATTGCCCGATGCAGGCATTGGCCGTGTTGCCATCGGACCAGCCGGAGCTGACGCGCTTGAGGTCGGGGAAGTAGCCTTTGACCTGCTGGCGGGTGTCTTCCAAACCTACGGATTCGCCCAGGTGAAATTTCTGTCCGACTCGCACAATGTTCCGCATGCCGCAATGCAGGCCGCAGTTGATGAAGTAGGCGTTGCTGGAATGGATGAGGGCTTTCTTAAAGTCGTACATCCCGGGCGGGGCGGTATCGCGCTTGGTGATGCCATCCTTGGAATACCAGCCATGCGCCTTGTCGCGGGGATCGGCTTCCACCTGATATTCTTCCTTGGGATTCATCCCGTTCTCCAGCGCCGCGAGGGCGACAATGGGTTTGAAGATGGAGCCCGGTGGATAGTTCTCCTGCATGCAGCGGTTGAACATGGGCCGCAGCCGTTCGTCGTTCAATTGCGCCCACTCCTGCGGGGTGACGCCCTGCACAAATTTGTTGGGATCAAATGTGGGTGCCGAGGCCATGGCCAGGATGTCGCCGTTGCGCACATCCATCACCACCGCCGCGCCGCGGGTCTGGGCTTCGGCCCGGAGCAGCGCATTTTCGGCGGCTTTCTGAATGTCGAGATCCAGCGTGAGCACCAGGTTCATGCCCGGTTCCACGGGGTTGATCATGCTTTCCTGTTGCCGGTAGCCCAGGTTGTCCACCAGCTCCGCTTTCTCCCCGGCACTCCCGCGCAACTGCGGATCAAAGGCCGCTTCCACGCCCACGATGCCGCGGAAATCCGGCAGCCGGTGGTCGTAATAGGCCTCCTCGTTGCTGACCGAACTGTTGTCCAGCCGCACATAGCCGAGCACATGCACCGTGGTGCCGCCCTGCGGATAATACCGCGTGGGCTGGATGTCGAGATCCAGTCCGGCGGGCAGGTCCGCGTGTTCTTCCACCCGCGCAATCTGGTCGCGGTTGAGATCGGAACAGACCATCAGGGGAAAAGCGCGCTCCTGGGCATAGTGCCGCTCGAAGTCGTCGTAATCGAGGTTGAGCGGGGTCTGGAACAGTCCGGATACCTGGGCGACGAGGTTGCTGGCCACGGCATAACGGGCGCGGCGGCCCAGTTCCTCCCGCTGCTCACGTCTGAGCGGGATCTTGGCCTGCTTATAGGCGCTCAGCCAGTCGCTAAACTGTTGCTGAAAATTCGGGCTCAACTCCTCCAGGTACAACCCCAGGTTGTAGCTGGGCCGGTTTTCCGCCAGCGGCTTGCGGTTGCGGTCCAAAATCATTCCCCGGGGTGCGGGCACGCGCACCGTGCGGTAGGACTGGTCCACCAACTTGGCCTGGTAGTAACGCCCCCGGACCACCTGCACCCACCACAGGCCGACCAAGAGCAGGGACAACGCGACCAGCACCGCCAGCGCCACCAGGCGCAGGGCGGGATCGTTCTTTTTGAGCTGGTCGAAAATCAGCATGCGTCAATGCCGGCCCCGCCGGATCTGGCGGTCGGGCCGGAACGAGGTCACCATTTCGGGTTGATAGAAAAAAGTACGGTTGAGCCGCCCGAACATCCGGAAACACACCGGAGTCAGCAGGCCGCCGCCGAGCGTCATCACCAGCCATTGCCACAGGGAACCCCAGCCGATGGCCGGCGTGGCGCCCGTGGTGTAAAGCAACAGCAAGGTCAGCAGCGGCGCTGTGCCGCAAGCCGCCAGCCCCAGGATGAACTGGGCATACAACTGGTCGCGCAAAATCAGTTCCTGTTTGCGGTGGATGACAAAGCCGATCAAAAACAACGGCAGCATGGAAACCCCCAGCCGGTTGGCGGAAAGGGAGTCAAACGCCAGGCCCCCCAGCACTGCCACCAGCGTCATGCCTCCCAGGCCGGCATACAAACTGGCATAGACGATGATGACCGGCAGCAGGTCCAGTTGCGCCCCCAACAATCCGCGCGTGCCCACGGCCGCCTCCAGGAAGACGGCCACGAATGCCGCCACCAATACCAGGATGGTATTCACCGTTTTCATGGCAGCAGCACCCACACTTCATCCAGCGAACTGAGATTGGCGGCCAGCCGCACCCGCGCCTTCGTGTAGAGGTCGTATTCGACCGTATGAAAATCTTCGATCTTGCCAACGGGAATGCCCTTGGGAAAAACGCCGCCAAGACCGCTGGTGTAAACATCCTGCCCGGCTTCCAGCACCGCACTGCGGGACAGGTAGCTCAGCTCCACCAGGGAAGAATCCACGATGGAGTCCGGAGCCAGAATCACCCCGACATCGCCAGCCTGGTTTTGCACCCGCACCGATACCTTGCAGTTGCGGTCGCCCAACAATACCACGCGCGACTGGGTCAGGCTCACCGAGTCCACCCGGCCCACCAGGCCGTCGGGGGTGAGCACCGGCATGTCTTTCCGGATTCCATCGCGGCTGCCCACGTCAATGGTCACGGTGCGCCACCAGTTGGCGGGTTCGCGCAGGACGACCCGGGCGAGCTTGAGTTTCCAGGGCGCGCGGGCCTGCCAGGCCAGCAACTGGTGCAGGCGGTCATTCTCCCGGGTCACCGCCTCGGCCTGGAGCAGTTGGATGCGGAGTTGCTGGTTCTCCTTGCGGAAGTCCTCATTCTGCCGGATGAGTTCGCTACGCGGGAGCAGGCGCTCGGTGGCCTCGGTGGTGATGGTCCGGGTGGAATCCGCCAGCCCAAACAGGGGCAGAAAGAGTCCGCCCATCGCGTGTTTGAGCCGGGCGGCGGGGCCGCCGGGCAGGTTCAACGCGATGACGGTCAGCACCAGGACAATTGCCAGCGCAATAAAATGCGGCTTCTTAAACATCCACTTCCATATCGTTGCGGCAGTGCGTCAACGCACCGGTCCGCCGGCGGCAGCCGGCGCCACAAGGCATTGGGAGCGGGAATCAGACGTTGGAATCAGAGGAGACGCGTTTGAGGAAATGGAGTTCCTGCAACACCCGGCCGGTGCCTTCGGCCACGGCGGTGAGGGGATCATCGGCAATATGCACCGGCAGGCCGGTTTCTTCGGCCACCAACCGGTCAATGCCGCGCAACAATGCCCCCCCGCCGGCCATCACAATCCCGCGGTCCACCAAATCGGCGGACAATTCGGGCGGACACCGTTCGAGGGTAATACGAATGGACTCCAGAATGCTGGAAAGCGGCTCACGCAAGGCTTCGCGAATCTCCTGAGAGCGGATGGTAATGGTCTTGGGCAGACCGGCGCTCAGATCGCGTCCTTTGACTTCCATGGTTAATTCCTGCTCCAGCGCAAAGGCGGAACCAATGCGAATTTTGATTTCTTCCGCCGTGCGCTCGCCAATCATCAGATTGTAGGCCCGTTTCATGTGGGCGATGATCGAGTCGTCAAATTCGTCGCCGCCTACCCGGAGGCTGCGGCTGAAGACGATTCCGGCGAGGGAGACGATGGCGATTTCGCATGTGCCTCCGCCGATGTCCACGATCATGTTGCCCGCCGGTTCATGCACCGGCAATCCGACCCCGATGGCCGACGCCATCGGCTGTTCGATCAGATAAACCTCGCGCGCACCCGCATGGGTGGCCGAGTCTTTCACCGCCCGTTTTTCCACTTCCGTGATGCCCGACGGCACGGCCACGACCACGCGTGGCGCAATCAGCTTCCGGTTATGCACTTTTTGAATGAAGTGCCGGAGCATGGCCTCGGTAATCTCGAAGTCGGCGATCACGCCGTCCTTCATCGGCCGAATGGCCACAATGTTCCCCGGGGTGCGGCCGAGCATCCGCTTGGCTTCCTCGCCCACGGCCAGAACATTGGTGGTGCCCGCTTGAATGGCTACCACGGAGGGTTCGCGCAACACAATGCCCTGGTCCCGCACGTAGACGAGTGAATTGGCGGTGCCGAGATCTATTCCAATATCATTGGAAAACAGGCTTTTAAGTTGCGTAAACATGAACTTGCCTAGCAAGACCAGAACTTAAGAGAGCCGGGGCATGGCGGTCAAGTCTATTAACATTAATGTTAATGCCGGCGAATGTGCGGGCCGTTGCGACAAATCCTTTCGGCTCAGGCGCTAAAACCGCCCCGGCCGCCGCCCAACATAATGTGGCAGCATAATTTATGGGCCGCTTTGCCAGCGGCTTCAATCTCGGTAGCTAATAAGTTGAAATCTGCCGGATTTGCGTCATCATCTTTCTGCGGGCCGTAACGTGGAAAACATACTTTCGCAGGCACTCGGTCAGGATGCGGCGCAGTTGGCGTCGGAAGAAAAGCGACTTTTGTTGTCCCGTCTGCTCGCCCGGCTGGCCCACGAAGTCCGGAATCCGCTCAGCGCCCTTGATATTCACGTGCAGTTGCTCCAGGAGGATCTGCACCCGCTCACCGGCCCCGTCCGCGACCGTACTTCCGCCCGGCTTGAAATTATCCGCGGTGAACTCAGCCGGCTGGAGAACATCGTGGAACGCTTTCTCCGTCTTGCCGGGCCGTCCTCACTCGAACTGGAATCCGTGTCGCCGCGCCAGTTGTGCGAACGGGTCTGCCAGCTCGTGCAGCCCGAGGCCCAGAGCCACCAGACTGCGTTGCATCTGCAAGTGGACGCCGAGACGCCGAAGCTGCAGGCCGATGCCGACCAGTTGACGCAGGCGTTGCTCAACCTGGTCATCAACGCGCTCCAGGCCGTGGAGACCGGCGGCGTCGTGACGGTGCGGGTGCATCAGCCCACGCCTGAACTGGTGGCCCTGGATGTCAGCGACACCGGCCCCGGGGTGCCCGAAGCCAGCCGCACCAGCATTTTTGATCCCTTCTTTACCACCAAGCGCAACGGCACCGGACTCGGGCTGTGGATTGCGCAGCAGATTGTGCTGGCCCATGGCGGCACCTTGCAGGTGGCAGCCGCCACGGGCGGCGGCGCGTTGTTCTCCTTGCGCCTGCCGCTAAACCGGCCCGCTTCCGCGAATGGATAAATCCCGAATTAATATTTTGGTGGTGGACGACGAACGCGCCCTCGGCCTCGGTCTGCAGGAGGCGCTCCGTCGCGAAGGCTACACCGTGGCCGTGGCCCATGATGGGCGGACCGCGCTGGAACTGACCGAGCGCCGGTTGTTCAACCTCGTCATTACCGACATGAAGATGCCGGACCTCAGCGGGCTGGAATTGCTCAAGCAGGTGCGGGAGCGGAGCCGCGACACCTTCTTCATTGTCATGACCGCGTTCGGCACCGTGGAGAGCGCTGTGGAAACCATGAAAGAGGGCGCCTACGATTACCTGCCCAAGCCGATTGACGTGAAACGGCTGCGTGCCGTGGTGGAAAAGGCGCTGGAATTTCAATCGCTCGTGGCGGAAAACCACGAGCTGCGCCTGCGCATTCAAAAGGACGGCGAACCGGGTGTGACCCGCAGCCAGAGCGAGCCCATGCGCGCCATCGAACGGTTGATCGAGGAAATCGCGCACAGCGATGTCACCGTGCTCATCGAGGGCGAAAGCGGGACGGGCAAGGAACTCGTGGCGCGTTCGATTCACCTGAAGAGTGCTCGCGCCGACCGGCCGTTCATTTCCGTCAACTGCGCCGCGTTGCAGGAACAATTGTTGGAAGCCGAACTGTTCGGCCACGCCAAGGGCGCTTTCACTGGCGCCGTGGCCAATCGACCGGGCCGGTTCCAGATGGCCGATGGCGGCACGCTTTTTCTGGACGAGATTGGCGACCTTTCCCCGAAAGGCCAGGGCGATTTGTTGCGCGTGCTGGAGGATGGCTGCTTCCGTCTGGTGGGTGGCACGGAACTCATCCGCGTGAACGTGCGCATTATCACTGCCACCAATAAGAAATTGCAGAGTGAGGTAGCCGCTGGCCGCTTCCGCGAGGATTTGTTTTACCGCCTGCAGATTGTGCCCATTGCACTGCCGCCGCTGCGGGAACGGGCGGAGGATATTCCGCTGCTCATCAGTGATTTTCTGCTGCACTTTGCCGCCAAGCACAAACGCCGCCGCAAAACGATGTCGCGCGAGGCCCTGCAACTGTGCCAGCGCTTTCCGTGGCCGGGGAACATCCGTCAGTTGCGCAACATGGTGGAGCGTCTCGTCATCACCTGTCCGGACGCCGTCATTGAGCCCAACGACCTGCCGGACTTCTTGCGCGAGCATGACCGGAATGCCCATCACTTTACCATCCGCCCGGGCATGACCCTGGCCGAGGTGGAAAAAATCCTGATCCGGCAAACCCTCGTACATGTGAGCGCCAACCGCGAAGCCGCCGCCGCCGCGCTGGGCATCAGCCGCCGCACGTTGCAATACAAACTCAAGGAATACGGCCTGCTCAAAGAAACGCCGCCGGCCGCCTCCGGCGAAACTGCCGTTTCAACGGCGTCCTGAAGTGCTGAGTTACCCGCGGCAGACGCCCGAGGTCCGTGCCGCCGCTGACTGTTGGCGAGTCGCTCCGCGACAAGGTTGGATTACGAAATGCCGGACCGAGTTGAATTTTCGGTCCGGTATCAGGTCAGCAAACTCCGACGCAGTCCGCCTGGTCTGACACAGGCTAAACAATCCATCACGGATGCTGGTTGGCGTAAATCCGGGCTTCCTGTTCGGTGATGATGCCGTCGTGGTTGGAATCGCAGATGGCCACGGCTTCGTTGAATTCCACATTGCGCCCGGGTACGACCTTTTGTTCGTGCTCAAACACAATGGGGATGGAGATGCTGGTGGTGCTTTCCGAATGTTCGCTGGAAGACCCGTTTTTGTTCAGCGTTTCGTAAAACAACCGCGCGGCGGCGTCGCTTTCAAAGGAAATCTTGGTGCGTTCCACGTCCTGATATACGACGGATCTGTGGGTGATGCAGCCGGTCAGTGCCAGGGCCAGGCCCAACGTGGCGGTGCCGGTGAGGAGGTTTTGGTTCAGTCGGTTTTTCATAAATGACATAATAGGGCTTGGACAGTTTATTGGGCCAGTTCCTTCAACAGCGCATCGCGGTTGGTGAAGGAGGTAATGATTTGAGCCAGGGCGATAGCCTCGGTTCGCCGGCCTGCTTTGACCAATTGCCGGGCGGCTTCGATGGTGGCCTGGTCGCGCGTGGAAAAGTTGGTGATTTTGTTTAAGGCGGCGCGGGTATCCCCGGTATCGCCAATCGCCGCCGCGTCCCGGGCAATTTTGGCGAGCACCTTATCCTGTTCTGTGAAGTTGATGATGCCGGCGGCGGCAGTGAGCCGGGCCTTCAAATCCGCAACAGCCTGTCTGTAATTTTCCTGGGGATCCGGAGCGGGCGGGGGCGTTGGTACAGCCGGCGCTTCCATCGGCCGATGGTTGAGCACGCTTAACAGTTCCTGGGCTTGGGCATCAGTAAACCGGCCGGCGATACTGACGTGGCGGCCGGGAATGGCCGTCCGGATAAATGGCGCGCTGAGGACGCGGCCGTTCCACACGATCGCGAGCTGGCGACCCACATTCGCGGCGGTGGCGGCGGCAAATTTCTCGCCCCCGCGCCGGCTCAGGAACACCTCCACCGTCTTTTGGTCGGATTGATACTGGCTGAGGCCGGCGCTTTCCACGTCGCGGCTGGACATGATGATTTCGCGCTGGACGCGGAACAGTTGTTGGCTGCCAAGGGCGCTGTCATCGGCCAGGACGTCCACCGGCGTGTTAGTGTCGCCTTCATTGGCCACCCAGCGAAATTGGAATGTGTTGGCGGCATTGGCTGCTGCGGGTGCTTCGTCCGCTATTGTCTCCTGCGGCGGATTGCTGGTGGGCGCGGCACTTTCGGGCTGGGGTATGGCTGCTGGCGGCGGGTCTGGATGCAATTCCGCGCGTGCCAG
>DATJIU010000172.1:0-15660 GCA_035492855.1 Dongiaceae bacterium | reverse complement strand
ATAGTCCGAATTTAACCTATGGCTCCAATTGGCGGCATCCACGGTTTCCAGCGCTGGAGAATCGTTAAAGAAACTGAAGGCGGTGGCGTATTCATCCGTTTTGAGATCATTATGGCCACCGGGATAAGTATTCAACCGGGCGCGGGCGAACGGAGGCAGCACCGCCAGCAAAGACACGGTCCGGCCCCGGGGAATGCGGGAAATTGCTGTCAACGCCGGTTGCAGCACCTTGGCCAGCCCGCCTATCCCCCAGTAGTGCATCAACAAATCCACGTCCGTCTCTGGCGTGATGGACAGTTGGGGCAGCACCGCCGGCCGGCGGGACAGCAGTTTTTGGATCGCCGCCAGTTCCCGGGAATTCACTGACAAATGCTGTTCCAGAATGCCCAGGTCCGCAAACAGGGTCAGGTTGCCGCAGTTGTAGGAAAGTTTCTGAATGAGAGCCTGGGCCTCAGGCGACAGCACCGGATTGGCCAGCAATTGGGCTTCGTCGCGTGTTTTCCAATAAAACGGGCTGTGCTGCAAAGGATTTTCCGGGAATTTGGCCAGCACCGAGTAAATGTTCCCGCGCGCGGTGGGCGACAGGGAGAAAAGCACGGCTGCGGGTGGACTAACAATAACCCGATCCGGCATCACCTTCCAATTCCGGCGATCATCCAGGGCTTCGCGTTCGGCGGGCATCAGGCCGGCGCTGGAAAACAACCCCCGCACCTGTTCGGCAGTGCAGTTCTTGAAGACCCATGTGGGAGAGGCTGCAGCCACGGCGGCCAGGGAGGCCAGACATTCGTTGGGAATTTGCAAAACGGTGGGCTGCGCTTCCAAGGTGCCCCAAGGGCCGACGGCGGTGGTTTCTGCTGCTCCCTCGGTTGGGGTTGGTGGCGGGGTTTGGGTCAGGTCAAGAGTGGGACGCCACTGATTGTGGATCCAAAATCCCAACCAACCCGCACCAAAAAGGAATGCCGCCGGCAATATCACCAGCAACAACACAACTCCGCGGTTCGCTTTTATTCGAAAAGTCCGCCGCGCTTCCGGAACTTTTTCCTTTTTTTGCTTCTTTGGTACGGCTCCCATACAATCCCAATCTCGTATCCTACGCGATAATGGGCCAAATGCAAATTTGGCTTTCTTTGTGAAGGTTACGAATTTAATCGCGTGACAATCGGCAGGTGATAAGTTATGCTAACTGCTGAAAATCCCGATGCGATATTTTTCTGTTTTCCGAGACCATTATTGCTGTCATGAACCCCAAGAAAGCTCAACCGAAGGATCAATTTGCGCCCGACCGGGCCCGGCGGCGCGCTTTTACTTTGGTGGAACTGATGATGATGTGTGCTTTGGTGGGCCTGGGAGCGATGCTGCTCGTGCCAGCCCTGGCTCAAAGCCGGATGGACAGCATGATGCTCACTTGCATGAACAACCAGCGCCAGTTGGTGCGAGCCTGGCAGTTGTATGCCACAGATTTCAACGAGATCCTGGTTGCGGCCAATGCGAACACCGTTGATGGATTGGGCCGCCCGGCTTGGATGACCGGGAGTCTGGATTTTACCGGTAGCAATCCTTCCAACTACAATACCAATCAGGATATTGTCAACAGCCCGTTATGGCCCTACACGAGCCGGAAGGCAGGGGTTTTCAGTTGTCCGTCAGAACATTCCGCCCGGGTGCGGAGCGTCTCCATGAACGGAGCTTTGGGCCGCGGGGCGTGGCTGAATGGATCCACGGGAAGCCCCGATCCGTATCGTATCTATGTCCGGCTTTCCGAAATCCGGTCGCTGAATCATACTTTTGTTTTTTTGGAGGAACACCCCGACAGCATTAACGACGGGGCCTTCGCTACAAGTTGTGCCGGTGCTCAGCCAACCGATTCCCCCAGTCAGGCCAGAATTATTGACTACCCGGCGGCCTACCATCGCGGCGGCTGCACCTTTTCCTTTGCCGACGGTCACGTTGAAGTTCATGGCTGGTTGGGTGCAACTATCCGGTCGGCCCCCGTGTCCTACAATAATTTTAGCCTGCTGCCGCTGAATGTCTCCGCAGGAAATTCCTGGGGGGACATCCACTGGCTCGCCGCCAATACCACGGTAAAAAAATAAGCTTTGATGTCCCGGTTTCGCCCTTGAATTTAGCTGATATGAAACTCATGCCACGGCAGAGGCTGGCGGGTTTAATTTGCTTGTGCTGCCTGACAACCTTTCGGCTGGGAGCTGCCGGTTTGCTTACGAGTCTGCCGGCGCCGATAGTGCCGTCGGCCACCGCAGCCGGAGATTCTCGCGCGGTAATGCTAACTCCGGATGGCCGCTATGTGTTATTTGTCAGCCTTGCGGACAATCTGACGGCCAGTATCAGCTCAACGCCGGCTTCCTTCCCGGCCGTGCCGCATTGGAATGTGTACCGCCACGACCGCCAGACCGGGGCAAATCTCCTGGTCAGTGCGGCCTCCTCGGGTGCTGGAGGGAACGGCGATTCCCTCCAGTGTGCGATTTCCACCAACGGTACCCGTGCGGTATTTGCCAGCGCCGCGGATGACTTGATCGCCGGAGACACCAATGGGGTGGTGGATATTTTCCAACGTTCCCTGACAACCGGAGTCACCGCGCCGGTAAGTGTCAGCACCAATGGCGGTTGGGCGGATGGCCCCAGCCGGGACCCGGTAATGACCCCGGACGGACGTTATGTGGCGTTTGTCAGCGCGGCCGATAATTTAGTGGCGGGCGATACGAATGGGGTCGAAGATGTGTTTGTGCGGGATTTGATAACCGGGGTCACCCGGCTGGCCGGGGTGGGCGCAATTTTCTCCTGGCCCGTTTTCGACAGCCTGTCCACCGGGCCTAAAATTTCAGATAATGGCCGCTATGTGGCTTTTTTTAGCATGGCCAACGACTTGGTGGCGGGAGCGACCAACCGCTATGAAGTTTACGTCCGGGATATGGTGGCCAACCAGACTTATTGTGCGAGCGGCGGCGCCCATCAGTTGCTGAGTGACCGGCTGGGGGCTACCGCGGGCGTCTACTATAACCTGACCTTGAGTGCCGATGGTCTTTATGTGGCATTTGAAGGCAGCCCGGTTTCTTCCACGCATCCATATCAGGGGATTATCGCGCGGTATAGCTTGCAGTCCGGGGTTACCGACCTGGTATCGTCCAACAGTTACGGGCA
This sequence comes from Dongiaceae bacterium, assembly GCA_035492855.1. Classification (GTDB taxonomy): domain Bacteria; phylum Verrucomicrobiota; class Verrucomicrobiia; order Limisphaerales; family JAFMIX01; genus JAFMIX01. The sequence continues at coordinate 12,504 of DATJIU010000172.1, read as the reverse complement.
GTATTGGGGTAAAATTCTCGCCGTGCCGGAAATGTTGCCCAACCTGGCGATGACGCCCAATGGCCGCTACGTGGCCTTTGTGGCCAACGCCAATGCCACCACTACCGGAAACAACACGTGTGTGCAGGTATGGGATGGTCAAACGCAGACTCTCACCCTGGCAAGCGGAGGCACGAACGGCACCGTTATCTCCAGTGCACAATGTCTGCTGCCGGATATCGATTCCACGGGCCGCTATGTAACTTTTTTGTGCAATGCTGCAAATCTGACCACGAATGCCACCAGCGGTGGTTACGAACTTTATTGCCGCGATTTGCAGCAAAAGCGGACCTGGCTCATCAGTACCGATGTCAATGGCGGGGGCGCTGGCATGGACGGTTTCACTTCCGCCCGGCTGGCTGGAAACGTCATCGCCTTTGATTCCGCCGGGCCCAATATTGTCGCCGCCGATGCAAATCAGGCCGCTGATGTTTTCGTCCGCAGTTTAACGACCAACACGGTGGAATTGATTTCTGCCCGGGACCCGGATCGTCCGGCCCAGGCGTTGGGGGCCGCCGGACCGGATTTTGCCATGAGCGCGGATGGCCGGTATGTGGCGTTTGCCAGTGATGTGGATGGCCTGGTGCCGGGCGATACCAACGGGGTCCGCGACATTTATGTGCGGGATTTGGCGGCGGATACGATTACCTTGGTGAGTGCAAGCACTAATGGAGTGACGGGGGGCAATGCCCCTTCCACCGGTCCGGTCATCAGCGGGAATGGCCGGTATGTGGCCTTCTCCAGCCTGGCGACCGATTTGGCTCCCGGTGACGCTGATGGATTGCAGGATGTTTTTCTGCGCGACCTCGTGTCCGCCACCACCGTCAATGCCAGTGGCAAGGTGGCCGGCACCGCCAGTTATGATTTTTACGGGCCGCAATTGGATGCGACGGGGAAATACTTGCTATTTTTCAAGAACACTTCCCCGGGGCTTTACCGTTATGATTTACTTGCGGCAGTAGTGACAAATTTTCTCTCCAGTGCTCCCGCTGGGGCCATAACCCCTGACAGCCACTTTCTGGCATTTTTTGCTTCTTCCTACCTGAATATTTTGGATACCCAATCCAATTCCGTGGCTTGGAAAAAATCTATTTCCACCCCCACCTGGATTGGGCTCAGTCCGGATGGCAGCCGGGTGGCCTATGTCGTTGGAACCAGCCTTTACGGCGCCGATCGTATTCTCGGCAACAGTTGGACTATCGCCACCGGCATTAAAATGATGCCCTCCGGGCCGCGTTTCAGCGGCGATGGCCATTTTCTGACCTACGCCAGCACTGCGGCCGTGGTCGCAGGCGATACCAATCAGCTCGCCGATGTGTATCTCTTTGACTTTGCTGCGGGGACTGGCACTTGCGTCAGCTTAAATCCGGGTTTGGGCGTTGCCAACGGCGGCTCCGACTCTCCGGACATCAGCCCGGATGGCCGGTACGTGGTGTTCCGGAGCGCGGCCAGCAATCTGGTGGCCGATGACACTAACGGCCTGCCGGACATCTTTATGTGGGACCGATCCACCGGAAACATTTCCTGCCTCAGCCGGCAGCCTTCCGGTGGCTTGGCGGATAACCGCTCGTTTGCCGCCAAATTTGTCGGGGACGGGCGTTCGCTTGTCTTTGTGAGCGCGGCGCAAAATCTGACGGCCAATGATTCCAATCAGGCCAATGATTTATTTGCGTATAATTTCCTGTATGCTCAGATACTGTCCGCTTCCCTGCCACCGACCGTTGGTTGGACGGTTCCGGCAGGGCTGGACTGCCATGTGGAATTTTCCGATTCGCTAAACCCGCCGCATTGGCAGGCGGTCACCAACGAAGTCCTCATCAACGGCGACCAGGCCCGGGTGACGGACACCGCCCCGGCCACCGGGCAACGCTGGTATCGTGTGGTGGGGCAGTAGCGGAGGAATCCGTCTCACCCAGTTCGCCACCCGCTCCGTAAACCGCGATTTGCTGAGGCAAAATATGACATTAAGGCGGGTGAAAGATTAATGTCGCTGGCCCCGAGCATAGAGTGTATGAACAGCGCCATGTCCTATCCCGTCGATGAGTCCATTCCGACGCGTTATTCACTGTTGAGCCGGCTGCAGGACTGGGGTGACCAGGAGAGCTGGCGCTGTTTTTTCGATACTTACTGGCGGTTGATTTATTCGGTGGCGCGGCGTTCGGGATTGGATGACTCCGCGGCGCAGGATGTGGTGCAGGAGACGGTGATCGGGGTGGCCCAGAACATTCACAAGTTCAGGCGGGATCCGGCCGCCGGTTCCTTCAAGGGCTGGTTGCTCAATCTCACCCGCTGGCGGATCGCGGATCAGTTCCGCAAGCGAAAGGGAGTGGGCAGTCCGGCCTCTCCGCTGTCAGTTGGAGATGACCCGGGTAATGTCCCGGCGGAATTAGAAGTCTTGTGGGACGCGGAATGGCAGTCCAATTTGCTGCAAACGGCTTTGGAACGGGTGAAAAACCGGGTGCGCGCCGAGCACTACCAAATATTTAATCTGAATGTCGTGCAAGAATGGCCGGCGGCCAAGGTGGCCGCGGCATTGGAGATTAACATCGGCAGGGTTTACCTGGCCAAGCACCGGGTAGCCGCTCTGTTGCGGGCGGAAATCAAGCAGCTGGAAAAGGAATTGTACTGATGCTGCTCTGCCTGAAGGAGTCTCTCCAGTGAAGCCACCCGATGCTCCAGGGACCACCCCGTCCGCTCCCGATCCCGCGCCGGTGATACCCGAGCACACGTTGCTCCGGGTGATTGGCAGGGGCAGCAGTGGCCGGGTGTGGCTGGCCCAAAGTACCCTGGGAACCTACCGGGCCGTGAAGGTGATCCCCGCTGTCGCCCAGGCCCGTTTCGGAGGATATGAACGGGAAGTCAGCGGCATCTTGAAGTTTGAACCACTTTCCCGCCAGCATGATGGACTGGTGGATATTTTACAGGTCGGATTTGATGCGGAGCGGCAATTTTTCTATTACGTCATGGAACTGGCCGATGACGTGGTCCTGGGCCAGCAGATTCAACCGAAAACGTATCTGCCGCAAACCCTGGCCCAGTACCGGCAAAAATGGCACCGCTTGCCAGTGGAAGAATGTATCCGCCTGAGCGGGGCCATCGCTTCCGCCTTGAGCTTTCTCCACAAGCACGGTTTGACGCATCGGGACATCAAGCCATCGAACATTATCTTCGTGGGTGGCATTCCCAAGCTGGCGGATATCGGATTGGTAGCCGACCTGGCGGCGCCCAAAGCACGGGTTGGCACCGAGGGATTCTTTCCGCCGGAAGGTTCGGGGTCGGTCCGGGCCGACATTTATGCTCTGGGCAAGGTTTTGTATGAACTTTCCACCGGGAATGACCGGCAGGCTTACCCGGACATTCCCGCGGACTTGATGAACCAAATAGGACGTTCGGATTTTATCCAACTCAACAAGATCATCCTCAAAGCCTGCCGCTCCCGCCCTTGGGAACGCTATCAATCCGCGGACCAGATGCTGATGGCATTGCTGAATTTTCAATTTGCGACCACGGCCCTGCAACGGGCGCGCCGGCTCAATCAGTTCGCCCGGCTCGCGGGCATGGTGGGAGTGATAATCGGTTTGGGGGTGGTGGGCGGCCTGGTTTGGCGGCTCATTGACCTACTTTGGCCTGCGCCGTGATCCAAATTCGTTGTCCAGTCCAGTTTTTTGAAAGATTCCGCAAATCAACTGCGAGTTAAATGTGTAAGGATTGACCGGCCGCATGACGGACTGGCGGGCTCGAAGTTCCACCCGTCTGAAAGCCGGAGCAAATCGAATTACTGAATGGGAAAAGGCCTGGTTTTAATCATAAATTCAGATGACAATCGCAATGTGATAAGTTAGGCTAACTAAAACTTCACTTGCAACCTGTCCAATGGATTGTCACTGGGTTATGAAAGTCAAACAAAGCCAAATCAAAATTCCCGTGGCATCGGATAATTCCCACCGTGCTTTCACCCTGTTGGAACTGACGGTTATGTTAATGATTATCGCTTTGGGCTTGTTAATGCTCGTGCCAGCCTTGGCGGAGAGTCGCATTGATGGCCAGGCCCTCAGCTGCCGGAACAACCACCGTCAGTTGTTGCGGGCCTGGCAGATGTATGCCGCGGACTTCAATGACCTCCTGCCGGCGGCGGACCAGGCTACGGCTACGGCTTCAGGTCGGCCAAACTGGATGACCGGGAACATGACTCTTCCTGCTGGTAACTCGTCGCTCCTGAATACCAATACGGATATTGTCCGGGGACCGCTCTGGCCTTATTCGGCCCGGAAAGCGGACATTTACCGCTGCCCCGCGGATCCGAGGTACGTAACCTTGGCCGGTAAAAAATATCACCCGGTGCGTACGGTGGCCATGAGTTGTGCCTTTGGCAACGGGGCCTGGCTCAACGGGGTGGCCGGAGATGCGGGCCCCTATCGCCTCTACTCCAAATTATCCGACGTTCGGGTGCCCCCGCATACCTTTGTGTTCATTGATGAACATCCCAATAGCATTGATGACGGCGAAATGACGGTGAGCTGTGCCGGCGCTCAGCCGGGAGATGCGCCCACGCTGGCCCGCATCATTGAATATCCCGCCCCCTTCCATAATGGCGGGGCAACCCTTTCGTTTGCGGATGGCCACGTGGAAATCCACAACTGGATTGGTTCGCTGCTTCGGACCCCCATCGTCTATGACCAAAGCGGGCTTTTGCCTCTGCCGGTAAATGTTTCTGCCGGAGATTCGGCGGTGGACATTGCATGGCTGGCGGCGAATACCACGGTGAAAAAATAATTTTGATTCCAGACAACTGCTACCGGGGAGAATGATTATGAAGTATGTAAAAACAATCGGTAAACTTGGACTGGCTCTCGCCTTGGGCCTGGTATGCCACGGTGCCGGGGCGGCGCAATTGGTCTCCAGCCTGCCGCCGACGGCGGCGGCTGGGGTCACTGCCGGGGGCGAATCGGTGTTGCAAGCGGTCACGCCGGATGGCCGGTTTGTGCTGTTCGCCAGCACGGCGAACAATCTGGCTTTAACCACCAATCAAACTGGTTCGCCCTTTCCCCAAGTGCCCCACTTGAACCTGTATCGCCGGGACCGGCAGGTTGGCACCAATGTTATGGTCAGCGCCGCACTCACCGGCGGTGCCGGCACGGGAGATTCCGTGGGGGGAGATATCTCGAGCAATGGGAACTGGGTGGTATTTATGAGCACGGCGGCCGATTTGGTGGCGGGTGATACCAATGGCGTGACCGATGTTTTTGTCCGGTCCCTGGATACGGGAGCGACGACCCTGGTCAGCGTAAGCACCAATGGCGGTTGCGCCAATGGCGCGAGCCGGAATCCAGTAATGACGCCCGACGGCCGGTACGTGGCATTTGTGAGCGCGGCGGCCAATATGGTGGCCGGCGACACCAATGGACTGGAGGACGTTTTCGTCCGGGACTTGCAATCTGGCGAAACCCGCCTGGTCAGCGTGGGGGCCAAAAGCGCCCTGCCCGTGAGCGCCTCCGGCGCGCCGCAAATCAGTGCGGATGGCCGGTATGTGGCGTTTATGAGCTCGGCGACCAACTTGGTTCCGACAGTTCGGACCACCTACGAAATTTACCTGCGGGATTTGCAATTGAACCAGACCGTTTGGGTCAGCGGCGGGGCGCATGCTTTGATGTGGTCACAGACTAACAATTCCAGCGGGGTGTTCTATAACATCGCCTTGAGCGATGACGGCCAGTATGTGGCGTTTGAAGGTTGCACCCTCCAAAGTCCCTTCAAAGCATTTATTTTGCGTTATCATTTGCAGACGGATGTCACCGATCTGATTTCCTCCACCAACGTTTTTAAGGAGGCCTTTACGATCAACACTTATTCGGAACTGCCGGAGGATTACCGCAGCTTGAGTATGTCGCCCGACGGTCAGTATATTGCCTTCGTGGCCGCGGCCACGAATGGCGCCAATACCTGTGTGATGATGTGGGACAGCCTGACCGGCACGAACACGCTGGTGAGCGAGCTGGTGAATGGTTTGGGCACCACGAACACGGTTTGCTTGTTGCCCGAAGTGGCCCCCAGTGGCCGCTACGTGGCCTTTCTCAGCAATGATCCCAACCTGGTCACGAACCGCGTCAGCGACGACTATCAATTGTACTGCCGGGATGTTCAGGAAGGCCGGACCCTGTTGATCAGCGCGGATACCAACGGGATGGGGCTGGGCGTGGATTGCCTGTGTGAGCCGCGCTTCAGCGCCGCGGGCCTCGCTTTTGATTCTGCCGGCGGCGGTTTGGTGCCGTTGGATTTTAACCGGGCGGGAGATGTGTTCGTGCGGGATCTGAAGAACGACGCCGTGGAACTGGTTTCGGCGCGAGATGCCGGACTGCCTTCGCGGGCTACGGGTGTGGCTGGTTCTAAATTTTCGCTAAGCGCGGATGGCCGGTACCTGGCTTTTGCCAGCGCCGCCGACGGGTTGGTGCCCGGCGATACCAACGGATTGCGGGATATTTATGTGCGTGATTTGGAGGCCGACACCATCACCCTGGTGAGCGTGAGCACCAATGGTTTTACGGCGGGCAATGGCGCTTCCGCCGAGCCGGTCATCAGCGGGGACGGCCGGTATGTGGCGTTCAGCAGCCTGGCCAATGATTTGACCGCGGACGACCCTGATAATTTGCGGGATGTTTTCGTCCGTGATTTGGTGACGGGCAACACGGTCAACGTCAGCGCCAACTTGGACAATACCACTTTTTCCGAATTCTCGGGTCTGCAAATGGATGCTGGAGGCCGGCACATTTTATTCGGGGATAGCGGGCAACAAACAATTCATCTGATGGATCTGCAATCCTTGCTGGTAACCAATCTTCCGACGGCGAATGCGGCGGCGGTTGCGATGAGCCCAAATGGCCGATATATTCTCTACTATCCCGGCTTTTCAATAATGCAGAGAGTGGGCATTTGGGATTCGGAGGTCAGCACCATCATTTGGAGCAATGCGTTGCAGACACCTTTTGTAGCCAGCGCGATTCCGATGGGAATCAGCCCCGATGGCCTAAAAGTGGCCTATCAGGACGGAGCGAGCTTGCAGGGGCTCAATCGCAACAGTGGTGAGCATTGGGTTTGGGCTGCCGGCCAGAGTGGTTACTCGACCGGATTACGCTTCAGCATCGATAGTCGGTATATGGTGTACGCGTGCACTAATGGCATTGTGGCAGCCGATACCAACCTGCTGTCTGACGTCTATTTGTTTGACTTTGACACCGGCAGCAACCGCCTCGTTAGTACCACCTCAGCTTCGGGCTGCGGGAATGGGGCATCGACTGCGCCAGATCTTAGCGCTGATGGCCGGTATGTGGTATTCCGCAGTGCGGCTAGCAACCTGGTGGCGGATGACACCAACGGTTTACCGGATATTTTCCTGCTGGATCGCACAACGGCGAAGTTGACCTGCCTGACCCAAGCTCCCGGCGCTGCCGGCAGTGCCGCCGACCGGGCTGTAACTGCCAAATTTTCCCCGGACGGCCATTCGCTTGTGCTTCAAACTTGGGCCGATAATTTGACTCCGGGTGATTTTGATCAGGCGGGCGACCTGCTTGCCGTGAATTTTCTTTATGCAAAGTTGGATGGTTCCATGACGCCGGGCAGCTTAAGTTGGCTGGTTACTCCCGGAATCAATTATCACGTGGAATATTCCGATTTGCTGAGCGCACCGGATTGGAAGCCTCTTTCCGGCACGGTCAGCATCACCGGCAATCGAGGCCGGATCAATGATCCCCATCCGGCGGTGTCGCAACGCTGGTATCGCGTGGTGGCCGAACAACAATAGGTATCCCGTTATGAAAACCACAATTTTAATTGGGCCATCTGACAAATTAATTCCGGCTTCAGTTTGCCGCGCTTTCACCTTGGTGGAATTGGCGGCAATGCTGGCGGTAACGGGCCTGGCTGCCCTGTTGCTGGTGCCCGCACCGGCCCAAAGCCGGGTGGATGACCGGGCGCTGCGCTGCTTGAACAATCAGCGGCAATTGATGCGGGCCTGGCAGTTGTATGCCACAGATTACCATGATCAAGTGGTGGCGTCGGGTAACGCACCTTCTGGGCGGCCAAATTGGATGACCGGCAGTTTGGATTTTATGGCGGCCAACCCCTCCAACTACCAAACCAATCAAGACCTTATTAAAAGTCCGTTGTGGCCCTACACCGCCGGCCAGGCGGGGATTTTTCACTGTCCTGCAGATCGGTCTTATGTCACCAAGGCTGGCCAGCCCTATCCGCGGATCCGGAGCTTGTCCATGAGTGCAGTCTTCGGAAGCGGCGAGTGGCTGAATGGCAGCATCGGGTCTCCCGCTCCTTATTTGACTTACGCCGTTTTAAGCGATGTGCGCTTGCCGGCACACACGTTCGTGTTCATCGATGAACATCCCGACAGCATTAATGACGGTCAGTTGGCGGTGAGTTGCGTTGGGGCGCAACCGGGTGATGCGCCAGGCCAGGCCAAAATCATTGATATTCCGGCGGCTTACCATAACGGTGGAGTGGGGCTGTCTTTTGCGGATGGCCATGCGGAGATTCACAACTGGATCGGCTCGATGCTTCGTTCCCAGCCCATTGTCTATAGCCAGGGTGGCCTGCTGCCGCTGAATATTTCCGCCGGTGACTCGTGGGTGGACATGCACTGGCTCGCGGCGAACACCACCGTCAAACAATAGCCCAGCAGAACTTTCCGGTGGCCGGCCAAAGCCGGCAGTCTCGCCGATTTCCCGCTGCATGCCGTCGGGGGGCAAAGCCCGGCGGTTTTTCGTGGACGCCGCGCCAGGGTTGGGGCAGGCTCGCCCGCGAGTGAGGATGCTATTCGTTGCCGACCTGCATTATGCCTTGAAGCAATTTGACTGGCTGATGGCCAACGCATCGCGCTTTGAAATCGTGGTCATCGGCGGCGACCTCCTGGATCTTGGTTCGGCGTTGGACCTGGATGTGCAGATTGTGGTGCTCGAAAAATATCTGAACCGGCTGCGCCACCAAACCCGCGTGCTCGTCAGCTCCGGCAATCACGATGGCGATGGCCGGCTGGCCACCAACGAATCCGTCTGCCGCTGGCTCCACGACGTCAAGGCCGGGCAGTTGTTTGTGGATGGCGACAGCGTGGAATTTGACGGCACCCTGATTACCATCTGTCCCTGGTGGGACGGCCCCGCTACCCGGGCTGAGATTGAAGCCCAACTCGCGCGGGATGCCGCCCGGGCCAAAGCCAAATGGGTCTGGATTCATCATTCGCCGCCCGACCAATCGCCAGTGAGCTGGGCGGGCAAGAAATTTGGCGGAGACGAATTCTTGGTAGAATGGATCCGCCGCTATCAGCCGGACCTCGTGCTGTCCGGCCACATCCACAATGCCCCGTTCATTGCGCACGGGTCGTGGATTGACCGGCTGGGGCGCACGTGGGTGTTTAATCCGGGGAAGCAGATTGGCCCCAGCCCCACCTACCTGGCATTTGATTTCGACCGCATGAGCGTGGAATGGGTTTCGCTGGAGGGCGAAGTGCGGCAGCAGCTGGACCTCCCGGCCGGGGAACGCTTCAACCCGCCGGCGGACGCGGTTGCCGGTGCATGAGAGTTTCCAGCACCTCATCCACCATGCCGAGGTGGTCGTGTCCCTCGTACTGTTCCTTCACGTCCACGAGATATTTGTTCAAGGCATCCAACCGGCTGGCCAGCAACCGGGCCACATGCAGGCTGGCCTCAGCCGATCCTGCCAGAAACCGGCGCGGTTCTTCAATGAGCGCAAACGAGGAGGGCTTCAAGGCGCGTACGGTGGCGGTATGTGGCCGCTCCAGCAGGACAGACATCTCGCCAAAAATGGCGCCAGGTGTCGCCGCTTTGGCCACCCGCACATTGTCGCGCAGCACTTCCACCTCGCCGGTGATCAACACCAGCAAATGGCCGCTGGGGCTGCCCTGTTCCAGGATGGTATCGCCGGGATTGAATTCCTGGACCTGGTGCCCAGCTATGAGTTGCAGCATGGTTGACGCCTCCTTGGGGGACATCGTTAGTCGGCGCGGCTTTGGAGTAAATACAAAAAAGTGAATCTCGGCGTGGCATCAAAGCGTGTTCACCACGCCCACGAACAGGATCATCCCGCTCTGTGCATCCGCGATGACAAACAGGAACGGCCGGTCCACGATCATCTCAAAGGGCTTGGGTGGATGTGTTTCCGCGCTCAAGGCCACCATGCCAATTGCGGTGGCCGCGGCCGCTTCTGTGCCTTTTTCATCCACTGCAATGAATGTTTTCTGCCGCACTGCGGAGATGGAATGTGGATCGGCAAACATACCGGAGAAATCAGCCTTGCCGGGTTTAAATGCCGTTTCCATTCCTAATGCCTGCAATGGCGCTTTAAGTTCCAGTGTATTTTCCACCCTGAATCGGGGAAGCACCAACGAGCCCAGATTCAGATTGAAACCCGATACGATCTCTTGTTGCCAGTACTGGCCGTTCAGATGGTCGAGTAGCAGGGTTGTGCTGGAGTCGGCATCAGGCAGGAATACATACATGCCCACACCAAAGCCGAGATAGGACAGCCATACCGCCTGATAATTAGGCCCTTTGCGGTAGTAAAATCTTTGGGACAACTCCATCATTGGTACGGCCCGCTCCGCACCGATTGCAGGATGAAACAATCGGTCTTTAGTTTTTTTAGGATTGAAAGGATCGAGCCATGCACCCTTAAAATAAATGGCGTTGGCCAATATCAAATCCGTGTAGGTCGGATCAATCATGCCGTTGGCGATGCCGGTGATGCGTCCGTGGGTCTGGTCGCTGGCCCACTGGTTGATGGTATCCTCCGCCACCTTTACGTTCCCGAAATCCAGCGGCTTGATGGTGGATGAGAAAAATTTTTGATTCGCATCAAGAAACCCCGGCTGGACCCGGGCGCTCTGTCGGTACCACAACGCGTTGGCTACGGTGAGGATGATGTTGGTGTCGTGCGAATCAATCAACTTCGCCGCGGCCTGGTTGGCCGCATTGAGTTGCTGCAGGGAAATGTCGCTCGTGGCCAGTGCATTCTGCATTTCCGTTTTGGTTTCGCCGGCGGCGCCGTTCAAGGCCATTTGCAGCGCGGTCGCCGCGGAGTAGGGCGACACAAAGATATTTGTCCCGGGTGATTTTGCCGTCAACTGGGTGAGCAGCCGGAAGGCAAACGTGTTATTCGCCGTCGCCAGTTGGGCCACGTTGGTCTCGACCGCCCGGCTGAAAGGCGAAATTTTTAATATTAGCAAGGTCAGGAGTGCAATCTGCCTGGTTTTCATAAATCAAAAGTACGCCGGTTTGAACTGCTCCGCATCTGTAAAAACAGGATTCAACGAGGGCGCTATTTAATCTTTTGCCGGGGTTTGCGGCGGAGGGTGTTCCACTCCGATTTTTTCCGCCAGCCAGGCGCCAAAGGCGGTGGCTCGTTCCAAGTCTAAATTCACCAGTTTCTCGCGGTTACCGTTATTCAATTTGAGCGTGACCAGATAGGAATAATCAACACTGTTTCGGTTTTGATGCCGTACTGGATCAGCCTCCACGGCAACCACCTCGGCGAAGGCCAGTGAGGTGGCAACGTAGCGATCATAGGTCTGGGGCAATCGCAGGGTGCGGCTTATTTCATCAATCACCAAATCCTGTCGTCCAGAGTGTAATTTTCGATAATGGAATATATAGACCGCTCCGGCACCAAGCAGCACTGCCAGGAAACAGCATTGGCCGATAAGCCAGGGGGATGCCACCCAGTCCATAAAGCCCAAACCGGCTGCGGCCAGGCACAAACCGCTGGCCGACCAGCATGCCAGCGTCAGTGGTTCATACCGGGGCAATCGGACCCGGGTCACCATCTTTTCGGACAGGAGTTTCACCCCGCCGGCCATTGCTTTGGCTCCCCGGAGCATTGGCCCGAGTCCGATTAGCCCGCCGGTGGGAAACAGACCCAGGGCCGCGATAAAAAAGGGAAAGGCCACATCTTTGCTGTCCACCCCGGGAGATAGTAGCGAATCCTTGGGGTTTTCTGGATTGTAGTAAACTTCGACTGCCGAATCGCTGGGATGACGGATCACCAGGGAATTTACCAAGTCCTGATCCGTGGGGTGGCCGTCGTAGCGATACCGATAACCCCGATAGCGTACCCCGGCTACGACGTAACTATAACTGATGTGAAAGTGATAAACGGTACCACGTTTGGAGGTGTGGCTGGTTGTCACTTCACTGGCGATGACCGTCCCAGAGACATGGGGAAACGTTTCTGCGGCGTGCTGGTGCAGGGTCGCTCGTACCAGGCGCGAGTCGAACCAAGCGAAAAGACCTAGCAATCCGCAAAATATTAATACCGGTACAATTTTCATTTTTCCCAGAGCAATGATCAACGCTTCCCGGGCTGCGTAAACCGGTTTTCCCTTTTTTTGTGTAAGTCCGGCGCTCCCGCCGGATCGTCACTTTGTCGGGGCAGGGAAAGTGAAGCTCC
>DATJIU010000171.1:0-12520 GCA_035492855.1 Dongiaceae bacterium | reverse complement strand
TTACATCAGGCCCAACTGGAGCTTGGCGGCTTCGGTCATCATGCCCTGGTTCCACTGCGGTTCCCAGACGAGTTCCACGCTCACATCATCCACGCCTTCGAGCGAGAGGAGCTTGGTTTGCACGTCCTGGGCGAGCACGGGGCCCATGCCGCAACCGGGGGCAGTGAGGGTCATTTTCACGTCGGCCTTGAAACTTTCGGCGCCGAGCGGCGTGAGATGGCAGTCGTAAATCAGGCCGAGGTCCACGATGTTCACCGGGATTTCCGGGTCATAGCAGGAGCGCAACTGGTTCCAAATTTCCTTTTCCAGCGCGTCGGTGGTGATCGGGGCGCCGGTGGTTTTGGGCGCGGCGGTGACTTCCATCCCGAGCGCGTCGGCGTCCTTGCCCTCGATGCGGAACATGTTGCCGTTGACCACGACGGTATGGCTGCCGCCGAGCGACTGGGTGATGTGCGCGGTCTCGCCTTTTTGCAGCGTGACTTTCATGCCGGCCGGAATCACGGAGGCTTCAACGTCGCGGCTCAGGATGACAGGTTCGTTACCATTCATAATGCGCAATATAATTGAGTTTTCCCTGACTGTCGCGTCTCTTTTTGGATTGATAAAAGGGGCTCAGGCGCTTTCCGCCTCGGTGCTGACGGGGTCCTGCTTGCCTTCCAAGGCGGCCATGACGGCGTGCCAGGCGAGGATGGCGCATTTCACGCGGGCGGGATATTTATGCACCCCGGCGAAGACCGCGAGTTTGCCGACATCGCCCGCACTCTGGCCGGTGGTGACCATGTGGCGCACCTGGTCGAATAGGGTTTTTACCTCGGCCTTGGTTTTGCCTTTGACGGCGTCGGTGAGCAGCGAGGCGGAGGCTTTGGAAATGCAGCAACCAGAACCAACGAAGCTGGCGTCCTTGACGGTCTCGCCATCCATGCTGAGGAACAGGCGCAACTGGTCGCCGCAGAGGGGGTTCTGGCCCTGGGCGGAGCAGGAGCACTGCGGCATTTCGTGGAAATTCCGCGGCTTCTTGCAGTGGTCCAGGATGACCTGCTGGTAAAGGTCGTTGATGTCGTCAAACATAGGTCGGCGGCCGCGGCGTTTCCGCAGCGGCGCAGCGGGTTAATTCGTACCGAGGTGCGGATTGGCTTCGAGCCGGTTCCAGACCACCTGGTCCAGTTCGGTCCGGGCGGCTTCGTGGCGCACGCGCTCAATGATTTCGCCGGCAAAGGCGTGGATGAGCATGCGGCGGGCGGTTTCCTTGCCGATGCCGCGCGACCGCAGGTAATAAATGGATTCGGCGTTGAGCTGGCCGATGGTGGCGCCGTGGGTGCATTTCACATCGTCGGCGTAAATTTCGAGCTGCGGCTTGGTATCGGCGGTGGCGTGGTCGGAGAGCAGCAGGTTTTTGTTGGTCTGCTTGGCGTCGGTTTTCTGCGCGATGGGTTGCACCAAAATGCGGCCATGGAACACGCCCCGCGACTTGTCGTCCAAAATGCCGTTGAAATACTCGTGGCTGGCGCAGTGCGGCTGCGCGTGCTCGACGACCATGTAATGGTCGGCCAGTTGCTCGCCGCGGGTCAGGTAGAGGCCATTGAGCACGCATTCCAGGCCTTCGCCCGCAAGGTTGGTGCGGATGTTGTTGCGCGACAGCTTGGCGCCGGCGGCGATGGAATGATGGATGACGTTGCTGGTCTTGCCCAAATGCGCGTGGAAGGCGGCCATGTGAAACGCCGTAATGGCCTCATCCTGAAATTTCAGGTGTTCCACCGCGGCGTTGTCGCCGGCCACCAACTCGGTGACGGCGTTGGTGAAATAGGGGGTGTCCACCGTGGCGGCAAAGGTTTCCAAGATGGTTACCTGCGCGTTATCTCCCACAATGATGAGATTGCGGGGATGCGCCGTGGCTCCCGTTTCGGTGGCGGTAAACAGATGGAGCAGGTGAATGGGCGTTTCCACCACCGTGCCCGCCGGCACATGGATGAACGTGCCGTCCCGGAAGAAGGCGGTGTTCAATGCGGTGAAGGCGTTGCCGGCGGTGTTGGCATATTTGCCCAGATGCTTTTCAATCAGGGCGGCGTCGGTCTGCAGCGCGGCCGCGAGATTGGATACTTTGACCCCGGCGGGCAGGCTGGCCGGGGTGGAAAGTTCCGGGGCAAAAATCCCATTCACAAACACCAGCCGATGCGCCGCCAGCGAGGCAAAGGTAAGCGTCTTGAGGGACGCGCTCGTCAGGCCGGTGGCGGCGAGCCGGGTGACCGGATGAAACGGCAATTGCGCGATGGGGCTGACATTGGTGAACCGCCAGTCTTCCTGCTGGAGCGTGGGAAAACCTTGGGCGGCAAAATGGTTGAGGCCGGTTTGGCGCAGGGCGGCCAGCCACGCGGGCTGGGCGGCACTGGGAGCCAGGGTTTCGAACGTTTTAACGCGCAGAGCGGTCTCTTTGGCTGTTGAATTTGCTGATGTCATGGTCTCCGATTCAGGAACTACCTCTTTTGTCCAAGGCGACGGGTATTGTTCCATGACCCGGAGCATAAGGCAAGTCTGCCGGGGGAAGATTCCTGTTGGCCTGAGGGGAGATTTCGCTATCGTTTGAACAGATTTCACGGACGAACCAATTGATTTATGGCAACTAACAAAACAACCGGGCCGGCCCCGGGCACCTCGCGGCGGGACTTTTGGATGATGCTGGGGTTTCTGGTACTGATCTTCGGGGTGCTGTTCCACCGGAGTTTTATGCCGGGCGAGGTGATTTTTAACAACGACGGTCCGGTGGGGGTGGACATGCGGGCCGCGTCGGAACTGCCGAGCGGGTTTGCCGGGCAATGGATTGATTTGAACTGGCTGGGAGTGGAGAACCTGATGTCCGCCCCGGATCCGACCAACATTTTCATGTGGCTGGCGGGGCCGATGAACTACTCGAAATTCTGGACGCCGCTCTCGCTTATCATCCTGGGATTGTGTGCGTGGCTGTTCTTCCGGACCGCCAAATTTGCCCCTTTTGTCTGCGTGCTGGGCGGGTTGGCGGCGGCGTTGCACGGGGACTTTTTCTCCAACGTGTGCTGGGGGCAGGCTTCGCGGCCCATGTCCCTGGCGGCGATGTTTCTGGCGCTGGCCGCCCTGCAAAACGGGTCCGGCATCCGTTCCTGGATTCGCACCTTGCTGGCGGGCGCGGCGGTGGGCATGGGGATTTTGGAGGGCTTTGACATTGCGGCCCTGTTCAGCCTGATCATTGGGGCTTACGTGGTATACCAGGCGTGGGCAGCGGGAGAAGGACCGGCGGTGAAACGCCTGGCGCGGGGCGTGGGGCGGCTGGCATTGGTGGCGGGATTTGCGGCGTTTCTGGCGGCCCAACAGCTTTCCGCCCTGATCAATACCCAGATCAAGGGCGTGGCGGGAACGGAACAGGACGCCCAGACCAAGCAGGAAAAATGGGGCTGGGCCACCCAATGGAGTTTGCCGAAGATCGAAACCCTCAGCAGCTTTGTCCCGGGCCTGTTTGGCTATCGGCCGGAAACGCCCATGGGCCTGCCGGAAGACATGCAGCAGAGTTACATGGGCGGCCAATATTGGGGCGCTTGCGGCCGGGACCTGGCCTGGGATCGTTATTATGCCTCGCTGAAAACGGACCAGCCACTGCCCCGGCCAACCGGGGCGTTGCAACGATTTGGCGGGGGCGGCATCTACGGCGGCCAACTGGTGTTCTGGCTGGCGCTGTTGGCCATCCTGCAATCATTCCGCAAACAAAACTCGCCGTTTGATCTCGTCACCAGAAGGTTTGTCTGGTTTTGGACGGGCATCGCGGTGGTGTGCCTGCTGCTGACGTGGGGGCGGTTTGCGCCGTTCTACCAGTTCTTCTACATGCTGCCGTATGCCTCCACCATCCGCAATCCGGCCAAGTTCATTGACCTGTTCGATTGGGCCATGGTGGTGCTGTTTGCCTATGGCGCGCAGTCGCTGGTGGGCTACCTGCATCCGGCCAAAGTGGGTACGGGACGCATGGCTGCGACGGCGTCGGTGGGTTGGGGGAAGCTGCCGGCGTTTGAAAAACGCTGGATTTTGGGATCCGTTGCCGGCGTCATCCTGGTGCTGGTGGGGTGGGCCGTTTATGCCCATTACTCGCCCCAACTTCAGGCCTATTTGCAGGAGGTGGGGTTCGATGCCGGCCTCGCGGCGGTAACCGCCAGTTTCAGCATCCGGCAGGTGGGTTGGTTCCTGTTGTTCCTGACCCTGGCGTTGGGCGCGGTGGCGCTGATTATCACCGGCAACTTTTCCGGGGAGAAGGCGAAATATGGAGCCATCACGCTGGGGCTGATACTGGTGGTGGACCTTGCCCGGGCCGACCTGCCATGGATCATCTACTGGGATTACCCGGTGAAATACGCCACCAACCCCATTTTGGAACGTTTGCGGGAGAAACCCTATGAGCAACGTGTCATTGGATTTCCGCAATGGGTGCTCCATAGCTTCTCGTTGTCGCCCCAGGTGAAGAGCGCGGAACAGAATTTGGATACGCTGTATGGCCAGGAATGGGCGCAGCATCATTTCCAGCGGTACAATATCCAGTCGCTGGATGTGGTGCAGATGCCGCGGCAGCCGGAGGATTTTGTGGCATTTGAAAGCGCGCTCCAGTTTCGGTCCGGCAGTACGTTGTATTTGCAGGCCCGCAAATGGGAGCTGACCAACACCCGGTACATCCTCGGGCTGGCCGGTTTCGCGGATTTCTTGAACCAGCAGCTGGACCCGGTGAAGCAACGGTTCCGGGTGGCGGAGACCTTCAACCTGGGGATGCGCTCCCCCGGCCAGCAATTTTCGAGCTGGCAGGACATCACAGCCAAGCCCGACACGAATGGCATTTATGGGTTGATTGAATTCACCGGCGCGTTGCCGCGGGCGAAATTGTACGCCCAGTGGGAAACCAACAGTCCGGCGGAGTTGAGCGGCTTCAGTACCAACGGGCTCGATGCCCTGGATTTGAAGACCCTGGCCAGTGTGGGGACGAACGACTTCGTCACTTTGCAAAAACTGGCGGCGCGGGATTTTGACCCGCACCAGAAGGTGTTGGTGGCGGATGCCGTGCCGGCGCCGGTCGCCGGTACCAATCAGGACGCCGGTACGGTGGAGTTTACCAGTTACGCGCCCAAGGACGTGGTCTTGAAAGCACAGGCGACCACTCCGGCGGTGTTGCTGCTTAACGACCGCTACGCGCCTAACTGGTCGGTGCGGGTGGATGGCCAGCCGGCAACGATGTTGCGCTGCAATTACCTGATGCGCGGTGTCTATTTGCAGCCTGGCACGCACAAGGTGGAATTCATATTCCAGCCGTCCATGAAGCCCATGTACATTTCGCTGACGGCCATCGCACTGGCGGCGGGCTTGCTGTTGGTGCTGGGAGTTACCGCCCGGCAACGCGCTACGAAGGCGTCGGCGGAAGCAGAAAAGCCGAAGCGGGCCAAATAGCGAAAGACGCAACGCTATTGGGTCACCACCAGAACCAGCCCGGGTTCTGACAGGTCATTCGCACTGGCGGCGGATAAGCCAATTTTTGAAATCAGTTCACCGGACAAGGTCAGCTCGTTTCCTCGGATGAGTACGTCCGCAGTGATGTCCGTTGAGTAATCCGCCGCCAAATCCTGGGCCAGAATGCGAACGTGAGGGAGCGGGTGGTCGAATTTGAGCGTCAGACTGCCAAAGACGCCGAAGATGCCAAATGGCCCGCGCGCATTTTCCACGTCGAGCGTGATGGCGGCCCGCGGGTTCTGGTATTGGCGGCCCACGGTGCGACCAATGGTGGCAATGGCAACCGCTCCGTTGGTGGCCCGGCTGGCGAGGACGAATGGAGTCAGTTCTCCGGCGCCCACTTTGATCTCCGGCAAAGCCAAACCGCGCGTCACTCGGGCCGGGGCCGACGCCTCCCGCCAATCGCCCGGTTTATATGCCGTGTAGGTTTCGTTGGGTTCCAGCCTCCAGGTATCCTTCAGGCGCTCCGCATCAATATGGTCAGCAGTGGCACCCAGGGCCATGGGCGCGGCAATCCGATGCCAGCGCACGGCCCGCACCACTTCGTCGAGCCGGCGTTTCAGATTCCGGCCCGCCACCGGAAATACGAAGTCCGGTTTGCCGTCCGGCAAGGGCCCCGCATGAGGATGGCGCATGACGCCGATGAGACAGCCCAGACCGGCGGCAATATAGGGTTCGTCTTCACAATTAATCAGTGTGGGGGAGCCGGCGGGCTTTTGCCGGATGAGTTGGGCCACGCGATCAATGGTGACTGCCACCGACATGACATTCTCGACATCGTAAGTGCGATAGACGTCAGCGAACTTGAGCGCCTCCGGGGTCATGGCATGTTCGACAATCAAAGCCGGCGCTTCCTGGTGCGCGATCCCGGTTATCATTTGGCGCCAGGAGGCATTGTGCGCTTCCTGGCCCCAATCCACCTTCCAGTAGGCAAAGCCGGCTTCGCGCATCCAGTGCAGGCGTTCGGTCCAGTAATCCGGCTCGTTGGTGACGGCAAATTTGGGAGCGGGTTGGGCGCAAATCCAGCCCCCCAATCCCTTCCAGCCGCGCGCTTTCACAGCGGCGGTCAGTTTTTTGAGGCGTTCCGCCGGAGTGCCTGAATAGGACGGGAAACGTTCTTCGTTTAGGATGAGGCTGCCGAAATAGGAGCTGTCCCCGGACAGCGGCACATCCCAGGAATCGTCCATGACAAAAATTAAGTCCGCGCGGATCCTGGGATAAAAGTTCAGCCAGCCCGGGGATTTGCCCGTTCCAAACAGGTTGGTTTCGTTCAGCTCCCGGCGCATTCCCTGGGAGCTGCTTTCATACGAGCAGGTGTACCCTTGGATGTTCCACGTACAGAAATAATCGGGGACCGCGGATGGTGCGGCGGGGATCAAACTGGGTTCCTGAAACACCGGTTGCCGGATCGGCGCGGCGGGGACCATCGCCACACTGGCCTGGATGCCAACGCAGGCCAGACCGAGGCGCATGATGGAGCGCACCGTTTTGACAAAAAGTCTTTGTGAGAACATACGGTTTACGTGCTGGCGCAAATGCTTTTTGGCCAAGCCCGAGCTGTTTCCGCAAAGGTAAATGGGTTTTGCCAGCAACTCCACTCCAACCCGCTCCCATTTTGCAGGGAGGTTAAATCACCGCGAAAGCCGGGATGACGCCGCCCCGGGCAAACCCAATAGCGGAACTTGTCCCGTTTCCCGGTTCTCTAGTAGGATGCCGCATGCGCGTGGCTTATTACTCGACCACCCAGATGGAACTGGGCGGCGGGCTGGAAAAATATTTTATTGAGACGGCCCGGGATTTGTCCGAGCTGCCCGATATGCAGGTGGACATCCTGACCATGGATGATGCGTTCAACCTGAAGTTCGGGCGCATGCACAACCTGTATTTTTTCAAGGGATTCGATCCCAAGCTGCTGTATCGCGAGCCACTGGAAACCATTCAGAAGAATCTGGGCAAGGCACGCTATTTCAAGTCCGCCACGTTTGCCGAGGTGGTGCGGCGGTTTCAGGATTATGATGTTATCTATTCGCGCAACGACATCACCGAGGCGTTCTTCTTCAAGTTCGTGCTCAAGTATCACCGGTTGCCGCCGGTGATTTTTGGATGTCATGTGCCGCACGTGTTTCCCATCGCGGAACGCTTGCACGCGCGGCTGCACAACCTGCTCTACACCTCGTGGCTCTACACCGGCATGGCCCGGGGCGTGACGGGTTTCCACGTCATCAACAATTTCACCCAGGGCGTGTTGTCGCGGCAGTTTCCCGGCCGGCGCGTGGCCAAGATTTATTACCCGTTTGATTTCGACGCCTTCGCCGCCAACGTGGAAAAGAATCCCTTTCCCGGCAAGCTCGCCGCCGGCAAGTTCAACATCGTCTGGGTGGGCCGGTTGGTGGAGCAAAAAGGCGTGCGCGATCTGGTGCAACTCGTGGCCCGCATCAACCAGACCCACGCCGACCAGGTGGCGTGGAACATCTGCGGCGACGGCGAACTCCGGCCGCTCGTGGAGGAATGCCGCAAGCAGTGGCCCAATGTCACTTGGTGGGGGCACGTCAACAACCAGCAGATGGCCGGCGTGTACCGGCAAGGCGATTTGTTCATCACCACCGCCAAGTGGGAGGGCTACCCTTACAACGTGCTGGAATCGCAGGCGCTGGGATTGCCGGTGGTGGCCTATGACATCGCCGGGTGCAACGACATGATCAAACCCGGTGTGAACGGTTTTGTGGTCCAGAACCTGGACGAGTTTGCAGAAAAAATCCGGTTTTTCCTTAAGGGTCTTAAATTGCCGCCCGAAGCCGCCACCTACCTGCGGAAGGAGATTGACCGGAGCAAGATCTTCGGCGAACTGCGCGCCTTGTTTGAGGCCTGCCAACGGGACCGCAAGGGCTGACCTGACCGGCGCCACCGCATGGAAATAACTTTCAAAACCGCCCGCGCTTACGCAGGATAGGCCCGTTTTTAAACCCGAAACCGTAATCCATTTCCGTCATGTCTGTCCGCACCTTCATTCGATACACCGCCTTCGGGCGGTTGCTGATGATTCCCGTCCGGTTCGTCCTCTTTGGCCTGCCCCCGCTCGGGCGGCAACTCACGCTGGCGTTCCGCTGGGTCTTTTCATCCAAGGAATACTACAACTGGACCTACGACCTCACCCCGCTCAACCGCGAATACCTCGGCTGCTACATCGCCGTGGTCACCGGACACGACCCCAAGGAAATCGAGGGTTACCTGCGCGAACTGGAAAATGACCAGGCGCTGCGAAAGGTGCTCGTGGACCGCACCCTTGCCAGCCATGACCGGCACAGTTGCGATGTCGAGCCCCGCTACGGCAAGCGCCTGGGCTGGTACGCCCTGATCCGCGCCACCAAGCCGCGCATCATCGTGGAAACCGGGGTGGACCGCGGGCTCGGCACCGCCGTCATTGCCGCCGCGCTGCTGGCGAACGACAAGGAAGGCTTTCCCGGCGTCGTCTATGCCACCGACATCGCCGCCGACTGCGGCCACCTCGTGGCCGAGCCGTACAAGAACTACTGCCGGCTGCTCATCGGCGATTCCGTGGCCTCGCTCCAGAAGTTCGACCAGCCCACCGACATTTTCCTGCACGACAGTTGCCACACGCCCGAATACGAATGGGCCGAGTTCATGGCCATCAAGCCGCGCCTGCACGCCGCATCGCTCGTGCTGAGCGACAACTCGCTTATGACCACCAAGCTGCTTGAATTCTCGCGGCAACTCGGCCTGAGCTTCCTGTACTTCCAGGACCAGCCCAAGGACCACTGGTGGCCCGGCGACGGCATCGGCACGGCATTCCCGCTCGGCAGGAAAACCTATTTTCCTGGCCTGAAAAAAACGGGTTAAGCGTTAACCGGTTTGCCCGTCGGCTGCGCAAAGAAATGCCGATAATTTTGCGCTGGACTGCCCGGTGTTTAAGCCTGGGACGAGGAATTGGGTTTCAGCATCGTCTAAAATACGAAATATCGTCCTGGCCGCGATACCGCTGAAGGAAAACAGAAACTATGAGTGATTCAGTGCCCGCCCCCATTCCGCCTACAAACACCTTCGAACGCATCAAGCGCACCAGTGCGGACGGAAGCGAATTCTGGTCGGCGCGTGATTTGGCCCGCGTGCTGGAATATCTGAACTTCCGCAATTTCCAGCCGGTCATTGAAAAAGCCAGGGAAGCGTGCGCTAAAAGCGGTCACCCGGTCGCCGACCATTTGGCGGAAATGCGCAATATGGTGGACATCGGTTCCGGCGCGCAGCGCGAGGTGGAAGATTGGGCGTTGTCGCGCTATGCCTGCTACCTCGTCATCCAAAACGCCGATCCCGGCAAACCGCTGGTGGCACTGGGGCAAAGCTATTTCGCCGTGCAAACCCGGCGGCAGGAAATCGCCGATGCGACGGCATTGCAGGAGCATAAAACCCGTCGCCTGTTGCGGGAGGAGATGAAGAAGCACAACAAGAATCTCGCTGGCGCGGCCAAGCAGGCGGGGGTGGCGCAGCCGCTGGATTATGCCATTTTCATGGATCACGGCTATCGCGGACTTTACGGCGGCTTGAGCCTGCGCGATGTCGCGGCGCGCAAACGCATTGGCAAAAAGGAGCATTTGTTTGACCGCATGGGCAGCACGGAACTGGCGGCAAATTTGTTCCGCGCCACGCAGACGGAGGAAAAGTTGCGGCGGGAAAATGTCCGCCACAAGGAGCAGGCCAACAAAATCCATGAGGCGGTTGGCCGGACGGTGCGGCGGACGATCCACGAACTCGGCGGAACGATGCCGGAAAATTTGCCTGTCGCCGAGCACATAAAGAAAGTCAAAAGCCGGGAAAAGAAACGGCTCAAGGCAGAGCAGAAGAAATTGCCGGGTTCGTGAAGGAGTCGGTTGTTCGTGTTGACACGAATGGGTTGGCCGCTAAGAGGCCCTGATGGTGCGGAAATTGCGGCTGCAATATGCAGGCGTGATTTTACCCGGTGATGAATCGCGGTGACCGGCGGGAAGCCATTTTCCTCAATGACAGTGCTTGCCCGCGGTTTTATGAAACGCTGGAAACTGGATTGTCCAACGTTTATGCAGGGGCGCGTGGACTCCTGCCCGCAGCCGGCTTTATCATTCAGAGAAATGGCTCTGTCACGCTAAGGGGCGACCCCTGTTGCGGCGCCGCCTCCCCAGTTGGATTTACGCTTTTGCAGCCAGCCGCCCAGGAACAGAACGCCAACCAGCACGAGCGGTCCCGCGATCATCACATAAGTCAGTGGTGGAAATCTGCCCCAAAAGGCCACAATGTAAAATGCGCCCAGTCCGGGGTAGAGCAGGGCGCCCAGCCATTCCCGGCGCCAGGCCGCCGCCAGGATGAGCAGCAATATGCCGGTGGGGATCAGGTGGATCAGCAAGGCGATGGCTGTTTCCCCGAAGCCCCGATGCTCCTGAAACACATCCAGCGCGAACAGGCTGATGAAGCCGGCGAACAGGAGACCGAGCACCCGGGGGGCCCAGTACCAGAGACGAGAGGTTTTCATGATTCAGTCCTTTCAGTGAATTCAATGCTTTAACCGCACCTGCCACTCTACCAGCAAAGCCGCGCCCCGGTGAATTGAAAATAACGGGCGGAAGGTTGATTTAAACAATGTTCCGGGATGGAATTAATTCTTCCATCAGCAAACAACCAGTGATCCCGTGCGGGCTTTGACCCTCCTCCGGATGATGGGCCGGGTTTATGCCATCAAACCGCGCCTGCATGCGGCGTGGTTCGTGACCACCAGGCTGCTGGAATTCTCGCGGTAACCCGGCTGGGCTTACTGTATTTCCAGGACCAGCCCAAGGACCACTGTGGCCCGGCGACGGCATCGGCACGGCGTTCCTGCTGGGTAAGAAAACCCATTTCCCCGACCTGAAAAACGGGTTAACCGTTAACCGATTTGACCGATTTGAAGCGAAGCCTGCAAGTGGTCTCGCGTTGCGGGCTTTAAAATTATTATTCAATTACGCCTGCCTGGCGCTTCCCCTTGGGGGCCATTTGCGCCAATATGTTTCTTCTGCATGAACAACAACGAACTCGGGACCAAGCCGCATTATCCCATCCTGGACGGGTTGCGGGGGGTGGCGGCGGTCATCGTGGTTTTGTTTCACCTGGCCGAGCCGCTGGCCAGCAGCCACCTGAACAACGTGGTAAACCATGGCTATCTGGCGGTGGATTTCTTCTTTCTCCTGTCCGGCTTTGTCATCGGTTATGCCTACGACGACCGCTGGAGCAAATTAACGTTCTGGGGCTTTCTGCGGCGCCGGCTCGAACGGCTGCAACCGCTCGTCGTCCTGGGCATGACGCTCGGCGCCATCGGCTTTTACTTTACCGACTCCACCCTCTGGCCGCTGATTCACACCGTGCCGGTCTGGAAGCTTCTCATCGTCATGCTCATCGGCTATACGGTGATCCCCATCCCGCTTTCCATGGATATCCGCGGCTGGCAGGAAATGCATCCGCTCAACAGCGTGGGCTGGTCCTTGTTTTTCGAATACATCGCCAACATTCTTTACGCGCTGGGGCTGCGAAAATTGTCCAACCAGGCCCTGGCCGTTTTTGTGGTGCTGGCCGGGGCGGTGCTGGTGCATTTTGCCGTGACCAACCCGAACGGCGACGTTACCGGCGGCTGGACCCTGAATGCGGAACACCTGCGCGTTGGGATCACGCGCACCCTGTTCCCGTTTTTTGCCGGATTGCTGTTGTCGCGGGTGGCGCGGCCGGCCCGCATCAAAAATGCGTTCCTGTGGTGCAGCCTGCTGGTGGTGGCGGTGCTGTTCCTGCCCCGCATCGGCGGCGCCGGCCACCTGTGGCTGAATGGCCTGTACGAAGCGTTTTGCATCATCGTGATTTTTCCCCTGATTGTGTATCTCGGCGCCGGCGGGGTGGTGCATCACCCGGTGGAAGCAAAAATTTGCCGGTTACTCGGCGATCTTTCCTATCCCCTGTACATGACCCATTATGTGCTGGTCTATTTTTACGTGGCCTGGGTCAGCAA
>DATJIU010000170.1:0-5231 GCA_035492855.1 Dongiaceae bacterium | reverse complement strand
CGCCGTAAAGAGCGGTGGCAGGTCAATCTGCTCGAGCGTTTTGTGAACCCAAGCGCCCAGCGGCTGGCCCGTCTCGGCTTCAAAGCGAGTCTGCCATTGGGCGAACGTCACCGGTGCCGGCGGGCTGTTGAACTCGACCTTCGTAAAATCAGGAAATGGTTTCACTTGGAAATCCCCAGTTTGGCGTGAATTCTGGCAAGCACCTCATGGGCATCTGCCCGGAGGTGGATGAATTCCTCCACGCCGGCTTTCTGGTGCGCTGCAATTTGATCCGCCGGATAGCCGGCCAGCACGATCAGCGTGCCGGGCTGGTTCGCGCGAATGGCTGCGGTCAATGCCGGGACCAGCGCGGGATAATTTTCATCGGTGGCACAAATCACCGCGACCTCGGCCTGGGAGTCCCGCAGGGCGGCCGCCGCTTCCGCCGGAGTCGGGAAACCGGCCGGCGCAATAACGTCATATCCTCCCGCACTGAAAAACCCGCGGGCGAAGTCCGCTCGCGCCTTGTGCTCCTTGAGCGGTCCCATATTGCACAGAAAAACTTTGGCCGGTCCCTGGGGACGCCGGTACATGGCGGCGCGCAGTTGCTCGAACCCAACGGCGGCGCGGGCAATGCATACCGGCTGAATCGGTTCGCCCGGGGCATCCTCGTTGCGGATGGCACTGATGATTTCTCCCAGCGTCGCCCCGGCGCCGGCAGCGACCGCGCAGGCGTCGAAAAACGCGTCATCCCGCGGCTCGCTCCATTCTGCCAGCCGGGCGCAGACCTCCCGGGTGCTCGCGGCATCGCGGGAGGCCCGCTGCGCCGATAGCTGCCGCACCCGGTCCTGGTGAAACGCCTTCGGTTCTGTGACCGACCCTTCCAGCGGCGGTTCCTTGGGATTGGCGTATTGATTCACACCCACGATGGAATCGCGGCGGGCGCCGACCGCTTTGCGTTTCTTCGCCGCGGTTTCATCGACCGCCTTTTGAGGTCCCCCGGCCCGCAACGCCGTCTCCATGCCACCGCGCGCTTCCACTTCCTGAAACAACGCCCAGGCGCGGGTTGCGAGTTCGTGGGTGAGGTGCTCAATGAACCAGGAGCCGCCCGCGGGATCAATGACGTGATTAAGATGGCATTCCTTTTGCAACACGAGCTGCGTGTTGCGGGCGATGCGAAGACTGAAATCATTTGGTTGCCGGGCCACTTCGTCATAGGCCCCCACCTGCATGCTGTCGCACCCGCCGAGCACCCCGGCCAAGGACTCGACCGTGGTGCGCAGCAAATTGTTGTAGGGATCCACGACCGATTTGTTCCATTGCGAACTGCGGACATGCAGCGAAAGCTTCTGGGCCGCTTCCCCGCCGCCGCCAACCGCGACGGCGCGCGACCACAGCATCCGCAGTGCCCGCAGCTTGGCGATTTCCATGAAAAAATTTGTACCGACGGTGACGGCAAAGCGCAGGCGCGGCGCGGCAACAGATACTTCCACGCCGCGCTGGTGGAGTTGGCGCAAATATTCAATACCCGTCGCGACCGTGTAAGCGAGTTCCTGCACAGCGCTGCCGCCAGACTCATGCCACGGTCGGCTGTGCACGCAGATGGTCTGCAAATGCGGGGCATTTCGGACCGCCCAGGACGTCAGCACTGTCATTTCAGCATAGGCATGGCCGAGGGACTGCGGCAACCTGCCTTCATGGGCAAGCACCCCCAGCGGATCTGTTTCAATGCAGCCGCGCAGATTTACGGCCGCCTGCTTGCGGCTCCGAACCAGGGCCAGGAGCAATGCGGCGACGGGCAGCGCGGATGCGCCGGTACGGATAAAGATCGGGGTCGTTTCCAAATCCACGCCCGCGAGCGCGCAGTCGAGATCACTCAGCGTGGCAAGAGACAGGCCGCCACAGCCGACGTCTTCCGCCGGGGCTCCGT
This sequence comes from Dongiaceae bacterium, assembly GCA_035492855.1. Classification (GTDB taxonomy): domain Bacteria; phylum Verrucomicrobiota; class Verrucomicrobiia; order Limisphaerales; family JAFMIX01; genus JAFMIX01. The sequence continues at coordinate 3,322 of DATJIU010000170.1, read as the reverse complement.
CCGGGTCTTGGCCATTGCGCGTGGCCCGGTCGAGCACCATGTTGAGCGCGTTCAGCCCCCCGCTGATTGATGTGCGCGCGGCATGATTGAATTCCATCGGGCTGGCAATTGCGATTTCCTGCGAGATTTTCCACGCCTCCTTCACATGGCCGCTGGCGCTGGCCCCGCGCACAAACGGCGCAAACCCGGGCAGTGAATTGAGGTGCGGCAGATTGGCGGTGTCGGAGCGGCAATAAATCGGCTTGAGGGTGATGCCTTCGTGGGTGGTGGAAAACATCTTCTTGTCGAACGGCGCGCCTTTGAGTTCGGCCTCCACCAATGTACGCCAGTCGTCGTAGCTCACGGGAGGGAATTCCGCGAGCAGCTTTTCAGTGGCAGATTTTGGGCATGCAGTGCTCACAATGATTTTTTGATTACTTAGTCTTGTCCACAAACACACTTTTCATCAGTTTTTCTAACTATTTATCCCCGGGTTTGCTGTCTTGTATTTTGTGGTTTTAATAATCGTTAGCAGAATTGGCGGTCAATGCTTGGCGCAAGTTGCCAGAATATCCCCGTATTTTGCTCTCGATTCCAATGCCTCACCCAACTTCGGCAACTCCGCCCATCGGCAGTGCACCCATGAAGTTGGGTATTGCAACAGCGCGGCAATCTCACGGGATTTGGAACGGGATCGCTGTTCCCGCAGCCAAAACCGCAGAGCGAATGGCAACGCAAATACTTTTGGCCGGATACAATGATTTCAGTGCGCAAAGTAAACCAATATCAGGAAATTTGGGCATGCTGCAGTTCTGGCAGATTGGTGAGCCCCGCATAAAACGCTTCTGTCACAACGGGTGACAAGTGTCCCCAAAAGCGTTGCGCCGCACACAAGCCAAATGAAGTTGCTACGTAGGAGCGCAAATTCCTTGCGCAATAGATGGCATGGTTTTGAGTCTTTGATTCCCAGTTTTCGCAACCATGCAGTCAAAATCCGATGATGCCGTTCACATCTATAAACGACATTTTTGAGACCGTTTTGAGGTGTGTATTTCTTCGGCATGTTTCCAGATACAACGAAAGCGGTCAGATCACTCCTGATCCCATGGATTGCCTCCGAGAGGACTGGCTCCACTGAAATAATCCGCCGCCGTTTTCCTTTTGGAATGAAAAACTCTGTCTTTCGGACTTCGATGAACCGCCGGCCATCCGAGCCGGTATAAAACCAATCCCATTGCAATTTGTCAGCCTCTTCACGGCGGAGTCCTAGGCCCAGTTCCAACAACAGCAGAACATACGCCTCTGGGTGGGGCTTGCGCCAATCAGGCTGATGCCACCGGCGTCGAGGAAACCTGGTGCACTGGCCGTCAGCTCCTGCGGCTTGCTCATTCTGCTGCGAATTCGCTGATCTCCGCTTGAGCGGAGCATTCGGGTCGCCATCCCGGTGACCGGGCTCAACTTTCTGGACCACTGATGTGTTAGTCCAAGCATTGGTTTGAGTTTATGTTTTCCTGCATTCCTTGTCCATGCCCCGCGGAGAGAGGGCGCAGCCCGACCGGAGCGGGGCATGGACAAGCTCGCGCCGCAAACATCGCCGGACTTTCATAGCCCAGCCGGCTGTGCGGCCTGATCTCGTTGTATTTCCTCCGGAAGTCGCCCACCACCACCCGTGCTTCCGTCAGTGTCCACAATTGCTCCCGGTTCAAGCATTCGTCCCGAAACCGCCCGTGAAAGCTTTCCACAAAGCCGTTCTGCCACGGACTCCCTGGCTCAATGTAGATCGTCTTGATCCGGTTCGTTTTCAACCACCGCTGCACGAGCTTCGCGATGAACTCCGAGCCGTTATCGCTCCGCAGATACTCCGGCGCGCCATGTTGCGCCACGGCCTTCTGCAGCCAGTGCAGCACATCCTTGGCCTTCAAGGCCCGCTCCGCCCACAGCACGTGGCACTCCCGCGTGTATTCGTCCAGGATCGTCAACATCTTCAACGACCCACCCCGCACGGTTGCGTCAGCAATGAAGTCCCAGGTCCATACATGGTTCCGATGCGTCGCCGTCGTTGGCAAACCCGTCGATACCCCGCGCCGCACTAGCTTGCGCTTCGTCGGGGGCACGCGTAAACCGGCCGCGCGGCGAAGCCGTTGGATGTGCCGTTTGCCCACGCGCCAACCTTCCCGACGTAGCAATGCCGCGATCCGCCGGTAGCCATACCGCGGATGCTCGGCCGAGAGTTCCAACAGCCGCTGTCGCAACTGTGTTTCCGCGGGCGTCGGTGGCCGCCCACGATAGTGGAACGTCGAACGCGCCAGCCCCAAATACCGGCAGGCACGCCGTTGGGAACACACCCCGGCTTGCACCGCAGCCTGTGCATACGCCCGGCGACTGGCCGGGCTCACAGCTTTTTTTCGCATACGAAGGACAGCACCCGGTTCTTCAACAGCTCCTCCGCCAGCATCTTCTTGAGCTCGGTGTTCTCCCGCTCCAACTCCTTGAGCCGCCGCGCTTCGTTGACTTCCATGTGTCCAAACTGCTTCTTCCACCGGTGGAAGGTCGCCTCCGAGAGGTTCGCCTCCTGGCAGATCGCTTGGATGCTGCGTTCACCCCGGTCCGCTTCCCGCAGAATCCGGATCTTGTCTTCCGTCGTATATCGTTTGCCTTTCATCGTCTGGTCCTTTCTTCGGCCCAGACTAACACTTCACCCGGCCCAGAAAAGCTGAGTCACGTCACGCTGACCTTTGAGATAAAGCCTGAGTCTTACCCTCCAACCAACATTCACGTTTTAATCGGGCGTAACGGTGTTGGGAAAACTCGCACGCTCAACTTGATGTCACGCTCTTTGTTTGCGAATGAGAACACATCTAAGAGCACTGGAAAATTTCAAACAGGCATCAAGGAGCTAACCGATGAAATTCCATTCGCGAATATGGTTTCCGTCAGTTTCAGTGCGTTCGATGATTTTGAGCTTTTATCAGAACAACGAGATAAATCGAGCGGCGTTCATTACACTTACATTGGTCTGAGGCGAACTACTAATTTGGGGTCTGAGAAAGGAACGCCGAAGACACCGGATATGCTCGCAAGAGAGTTTGTTTCCAGCGTGAACGCGTGTCTTTCAGGTGCTACGCGAGAACGTTGGCGTCGTTCACTGGAGATACTGGAGACAGACCCGATTTTCAAAGAAGCTGAGATTGCTCAACTGTCCGAACTCACGGATTTGAAAGAGCTTGATAAGGAGGCAGTTTCCAAATTCCGAAAATTAAGCTCGGGGCATAAAATCGTATTGCTCTCAATTACAAGGTTGGTCGAATCTGTCGAGGAAAAAACGTTAGTTTTACTTGATGAA
>DATJIU010000169.1:0-11219 GCA_035492855.1 Dongiaceae bacterium | reverse complement strand
TGCCCGGCGGCGAAGCCACCGTGCATTTGCAGGCACAATTGCACAACTGGCAGCCGGGGGCCGCGACCGCCCGGGTGACCTGGCAAATCTTGGGTCCGAGTGGAAAAGTAGTGGCCGCGACCAATGCCTCCGCCAATCTGGACTCGGCAGGCGAGATCCAACTCGAGCAGACTGCCGTCGTGGCCGCGCCGGAATTGTGGTCGCCGGAATCACCCCGGTGTTACCAGTTGGTCACGACAGTGGAAAACGCCGGGCAAGTCGTGGATTCGCTGTCCACGGTGTTTGGCATTCGCACCGTAGCATTCGATCCGGACCGGGGTTTTCTGTTGAATGGCCAGCCCTACGTCATCAAGGGCACCTGCAACCATCAGGATCACGCCGGGGTGGGATCCGCCCTGCCCGACGCGCTGCAGTTGTTTCGCGTCCGGCGGCTGAAGGAAATGGGCTGCAACGCCATTCGCACCTCGCATAATGAGCCCACGCCGGAGTTGCTCGACGCCTGCGATCAGCTCGGCCTGCTGGTCATGGCTGAAAACCGCCGGCTCGGCAGCGAGCCGCAAAACCTCGCCTGCCTTGAGCAGCAAATTCGCCAGGACCGGAATCATCCCTGCGTGTTCATCTGGTCGCTGTGCAACGAAGAATATTTCGTCCAACGGGACGCCGTCGGCGCGCGGATGTATCAGACGATGCAGCAATTGGCGCATCAATTGGATCCCAGCCGCCTTTGCACGGCAGCCATGAACTCCTGGTCCGGGGGCAAGCCCGACGGCATTTCCACCGTGGCCGATGTGCAGGGCTTCAATTATCTGAACAACAGCGATATGGACGGCTTTCACCGGTCCAATCCCCATCAACCTTGCATCGGCACCGAAGAAGCCAGCGCCTATTACACCCGGGGCATTTACGAAAATACCAGGCTCTACGACTCCGCCTACGACGACAACAAACCCGGCTACGGGGCCACGGCGGAAGAATGGTGGAAATATTATGCCGCGCGCCCTTGGGCCAGCGGCGCGTTTGTCTGGACCGGCTTTGACTACCGGGGCGAACCGTCCCCCTTTGACTGGCCGAGCATCAATTCGGAATTCGGCATTCTGGACACCTGCGGATTTCCCAAGGATGTGTTCTATTATTATCAGTCGTGGTGGACCGACCGGCCGGTGTTGCATCTGATGCCGCACTGGAACTGGCCCGGCGCGACAGGACGGGACATTGACGTGCGCGCCTTTGCCAATTGTCAGGAGGTGGAATTGTTTTTGAACGGCCGGAGTCTCGGCCGCCAGGCCATGCCGCGCAATTCACATTTACAATGGTCGGTGAAATACGAGCCGGGCATTTTGAGCGCCAAAGGCTACACTGATGGCAAGGAGGTTACGGAAACCCGGGTGGAAACCACCGGAGAACCCGCTGCCATCCGGCTGATCCCGGATCGGGACACCATTAATGCCGATGGCGAAGATTGCAGCGTGATTACTGTGGCCGTGGTGGACACCGCGGGCCGGGTGGTGCCTACGGCCAGCAACCTGGTTCATTTCACCCTCAATGGCCCGGGCAAAATCATCGGCGTGGGCAACGGCAACCCGATCAGCCACGAAGCCGATGTCTGGCTCAGTCCGGCGGCGGTTCACCCAATGGCGCTGGATGACTGGCGCATGCTAAAAATTCCGGACCTTAAAGATCGGCCGGAAGTGGCCGCCGAGTTTGACGACCGGCAGTGGCCGCGAGTGGATATCCGTTCCGCCGCTGGGCCGCTGGCACCGGAAGAGGCGGCGGTCTATCGCACCCACTGTTCGCTCACCACCAACGATCTGGCGGATGCCGGGGAGGTGTTGCTTAATTTTGGAATGATTGACGATGCCGGCTGGGTGTACGTCAACGGGAGTCTCGCCGGGGACGCGCATGACTGGCAGTCCGACGCGACTTTTGAGGTCAAAAAATACCTGCACCCCGGAACAAACAGCATTGCTGTGGTGGTGAAAAATCATGCCGCCGCCGGCGGAGTGAACAAGGGCGGGCAGCTGGTGTTTGCCGCGAACCCGGCGGCTGCCGCGTGGCAGCGCAGTGTGTTCAATGGGCTGGCCCAGGTCATCGTCCGGACGGATCCACAGGCGGGGGACATTCAACTGAGCGCCCAAGCCGACGGCCTGACCGAAGGTGGAGTGACTCTTCACAGTCAGTCCCATCCCGTCCGGCTGCTGACGCCTTGAATCCGGGCCGGCCCCAAAAAGAGCCTTGAACGGGGCGCAACTGCGAAGGGTAATGTTTTTGTGATTTCAGAATCCTGCCGGGTGGCTTAAAGTCGGTCATCTGCTGGCGGGCGCGTGGCGGAATTGGCAGACGCGCAGGACTTAGGATCCTGTGGAGTAATCCGTGCAGGTTCGACCCCTGTCGCGCCCACCATCTCGCGAAACAAAAAAGGCCGTCCTTACGGACGGCCTTGAATTGTTAGCCAGCCAGCTCAGTTGAGCTTGGCCAGTTCGGCTTCAAACAGCTCGCGGGTCTTGGCCCGGAGGTCGGCTGCGGAGATCTCGCCCTTGTCGGCCCGCGCGAGCAGCGCCTTTTGCGCAAGGTAATCCTTGTTCACCAGGCCGGCCTTGCTCTGGAGCATCCGCCAGGCTTTGCGGCGTTCCACGGCGAAAAGCACCATCTGCCGCGATACGGCGAAGAACTTCAGCTTGCCGTTCACCTCAGCTTTGATGTAGCAGCCGAAGTTTGGCACACAGGACCGGTGGTTGGCATCGAACACCCGGCGATAGATCACGTCGTCCTGGGTGATCAGCGCCAGCATGTCGTCCAGCAGGATCAATTCGCTGACCTGCTCTTCCTTCACCGCCTTCACGTGTTTGCGGAAACGGTTTTCCGTGAGCGCCCAGTGGGCCACGGTGAAGTTGTATTCCTCGCCGGAAGCCGAGAACTTGGTGCGCCACCAGTCGCGGTTCGGCGTGGGGTTGCCCTTGAGGTCAAAGGCCTCCTGCGAGGTTTCGCCTCGGCGCGGATTGAAGACAAATTCCGGCATGCCGCGGCCGTCGCGCACGAGCTTGGCCTGGTCGGCACTCATGTTGTCGCCCACGCCGTGTTCCGGCTGGCAGGTGGTGTAGGCCTGGAAGAAGGCGGTGCCCCGGTATTCCAGCCCGTCGAGCATGGCTTTGTAGAGTTTGGCGGCATTGGCCATGGAGACCTGCGCCACAAACGGCGAGCCGTGGCCGCTAGTAAAGGCCTCGGCCACGTTCTTCTTCTCAATAAGCTTGCCCTGCGATGCCGTGCCGAACTGGTTCATGTCGTACCCGCCCAGCATGGTGGAGGAATCGGAGTTTTGGCCGCCGGTGTTGGAATACACCTGCGTGTCGAGCATGAGCATCTTCACGTTGGGACGGTTTTGCAGCACCACCTTGGAGACGTTCTGGAACCCGATGTCGCCCAGCGCACCGTCGCCGCCCACCACCCACACCTTGGGCAATTCGCGGATTTCCTGGTCGGTCATCAGCGCGTCGTCCAGGTGGGTGAGCGTGAAATAGTCCGCCTCGCTCAGGACATTCTCGGTGCGTTCGAGCAGGGCGTCGGCCAGGCGTTCAGGGACCACCGAACGGCGGGCGTGATTGATAATCAGCGATTCGCCCAGCAGCCAGCTAATGGTGGCGCCATCCTGAAACAGCGAGTTCATCCACGGATACGGATGCGGGTTGGACGGCGGGGTGGAGCCGTACACGGTGTTGCACCCGGTGCTGGCACCCATGAACATTACGCTCATGCCGTTGGCGCGGCGGCCGTCAATGGACTGCAGCTCCTTGTGATTAAAGGCATCCTGGCGCAGCACTGTGATGAGATACTTGATCAGCTGGGCGTCGGTTACCACGCCGTGCTTGGCTTCATATGCAGCCATGCGCTTGGCGGTGTCCTCGGCATTTTCCCCGCCGAGACCCATGATGATGTGGGTGACGGCGCGGCGCACGAGCTGGTATTCCTCCTCGCTGCGCGCCTTGATGGCTTGCAGCCGGGCAACGCCATCCTTTTCCAACTGGCCGGCCTTGGCCACCAGCCGGTCGGCCTTCTGGTGATACAGCGGCCGCATGTAGGCCTCGGTAACGGAGGCCAGCGCACGCAGCACGCTCTTCTCGCCGCACCCGGCGCAGGCGCCGTCGCCGGAAACCAGCGCCTCGTAATTGCGCCGGACCATGAGGTGATTCCGCAGCGCGGCTTCGCGCGAGCTGGCCGCATCGGCATCATTGTAGAGGCCGAGGAACTTTTGCGGAGTGTCGGGCAACAACCGCGAGAAAATCTGCGCAGTGGTCAGCTCGGCGTTGAGATCCTCGGTTTCGCGAACCATGCGCAGCGCATCGTGGTCGCCACACACCTGCACACATTCGCCGCAACCCTTGCAGAGGTCGGAAACGAAGATGGAGAACAGGCCGCCGCCGCCGGGCGTCTTGGTTTCGAGTGAGCGGAAGATGGCCGGCACGGCATTGTAAGCCAGTGGCAGCTTTCCAATAATGCCGGTGAATTCGGCCTTGGCCTTGTCGGCCACGGTGGTGAGGGCGCCAATCTCCGCCGCAATGATGTCTTTGAAGGGCAGCTTGGCCTTGGATTTGATCGCGTCGTTCATCTTCGCGCGGGCGCGTTCCTCAACGCCCTTGAGTTCCACCACGAGCTTCTGCCGTTCCCCGGCATCAGTGACATAGAAGTTGGCGGCGGTTTTCAGCACGGTACTGATTTCCTGCGCCATGTTGGGCAGGGCGGTATCCGGGCAGGCGGTGATGCACTCCATGCATTGGGTGCAGTTCTCCGCGATATACACCGGCGTTTCGCGCCGGGCGACGTATTTGGACTGCGTGGCGCCGGTGCCGGCGGCCATCACGCCCAGCGATGCCAGCGGGCCGGCGGGCTGGTGGTATGCCAGGCCGCTGCGGTATTCGGAATCGAACTTCGCCATGGTCTGGAAGGCGTAGCGGGGCGTCTGCTGCGCCGGCGTGGGAATGGGCGTGCCGCAGGCCGGGCCACACCCGGCCGTGGGAATCATGGGCACGGAGGCCACGGGTGCCACAGGCGCATTGCGCATGGAGGAGCGGTCGGGGTCGTTGGCCCCGCCGTATTTGATTTCCTGCACCAGCGAGAATCCTTCGGTCATCACGGTCATGTTGGAGGTCACCACGGCGTCGCCGAAACGGGCAAATTTCTTCTGGTACTGATGGCGCACAGTTTCGTGAAACGTGTGCTCGTCAATGTGGTTGTCCTGAAGGAACGGCGACACGCGGAAGAAGGCACCGAGGAACGAGTTGCCCTGCATGCGCAGTTGCAGCTCCGGTTTGTCGGTGGCCTTGCGGGCGATCTCGAAGCCGGGGAGGATGAACACGCGGATGTTGTTCTCCTGCACGAACTGGCGGTGCTTGGCGGGAATGCGCAGCCAGGCGGTTTCGGGAGTGTCGCTGGATTCCCAGACCAGACAGCCGCCTTTCTTGATGCCTTCGAGCGGATTGGTGTGGGTGAACGCCTTCGGATCGCAGCACAGCACCACGTCCACGTGGTTCAGCTCGCAGTTCACCTTGATCTGCTCGCGGGCTACGGTGAGGTAGTAATTCGTCGGGGCCCCCTTCTTTTCCGAACCGTACTTCGGATTGGCCATGATGTACAACTGTTCCTTGAGCCGGCCGTCAGGCTCATATTCTTTGGCCCGCTGTTTCAGCAGTTCGCCGAAGTCACCGATAATTTCGCCCAGGTTTTTGCCAGTGGTGATCATGCCCCAGCCGCCAATAGAGTGAAACCGCACCGCGATGGCCTTGTCCGGCAGCAATGATGGCGTGTCCTTGCTGATGACGGCGTACGGATGCTCCACGCCGAGCACGAAGAAGGTTTCGCCGTCCACTGCGCCACGCCCATCCTTGCGGCGGGTCTGGCCGGTGGCGAACTCATACGCGCCGAGCGAATGTTCCGGGCGGAAGTCGCGCGAACCGATGCCGTAGCAGCCGCGGAACAGACGCGGGGTTTCTTCCGGCGTGAGCGCAGGCAGCGTGCCGCTGAACTTGGCGACCTCGTTGGCCTTGCCCAATGCCACGCGGATGTCGCGGGCGAGCGGGTTGTCTCCGGCGAGGCCTTCATCGGTGCGTTCCAGGATGATGACGTTTTTCTTGCCGCGCAGGGCATTGATGACCGCCGCCTCGGGGAAGGGACGGATGACGTTCACGTGGATGGAGCCCACCTTGGCGTTGCGCTGATCGCGCAGGTAATCGCAGGCGGCCTCAATGTTGTCGGCCGCGCAACCGAGGGAGACGAATACGGTGTCCGCATCCTCCGTCTTGTATTCGGTGATAAGCCCGTAATGCCGGCCGGTGAGCTTGCCGAATTCCGAATAGGCGCTTTCCAGAAACTTGAGGATCGGCTCGTTGAAATTGTTGCGGCGGGCCACCACGCCGTTCATGTGATGTTCCTGGTTCTGCACGGGACCGAGCAGCAACGGATTCTTCAGGTCCATCATTTCCGGCACCCGGCGGCGTTTGGGGCCGAACAGCTCGCGCTGAGCGGGCGTGGGGCAGTCAATGGTGTCGTCGGGCGCGCCGAGGAATTCGCGGAGCAATTCGGCCTCGGGAGCGAGGTAGGTGCGTTCGGAATGCGTGGTGAGCATACCGTCCTGGATGTTCATGCCCGGGTTGAGCGCGAGTTCGCAGACCTTGCGGAGCACGATGGCCTGGTCGGCGGCCTGCTGGGCGTCGAGGGACATCAGCATGATCCAGCCGGTGTCGAGCGCGGCGTAAATGTCGTCATGCCCGCAATGCACGTTGAGAGCGTGCTTGGTAAGGGCGCGGGCGCCGATTTCCAGCACCATCGTGCACAGCTTGCCGGGGGCGTGGTAATACTGCTCCATCGCGTACACAATACCCTGGCCGGAGGTGAAGTTGACCGCGCGTTTGCCGGAAACGGCGAAGGCCGTGGCGCCGCCCTGCGCGGCATGTTCGCCCTCGGTTTCCACGGCAATCTTGGAAGCCCCCCAGACATTGAGTTCGCCTTGGGCATAGGACTGCTGGTAAAGCTCGCCGCCTTCCGTGGACGGCGTGATGGGATAGAAAATGCCACCTTCGGTGATCCGCGTTTCGACATGCTGCGTAACCAACTGATTACCGTTGCAGGTCACCCGAACGCCGGGATATTTGGGGGTGGTGCCGACAGGGGGAGACTTCCGGGCGGCGGTTTCGATAGCGGATGTTTCACTCATAAATTGGAGGAACTTTCTATTGGCGCCCTATGGCTTTCTTTTGTTCCGGGATGGGCGATTAACCAACCTTTGAATTTTATGCTTTGCCGTAGAAACTGTAAAGCTTCGACACCCGGTAGAAGCGGGACTAAAACCTGGCTCCGCATGGGTAAGGTGTTCTGGTCAGGCAATTTTCTGCCGGAACCGCAGCGCGCACAACGCAAATAACAGCACCGCCATCACCGCCAGGATCAACAGGTTGGGCCAAAATTCCCCAATCAATGCTCCGCGCAGCACAATGGCCCGGTTCAATTCGATGAAGTAGGTCGCTGGCAAACAGGCGCCAATGGCTTGAAAAACTCCGGGCATGGTTTCGCGCGGAAAGATGAAACCCGAGAAGAAAACCGAGGGTAACATCAGCACCATAGTCATTTGCAGAGCCTGAATCTGATTCTGGGCACGGGTGGAAATCAGCAGCCCAAGACTAAGCAGTGCAAAAACATACAGGAACGTAGCGAGCGTCAGCGCCCCCAGGCTGCCCGCGATCGGCACCGCAAACACCCAGCGCATGATGGCAAACACGCCTGCGCTCATCGCCATGCCAATAATCAGGTACGGCGTGAGCTTGCCCAGCATCAACCCCCAGCGCGATAACGGGCTGACCAGCAACTGTTCCAGCGTGCCGCGTTCGCGTTCGCGCACCAGCGACATGGAGGTGGCAAATACCGTGGCAATCTGTAACACCAGCGCGATGACCCCCGGCACAAAGAAGTTGGGACTGCGCATGGCCGGGTTGTAGAGGATTTGCGGTCGCACCTCCACCGGCAGGTCGCTTCGGCCGCTCTGCGGCAGGAGGCTCAGTGCCGATTGCCGGAACGCCACGTTCAGCGCCGTGTTCAACGCCGCCGAGGCGATGCTGGAACTGGAGCCGTCAATCAGCACCTGCACCTGGGCATTGCGCCCGGCGGCGAGCCGGCGGGCGAAATCCGGCGGAATTTGCAGCCCCGCATACGCCTCGCCGCGCCGGATGACGGCCGCCATCTCGGCCACGCTATGCACCTCACCCTTCACCCGGAAAGTCTGCGTATTCACAAAACTGTCCACCAATTGCCGGCTTTCCACCGTGCGATCCTCATCCAGGATCACCATCGGCAGGTGCTTCACATCCGCATCCAGCGCGTACCCAAACGCCAGCAGTTGCACCAGCGGCGGGAAGAACATGAAGAAGAGCGTCATCGGATCGCGCAAGACGATGATGAATTCCTTGTACAGGATTGCCTTGAAGCCGCGGAAGGGATTTTTCATCCTGGGCCTCCGTTCCGGTCGTTGGTCAGCGCCACAAATACATCTTCCAGAGAAGGCGCGATCGGTCGGATGTCCACCTCGTGAATGTTTACCGCGGCGAGCCGTTCGCGCAGGGTGCTTTCCGGCAGCGTGGCATCCACCAGCAAGTGCATGGACTGGCCGAACACTGTGGCTGCCCGGACTCCCGGTTCATGGCGCACCGCCTGCAAACCCACTGTCACGTGTTCGCAAGTGACGTCCAGCCGCTTCGTGCCCGGCGGGTTCACCACCGGCAGGTGCTTCAACTCGTCTGGGTCGCCACAGACCACCAGCTTGGACATGTGGATGTAACCAACATGCGAGCACCGCTCCGCCTCGTCCATATAATGCGTGGTCACAAATAGCGTCATGCCCATCCCGGAAAATTCAAACAGCAGATCCCATAATTCCCGTCGCGCCACCGGGTCTATGCCCGCGGTGGGTTCGTCCAGAAACAGCACCTGCGGTTTGTGCACCAACGAACATGCCATGGCCAGGCGCTGCCGCCAGCCGCCGGAGAGCAATGCCGCCCGCCGGTTCAGATACGGCTCCAGATGCGTCAGCGCAATCAGTTCATTGCGCCGCTGCGTGAGGGCCGCGCCGCTCAGGCCGTAAAGTCGGCCGTAAAACATCAGATTCTCATGCGCTGTCAGTTCGTCGTAGAGTGAGAACTTCTGCGACATGTAGCCGATGAGAGTTTTGATATGGTCCGTCTCGCGCGCCACGTCAAAACCCGCCAGCGTGGCCCGGCCCGAGCTCGGCTCCAACAGCCCGCACAACATGCGGATGACCGTGGATTTGCCTGAGCCGTTCGGCCCGAGAAATCCGAAGATGGAACCTTTCGCCACCGAAAACGTCACCTGGTCCACTGCCATAAAATGACCGAAGCGCTTGGTCAACGCCTCGCAGTGGATCATGATTTCGGCGGGCATGGGATATTTTACAATTTAGTGGGCAACCGATTCTGGCTGACTTTGCGGATGAGGGTTGGCGTTCATTCGTGGTTCTGGTGCGGCACTTCCGGGAACGTCACATCTGCCGCCATGCCGGCCCGGAGGTCGGGCGAGGGGTCCAGCCGCACCTTGATGCCAAATACCTGCTTCACGCGTTCCCCAACGGTTTGCACGTTCCGCGGGGTGAACTCGGCGCTGCGGGCCACCTGCTCGACCGTGCCGCCAAAATCCCGGCCGGGAAAGGCATCCACCCGCGCCTTCACCGGCTGGCCCACGGCAATGTGGCCCAGCCAGGTTTCTGACACATACACCCGCACCCAGGTATGATTCGTAAGCAGTAATGTGGCCACCGGCTGGTTGGGCGCGAGCACGTCGCCAATCTTCACATTAAGCACTTCCAGCACGCTGGGCGCCGGAGCGGTCAGATGCATCTCGCGGAGTTGGGCATCCAATGTGGCCAGTTGGGCGCGGGCGGCGGTGATCTCCTCTTTCCGCGTACCCGCCAGGAGGAGGTCATAACGCGCTTTGGCAGCCGCAGCGCTTTTTTCCAGGGCGCTGGCATGGCTTACGGCCTGGTCGCGTTCGGTGGCGGAAATGGTCTTTTGCCCGAACAACTCCTCGGCACGTCTGGCATCGGTCCGGGCGAAATCGAATTGTGCCACCTGCGCTTCCCAATCGGCCTTGGCGGCGGCGATTTCCTCGGGCCGTGGCCCGGCCTCGGCTTCGGCCAGTTGCGCGGCAGCGCGGTCGCGGTTGGCCTGCAACTCGGTGGCCTCCAGTTCCGCCACGGGCTGACCGTTGGTGAGGCCGTCGCCTTCGGCGGCGTACAGGTGCAGCACCCGGCCGCCGTATCGCGAGGCCAGCCGGACCTCGTCGGTTTCAATGGTGCCGGAGACGGAAGTATTGGGAGGCCGGCAGGCGGTGATCCAGAGAAGCGCCAGCAGTGCCGGGCAGAACAGGATTTTTTTCACGCGCTGGCAATTTACCAGCTTGCGCGGAACGGTTCAATGCGGCAAACCGCCGCCTCAAACTTGCGGAATCGCCCCTACGAATTGTCCCCATCGAGCAGCCGGCCGAGGCCGCCGAGCACGGAGCCTTCCTCCCGGCCGCCCTTGCCGGTCTGCGGAGCCGCGGCGATGATGCGGCTGGCCATACGGCTGAATGGCAGCGATTGCAGCCAGATGCGGCCCGGCCCGCGCAGAGTTGCGAAGAACAGACCCTCGCCGCCGAACAACGCCGACTTGATCTTGCCCACGTATTGGATGTCGAAATCCACTCCCGGTTGGAAGGCCACGATGCAGCCGGTGTCCACCCGCAACACTTCGCCGGGTGCGAGCAGCCGTTCGTGGATGTTGCCGCCGGCGTGCAGGAAGGTCCAACCATCGCCCTGGAGACGCTCCATGATGAATCCTTCGCCGCCAAAAAAACCGGCACCAATGCGTTTATTGAAGGCAATGCCCACGCTCACGCCCTTGGCGGCGCACAGGAAGGAATCTTTCTGCGCGATAAGTTCGCCGCCGACCTCGGATAGTTTCACCGGGATGATCTTGCCGGGATATGGCGCGCCAAAGGCCACACGCTTCTTACCCGTGCCCCGGTTTTGAAACACCGTCATGAAGAGTGATTCACCCGTCTGGAGCCGTTTGCCCGCGCCCATCAACGCGCCCATGAAACCGCTGTTCTGCTGCGAGCCGTCGCCGAAGATGGTTTCCATCTCAATGCCGTCTTGCATGTACATCATGCCCCCGGCCTCGGCGACCGCC
>DATJIU010000168.1:0-47726 GCA_035492855.1 Dongiaceae bacterium | reverse complement strand
CCGCTGAACAGGTGGCCAAACACCTGGTGCCGCCGGTTGAACCGGGACGTGTAGGTGCCCAAAAACCATTTCATGCCCGCCACCAGGTTACCCCGCGCCGTTTCCACCACCAGATAAAAGTGATTGGGCATCAGGCAGAGGGCGTGGACCTGCCAGCCGGTTTTGCCGCAGGCGGCCCCGAGCGTTGCCAGAAAACATTCCTGGTCGGTGTCATCCCGGAAAATCGCCTCCCGCCGGTCACCCCGATTCAGGACGTGATAGATCGCCCCGGATATTCCAACCGCAGTTTGCGCGCCATGGCTTGAAGCTGTCACATCCCCGTCAGTTTTCAATACCAAGAACCGACCCCTTTACATCCCCTTTACACTTGCCCCGACAAGAAGAATCGGGACGGACATACTTGTTCGCTTGACGCCAAGCCTTTCTAACCGGGGACTCTTTCGAGCTACTTCGTCAAGTTTGATCTATTTATTAACTATTCTTTAGAATAGAAATCGCAAGCCAACCGCCACATTTTACAAAAGAAAACATTAAAACAGTACCACCGATCCCAAAAGGCGTCAGGAAGCCTAGGGTTATTGTCCAAAGCAATAATGGAAAAGAGTAACAGGCTCCAATGTATAGCTGAGACACCTGTATTCTTGCCGCAATTATGCCTAAAACAAAACCAATCACTATGACAAAAAAAATCACTGAGAGCACAGATGAAGATATAAAAGCATTATTAAAAGCCTCAGCAAGCAACCAAACCGTCAATATCAGCCCCAAGAAAAAGGCGCTCAGGCCTAATACAATTAGCTTTGTCTTTCTCATGCTTGCATTTCATTTAGTGGCATCACAGCTTGGATCCGAATCACATATGCAGGCTTTTTTCTGCGCATCAGCGTAAGGCTTGCCGCCACGCCATAAAGGATCGGTTCTCACTTTATGCACTTTGGCGCAATGTCATCCGTAGACTGCCGGTATTGGCAATGGACGTCAGCCGGTTCAGATAATCGGATTGCCGCGTGGTAACCATTTGGTTGGTGCTGATTTGTTTACAGGCAATCTGTTCCACCCACGGCGAGTTGGCAAGGGGTGAATCTGCGGCGGGGTCGCCCTTGCAGGGCTGGGATTTTATCGGGGGCGACGCAACCCGCAGTTGAAACTGCGGGCTATGTTCAAACGTGCCGGTGGCACGGGGCGATCTCATGGCCCATGATAGCCGTACACGTAACCGTCCCGTCATTGGCTGACTGAAGTCCTCCGAAGCTGCCCCGCTGCTATCCCTGTTGCCGCCTTGAAGGCAGCCCTGGGAATTTACCGGTTACGCGTTAAGGCCATCAAACGGATTGTTGCCAAACCCGGTTTTGGGTTTGGACGGTGGAGGTGGCGGCGCAGCCGTATCCCCGCTTTCGTCGTCCTCGGTATCGTCCGGCTCGTCAGGCAGCTCGTTCGGGTTGGCCGGCACATAACCGTCGGCGGTCTCGCGGGGGTTTTTGGCCCGCTTGTTCCGGGGCAGCGGGGTGATCATGACGTGAATGCCCCGCCCGACCAGCTTGGGTTCGAAATCCCGGTGGCCGAAGGGCGTGACGTCCTGAAGAAATTTGTTGATGACCTGGAACCCGACTTCCTTGTGGGCCATTTCGCGACCGCGGAACTTGAGGGTCACCTTGACCTTCATTTCTTCGCACAGGAAATCAATGGCATGGCTGATCTTCACGCTCAGGTCATGCGGGTCAATCTTGGGGCTGAGCTGGACTTCCTTGACCTTGTTGGCGTGCTGGTGCTTTTTGGATTCCTTCTCCTTTTTGGCCTGTTCGTAGCGGAACTTGCCAAAATCCACCAGCCGGCATACGGGGGGCACGGCGTTGGCGGCGATTTCCACCAGGTCCACCCCCTGCGTGCGGGCGAGGGTCAACGCGTCTCCGAGGGACATGACACCCAACTGTTTGCCTTCATCGCCGATGACGCGGACTTCGCGGGCGCGAATCTTCCCGTTGATCTTGACGAACGAGGCGGAGGAATTCGGGGTACGTGGAGAAAAAGGGCGACTCAAGACACCCTCACCGGTTGAGACTTATTCATGCAATTTTGTGACACACCAAGGAGCCCCGCACGGCGGGACCATCTGATTTTTGGGCAATTAAGCCGGATGCTTCAGGAAGTGCAAGGAAATTATTGCATTAGCCGCCCAAAATCAAAGGCCGCCCCGGGGGGCGGCCTGACAAAGAATTGGACCGGCCGAACTCAAGCCGCTGCCGGCTTGGATTTGGTCTTGGTCTTGGTCTTGGCCTGTTCCTTTTGCCGCTTGTGATACGCTTCCCGCCGCCGCCGTTTTTGGTTTTTATTAGATTGTTGTCCCATATCGAATCTTTACATCGTTGCTGTAATCCAGTTTCGTGGATGAATATGAAGATAGGCACGGTGCACTTCAACATCATTTTATTGCTCGCGGGGCTGCTCACCGGCTGCTCCTCCCTGTCCGGCGACAAGAAGGAGCTGTCCACCATCGAGCTGCATCTGGAGTCGAGCCCCGATGATCCGGCCTTCAGCGAGCCGGTGCCGATCTACCGTGCCCACCCCGCCTATGTCAATGTGAGCCGGCTGGCCTTCCTGGATGAACGCGACCTGGAACAGGCCGCCGTGGTGGACTGGATGGGCGGATTTGCCATCCAGCTCGTCTTTAATGAGCATGGCCAATTGGTGCTGGAGAACACCACCCGCAGCAACCCGAGCCATCGCATCGCCGTGCTGGCCGGGTTTGGCGAATCGCGCTGGCTGGCGGCGCCGCTGGTGAACCGCCCCATCACCGACGGCCAGTTCACCTTTACGCCGGATGCCACCCGCGAGGAAGCCGAGCGCATTGTCCGCGGGCTCACCAATACCATCGCCCAACTCAAGAAATAAGCGGCCCAAGTCCGGTACCGTCCGGGAACGTTTTGCCATTATGTTTCGCCATTTTCGTCATTTGTTTTCTGTGCTATTGTGGGGTGCGGCCATTTCCGCCAGCGCGCAACCGTTCCGGTTGCCCACCGCCAACACCGCCATTTTTCAGCCCGGCGGCGAGGACCGTTTTTTTGCAGCCACGCCCGGCAAGACCTGGGTGAGCGGCACCTTTGGGTGCGTGCGCTCCGACGGCTGGCAGATGCACGAGGGGCTGGACATCCGGTCCATTCAGCGTGACAAGCACGGCGAGCCGACCGATCCCGTGTCCGCCACGGCCGCGGGCGAGGTGGCCTACATCAATGCCAAACCCTCCCTCTCCAATTACGGCAACTATGTGCTGCTGCGGCATCGCATCGAAGGCCTGGAGATTTATTCCCTATACGCCCATTTGAGCCAGATTGAGCCGGGGCTGCGGGTGGGCCTGCCCGTCCAGGCGGGACAGGTGATCGGGATCATGGGCCGGACCTCCAACACCCACGAGCGGATTGGCAAGGACCGCGCGCATGTCCACTTTGAACTCGATCTCCTGGTCAATGATCGGTTTGCCGAATGGTACAAAAAAAATGCCCCCGGCGAACGCAACGACCATGGTGTTTGGAACGGCCAGAACCTGGTGGCCATTGACCCGCGGTTGATTCTGCTGGAGGAACAGCGGCTGGGCGCCAAGTTCAGCCTCCTCCAATTTCTGCGTTCCCAAACCGAACTCTGCCGCGTGCTGGTGCGGGATACCAATTTCCCCTGGCTCAAGCGTTACCCGCAGTTCATCCGGCCCAACCCGCTGGCAGAAAAGGAAGGCGTGGCCGGCTATGAAATTGCGCTCAACTTCAACGCCTTGCCCTTCGAGCTGATCCCCCGGGCGGCTTCCGAAATCAAAAGCGCCGCCCGGGTGCAACTGCTGTCAGTCAATGACGCCGAGGAGGAAAAGAACCCGGCGCGCCGCCTGGTTACCAAGCGCGGCACCCACTGGGAACTCGGCCCCCGAGGTTTAAGAGCGTTAAACCTTTTGACGTATTAATTTCATTCCGGGTCGCGGCGGTCCCGGATGGGTGACTGCTCCCGGAGGGCCAATCCCCCGCCATCCGGGTTGGCCGGACCGTTCTATTTTCCAGTGGCAGAACGGCAATTTGGGACTATCTTAGCCCCCAGTCCAATACCGGTGTGTTCATGAAATTCAGCCCGGATACCTGGCAGGAGAGGTTCACTTCCCGGAAAAAACCGTTCCTTTTGGGGGGCGACGCGAAGGCTTTCACTCTCATTGAGTTGCTGGTGGTCATTGCCATCATCGGCATTCTGGCCGGACTCCTGTTGCCAGCCCTGAACAGTGCCAAGGCCAAGGCCCAGGGCATCCAATGCATGAACAACCACCGGGCACTCGCGCTCGCCTGGCGGATGTACTCGGATGACAACAATGACCGGTTATTGTATTCCAGCTACGATGCCACACATCCCGAAACCGCCAATGCCACCTGGGTAACCGGTTTCCTGGATTTCAATCCCGCCAACCGTTCCAACTGGGATCCCAATCAGGACATCACCAAAAGCCCGATGTGGCCCTACTGCGGTAAAAACCTGGCGATCTGGAAATGTCCCTCCGACCATTCGCAGGTCATGGTCAACGGCGAGTTGAAGCCGCGCGTACGCTCCATGTCCATGAATGTCTTCCTCGGCGGCTGGGGCGGCACCTATGGTTCTTGGGACCTCGTGGAGGGCCGGATCTGGAGCGATTTCAAAATTTACCTCAAACAATCGGAGCTGCTGAATCCCGGCCCGGACCACATCTTTGTGTTTCTCGACATGCGCGAAGACAGCATTGATATGGGCAATTTCGCCACCCGCATGGCGGGATACCACCCGACCGACCCCAGCCAGTATGGCTTCGATGATCTGCCCGGTTTTTATCATCACCTGGCCTGCGGCTTCTCCTTTGCCGACGGCCATTCCGAAATTCACCGGTGGCTGGACAGCCGGACCATGCCCAAACTAATCCTCAATGGCGTAGTGACCGACCGCGTCTCGGCGCCTAACGATCCCGACGTGGCTTGGTTGCAGGCCCGGACCACCGCGCTGAAATAATCCCCAACCGGGAGCCCACTGCGACGCCGTTAATTCCCGCTTGCCTTCCCCCGCCCCCCCGGTAATTTTTTTGGATTGTATGAATTACAAAATCTCGCACCGTGCCGCGTCGCTTTCACCCTCGCTCACCCTGGCCATTGATTCCAAGGCCAAGGCGATGAAAGCCGCCGGCGAGGACGTGGTCGGCTTCGGCGCCGGCGAACCGGACTTTGACACTCCCCAGCACATCAAGGACGCCTGCGCCAAGGCGCTCGCCGCCGGGTTTACCAAATACACCCCGGCCAGCGGCATCCCGGAACTGCGTCAGGCGATTGCCGACAAATTCCAGCGCGAAAACGGTCTGACCTACAAGCCGTCGCAGGTGATCGTTTCCTGCGGGGGCAAGCACTCCTGCTACAACGTCATCCTCGCCACCTGCGAGGCCGGCGACGAGGTCATCATCCCCGCGCCCTACTGGTTGAGCTATCCCGAAATGGTCAAGCTCGCCGGGGCCAAACCGGTAATTCTCGAGACCACGGATAAAACCGAGTTCAAGGTCACGCCCGCCCAACTGCGCGCCGCCATCACGCCTAACACGCGCCTGTTCGTGCTCAACTCGCCCAGCAATCCCACCGGCAGCGTCTATACCCCGGAGGAAATCAAGGCGCTTGGCGACGTCTGCGTCGAGAAGAACGTGCTCATCATGAGCGACGAGATTTACGAACACCTCGTGTACGATGGCGCCCAGGTGAAGAGCGTGGCCAGCTTCTCCCCCGCGCACCAGGAACACACCATCATCGTCCACGGCTTTGCCAAGGCGTGGAGCATGACCGGCTGGCGGTTGGGCTTCCTCGCCGCGCCCGAACCCATCGCCAAGGCCATTGACGCGGTGCAAAGCCACAGCACCAGCAACCCCACGTCCTTTGCCCAAAAGGGTGGCGTGGCCGCGCTCACCGGACCGCAGGACCACCTGCCCGTCTGGCTGGCGGAGTTCGACAAACGCCGCAAGTATGCCTACCAGAAACTGAACTCCATTCCCGGCATTTCCTGCGTGAATGCGCGGGGCGCGTTCTACCTGTTCCCGAACATCGCCCAAACCGGACTCAAATCCTCCGAGTTTTGCGCCAGACTGCTGGAAGCCGAAAAAGTCGCCGCGGTGCCCGGCATCGCGTTCGGCGCCGATGATTATATGCGCATCAGCTACGCCACCAGCATGGCGAACATTGAGAAGGGGCTCGAACGGATCGAACGCTTCTGCAAGACGCTGGCCAAATAAATCGGTGTCTTGATGTAGTCGGCGACCGGCGTTGCTTAATTCAACGCCAGTTTGAGGTTAAACTTGGCACTCTCACCAGGTCAGTGCGTGAACTTATTAATTTTTGAGTTCGCCGCCTGCCAGAAGCCATGCTAAACTTCACGATAATGTTGCAATGACAATGCCCGCCCCAAAAAACAATCCGAACGCCCGGCCCGGAACCTTTTCCGAGGCCAAGGCTTGGCGCGATGTCGGCAGTGGCTGGCAGCCGCTGTACGGCAGCTTCCGTGGCGCGGGCTACAGCATTGAGTGGCATGATTTCTACGCCAAACGCGAATTCGACTGGGCGGCCAGTTTTCATCCGGGTTGCGTGGAGCTTTGCCTGAACCTGGACGGCGCCGGTTTTGTGGCCGGCTCCGACCGGCGCACCGAGTTCACCCCCAATACCGCCGGATTCTATCACCGCCGCGAAGAGCCATTGACCGCGCGCCGCGAGGCCGGCCAGCGGCATCAGTTTTTGACGGTGGAATTTTCCTGCCCCTTTCTGGCCAAACACCTCGCTGGCACGGAAGCCATGCTGCATCCCACTGTACGGGCCGCCATTGAAAATTGTCCCTGCGAACTGGTTTCCGGCACCACCGTGCGGCTCACGGCGCACCAGTTGCAAACCATCGCCACCTTGCGCCAACCGCCGGTGTATGCGGCGGCCCAGCCGCTGTGGTATCAGTGCAAGGCCCTGGAACTGGCGGTCACGTTTCTATTCCAGCCGCCGCCGGAAACCGAAATGTTCTGCACCCGCCAGCAACGCCTGGCACAGGAACGCGTGGAGCAGGTCATTTTTCTGTTGAAACAAAATCTGGCCGCGCCGCCGACACTGGAGGAACTTGGTCGCAAAATCGGATGCAGCCATTTTTATCTGAGTCGCATTTTCTCGGCGCAAACCGGGCAGACCATCACCCAATACCTCCGGCGCCTCCGCATGGAACACGCCGCCGAACTGTTGCGCGCGGGGGAATTGAACGTCACCGAGGTGGCACTGGAAGTGGGCTACTCCAGCCCCAGCCATTTCAGCGCGGCCTTCCATGAAACCTACGGCTGCTGTCCGGGACTCTATCCGCTTCAGACTCCGACCCAGCGCTCGCGCTAGGTCCGGCGGTTCAAGTTGCCATCGCGAACCGGAGTTCGCGCCCGGGATGGCGCGGGGACCGGCGAAATGCCAGTCCTGCTTTACCAACTGCGGTTAATTCAGCCCACCACCGCCTTCCCCGGGCCTGCTTCCACCACCATAACCCACCGCAAACCACCGATAACAAATCGCAAACCACCGACAGCGCCTAACCCGCCGGCCAGTTATCGTCGTGCGGATGAAGAATTCAAACTGGCTGGGTATGGCAGGACTCGGAGCCCTGTTGGTCCTGGGAACGGCTCGCGCCGACAACCGGATTTTCACCTATACTTACGAACCGGAAACCGAACCGCACGGCGATTGGGAATATGAACAGTCCGTCACACTACGCGCGGGCCGGAATTCTGCGGTGGGACAGGATGACTACCAGCATTGGGAATTCCGGGAGGAAATCGAACACGGCGTCACAGACAACTACACGGTTTCGTTATATTTCAACCACGACTACACCCATTTCACCGACCCGGCCACCGGCGTCACCACTTCGCATGCCGAGTGGACGGGCTTTTCCCTGGAAAATCGTTACCTGGTGTTGAACCCGGCCACGCATGCTGTCGGCCTCACGCTTTATCTCGAACCCACCTACGATGGCCGGAACGCCGAACTGGAACAAAAGATTATTTTGGGCCAGCGGTACGGGGATTGGAAATGGGCGCTGAACCTGACCCATGCCACCGAATGGGAAGATAACTTCCGCAACAACGAGGGCGAACTGGAACTGGCCTGCGGGCTGGCCTGGCTGCCGAATCATCGCTGGTCCCTCGGCCTGGAAATCCGCGATCACAACGAACTTCCGGAATATCAGGAATGGGAAAACACCGCGGTGTACATCGGCCCTGTCGTCAGCTACCACCGGCAAAACTGGTGGGCGGCCCTTTCCGTAATGCCGCAAGTGTACGGGGCCAACTTCACGGGCAATCCCGACAATGATTCCAGCCTGGAACTGGAAGGCCACGAACGCCTGAATGTCCGGCTGCTGCTGGGATTCAGCTTTTGATGCCGCCGGCCGAAATCATTGCGCCGGGGCATTCGTCAATGGCTGCATGGTGAGCGGATCGCGCAATGGCACGTCCACCTGCTTGCCCAGATCGGACAACTGGACCGGATGCCCGGGATAACCCAGCAGGATGTCCTTTTTGTTGCCCACCACGAGGATGACCATTTGGGCCGGATGCAGATATTTTTCCGCCACGCGCTGGACGTCGGCCGCGGTCACAGCAGCGATGCGGGACCGGTATTCCTTCCAATAATCCGGATCGCTAACATAACGGCCGGTGAATTCATCCTGCGCAAAGGTATTGGCGGATTGAATCTTGGTGGCGAAGGTGCGCGGGAACCGTTCGATGAATGATTGCTTGGAGGCGTCCAGTTCCGCCGCCGTCACCGGCTGGGCGACGATTTTATTCATTTCATCCTCTACCAGCGAAATGGCGTACGGGACCGTGCGGGACTTGGATTGGAAGGCCGCGGTGAACACGCCGGGGAAATAAACCCCACCCGGGAACCGGGAGCCGGCAGAATACGCCAAGCCCTCATCGGAACGCACGCGATTGACGATGCGCGCACTGAACCCGCCGCCGCCCAGAATGTCGTTCATGATGATGGCAGGGAAATAATCAGGATTGTTCCGGAGCATGCCGGGCAGCATCATGGAAACGCGGCCCTGGTTCACGTCGGGCTTGTCCACCACATAAATGCCCGGCGCGGCAAAGACTGTGTTGGTGGGAATGACCGGCGGCGGCGTGAACTCCCCGCCTGACGGACGGGCAAACAGTGTTTCGAGTTTGGCAATCATGGCGTCGCGGTCAAAGTCTCCGCTCACGGCCACCACAAAATTCTGCGGCACAAACCACCGTTGCTGGAAGGTTGCCAGGTCATCCCGGGTGAGGGAGTCCACCGAAGCAGCGGTGGGATAACGGTTCTCCCAGAAATTCTCACCTTCGGTAAGGAATCCGCTTTCGCGGCCTTCAATGTCGGCGGAATCATCGTTGCGCTGCTTCATTTCCTGGAGCATCTGGTCCTTGCGCAGCTTGATTTTGTCGTCCTGAAACCGCGGCGCATACAAGACGTCACGCATGATGCCGAGGCCTTCATCAAGGTCTTTGGAAAGCAGGTTCAGGCTCACGGAGCCTTCGGTATCGCCGATATAGCAACTCAGGTTGGCCGCCAAAAAGGCGAGCCGTTCCTCCAATTGTTCAGCCGTGTTGGTGCCAGCGCCGCCATGCGCCATGAGCCAGCCGGTGAGTTCCGCCAGGCCTTCCTTGCCGGCGGGTTCGAGATATTGCCCCACGTGTACGTACACTGCGATGTTTACCAGCGGCAGTTCATGGTCAGGCATGATGTACACGACCGGACCGGACTTGAGCTGCACCCGGTAATCCGCCGGATTGGGCGGTTGATAATTCAGTGCCGGAAACGCAAGTTGCTCCGGTCGGGGCGAAATCGCGGAATCGGCGGAAGCCAGGGCCGGCGTGAGCAGCGCGGCGAGGAAAAGTGCGGCAAGGGCGGTTCTCACTTGGCCACCTCCTTTCCGGGGGCGGCGGCCGGTTTGCGCGTGTAGATCGCCACGGCGCGATTGTCGCGGGTGAAATATTCGTTGGCCACGCGGCGGATATCCGCCGGAGTGACGGCCATGATCTTGGTAATGGCGTTGTTGAACTCGTGCCAGTCGCCTTCGCCATCGTCCATCAGCAGGTCGGTCAGGATGCCCATGTTGGTTTGCAATTTGCGG
This sequence comes from Dongiaceae bacterium, assembly GCA_035492855.1. Lineage (GTDB taxonomy): Bacteria > Verrucomicrobiota > Verrucomicrobiia > Limisphaerales > JAFMIX01 > JAFMIX01. Next base: position 37,574 of record DATJIU010000168.1, on the reverse strand, counting down.
TATTCGCCGGCGGCAAAATTGTTTTTCACCTTTTGCAATTCCTCGGCCGGCACGTCATTGGTCTGGAACTTGGCCAGTTCCGCATAAACCCCCTGCTCCACTTCCTCGGGGGTGTGACCTTCGGCGGCTTCGCCCCCAACCTCAAAACTGCCGGCCCACTTTTGCGAATTCTGGCCGGCCCCCACATCGGTGGCCACACCACTGCCCAACACGAGCCCCTTGTACAGGCGGCCCGTGCGGTTGGAGAGGAGTTCGCCCAGAATTTGCAGCGCATACGAATCTTTGTGCCCAAAGGGAACGGTGTGCCACATGATATCCACCTGCGGGTTGGCATCGGCCTCGCCATACATCCGTTTTTCCGCGGGCTGCTTCATCTCGGTGGTGACCACATCCGGCACGGCGTTGGTGCCGCGCGGAATGCGGCCCAGATATTTCTCAGCCAGCGCCTCGGCCTGTTCGGGCTGGAAGTCGCCCACGAGAACGGCGGTGACATTTTGCGGCGCGTAATAGGTGGCAAAGAATTCATCGGCCTGCACCTTGGAAATGTTCGGGATATCCGACGGCCAGCCCACGGTGGGCCAGCTATACGGCAGCGACTCCCAGAACATGGCGTTGAAGGCCTCGTTCATGAGCCCGAGCGGCGGCGAATCGGTGCGCATGCGGCGCTCCTCAAACACCACGTCGCGTTCGGAATAAAATTCGCGGCGCACGGAATTCAGCAGGCGGTCGGATTCCATCCACATCCACAATTCCAGTTTGTTGGCCGGCACGTTGCAGAAGTAGGCGGTGAGGTCGTCGGTGGTGAAGGCGTTCATGCCGGAAGCACCGGCCTTCTGGTAAATGCCCCAAAACTCGTTCTTGACCATGATGGCGCGCTGTTCCGCGACCAGTTTTTGGAATTGCTCGTTGAGCTCCTTCCACCGCGCGGTTTTGTTTTCGGGCTTCTGCCAGTCGTCAATTTCTCCCCGGCGCCAGGCCGCCCGAAGTTTTACATCCTCCGCGCGCATCTGTTCGCGGACCTGCTCCTGTTCGTTGATGATCTCCAGGTCCTTGGCGTAGTCCTTGGTGCCAATCGTTTTGGTGCCCTTGAACATCATGTGCTCGAACAGATGGGCAATGCCGGTGTGGCCGGGGCATTCGTTGGCGCTGCCCACGTGCGCCACCCAACCGCCCGCAATGGTGGGTTCGTCATGCCGCTCCACCAACAGCAGGCGCATGCCGTTGGGCAGGGTCTTCTCAATGACCGGAACTTCCTGCGCCCGCAACGCCGGGGTCAGCCAGCCGGCCAGCAGCAGGACCCCCACACAGTGCGGCATCCGGCGGATCACGGGGGAAACACTTGGTTTGGACATAATTTTCAGACCGGGTTGGAATTTGAACCGTTCAATGCAAATCGCTTTTCCTCACCGGGCCCCAGAATTTCACCCCTGGTTCCCGGACCGGATGACTGGCGGAAACAACCGTGACTGAATCAGCCCCATCTTGGCCAGCCGAAACTTCAGCCCCACGTACAGGCAGCCAAACCCGTATTGGATGCTGCGCTTGAGATTGATGGATGAGGCCTCGGCAAAATATTTGGTGGGACAGCTCACCTCGCCAATGGTGTACCCGTGCCAGAGAATCTGCGCGAGCATTTCATTGTCGAACACGAAATCATCGGAGTTGTAATCAAAATAGAGCCGCTCCAGGATTTGCCGCGAAAAGGCGCGGTAACCGGTGTGGTACTCGGAAAGTTTGGCGCCCAGCAGAATGTTTTCCGCAAAAGTGAGCGCCCGGTTGGCAATGTATTTCCATACCGGCATGCCGCCTTTGAGCGAATAACCGCCCAAAATACGGCTGCCCAGCACGCAGGGATGCAGCTCGTTGGCAATGATGGATGCCATCGCGGGAATCAGCTTGGGCGTGTACTGGTAATCCGGGTGGATCATGATAACGATGTCCGCCCCGGCCTCCAATGCCAGCCGGTAACAGCTTTTCTGGTTGCCGCCATAACCCGTGTTTTGGGCATGCACATGCACTTTCATGAACGGTAGTTCCCGCGCGATGGCGGCGGTATCGTCGCGGCTGTTGTCATCCACCAGAATGATCAAATCCACAATGCCTTGGGCCATGACCTCGTCGTACGTCGGGCGCAGAGTTTTGGCTGCGTTGTAGGCCGGCATGACCACGACAACTTTCTGGTTGAGATACATTTTCGCGAAAGATTTCGGGACTTATCCAGCAAAGGCGAGACAAAAATACCGGGCGCAAATGCGATTTTTTAATAAAAATATTTTTTTTTCGAGGGCCATAAAAAACGCAATTCTTTTGAAATAATCAGCATACAACTCATAAAAAACCAAGTTGAGCAGGTAAGTCAGTTTTGAAACCGTGTGGATTCCGGGCATTTCCGACGCCAAAATCTACGCTGGACGCAACAAAATTCTCCTTGCCTTCCCCCCGATTTTGCCGACAATAAAAGGCACCAAGAGCGTATGAACCGGAGCAGACCCAACCTCCAAGCTCCCCAAAAGGGGCGTGGCGTGGGATTTTGTCGCAAGGAAGCGTTCACGCTGTTGGAATTGCTGGTCATCGTCGTCATCATCGGGGTGCTGGCGGCCCTGCTCTTGCCCGCCTTGAACAAAGCCCGCACCTTGGCCCAACGCACCGCCTGCATGTCCAATCTGCGGCAAATTGGACTGGCGTGGACTCTTTATTACGAGGACAGCTCGGGCCGTTTGGCGGAGTCGTATCCCGGCGGCACGGCTCCCAATCCTTATGCTTGGGTTTACGGTAACATGACCAACTCCAGCGAAGCGGGAAGCCTTACATTGCTGAATCGGGGTCGCTTCTTTCCTTATCTCACCACCCCAACGGTATATCACTGCCCCGCCGACCAGGGCGTGCTGATCAGTGACAAGCGCACTCCCACCGTCCGCAGTTATTCCATGAACGCCTTCCTCGGTGATCGCAGCCGGTTCGGCGCTCCGGTGAATCAGGCAATTTCCAAAAACTATCCGGCTTTCTATTCCCGGGAATCTGATTTGGACGCCCCTTCGCAAGTCTGGGTGCTGATTGAAGAAGATTCCCGCACCATCAGCGACGGTTACTTCCTGTTGGATCCGGAACTCAAAAAAGCCCCCACCCGGCTGCCGTCCACCTCGCCGGACCGGCATGACTACGCCTTTGGGCTGAACTTCGCCGACGGACACTCCGAAGTCTGGCGTTTTTATGATCCAGCCTCGGCCAAGTTGAGCTCTTACGGTTCCAGCTCAGCCATTGATAGCAAAGACTTTCAGCGACTCGCCAATGTTACCGCGCAACCTTGGCAATAGCCTTAAGTTCTGCTGATTTACATCAGTTTTCGCCCTTGCAACCAAGCTGCAATTATCCTACCTTACCGCCGCGTGAGTGAAGTGAAACAAACCGTTACGATTCTGGACGACCAATGCGCCGGCCAGTCCGTCTGCCCCCTCAGCCGGGTACAGGTGGGAGTGGTGGTTTGCATCAAGCAACTCCACGCCGCCCCCGAGATGAAAGACCGCCTGCGGGAAATGGGTTTTTGCGAGCAGCAACGCATCAAGCTGCTCAGCCGGCATTCCAACCTGATTTGTCTGGTCTGCAATGCCCGCCTCGGCATCAGCCAGAAACTGGCCGACACCATCATGGTGGAGCCGATCGCTCCCCCCGCCAAGGTGGCATAACCGGACATGCCCGACATGTCCGCCGCCAGCGTCGCCCTCACCTCCCTTGCCCTCGGCACCAGCGCCGTGGTCACCGAAATCAAAGTGGCCCCCGAAAATCGTGGCCGGCTCCTGGAAATGGGCCTGCTCGTTGGCACCCCGGTGGAACTTGTCCGCTTTGCCCCGCTGGGCGACCCGGTGGAAATCAAGGTCCGCGGCTACCATCTGACCCTGCGCAAACACGAGGCGGAGCAAATCTGGGTGCGGCCCAAGGCCTAGCTTTTCCCCGAGCAGATGAATCCCGTGCCCGCCTACGTAGCGCTCACCGGCAATCCCAATTGCGGTAAGACGACCCTGTTCAATGCCCTCACCGGCCTCCGTGCCAAGGTGGGCAATTACGCCGGCGTGACGGTGGAGCGCAAGGAAGGCCGGTTGCGTGAAGCGCCGCCGGAAGCGCCTGTCACGTTGTTGGACCTTCCCGGCACCTACAGCCTCAGTCCCAAATCCATTGACGAGGAGATTTCCCGCGACGCCCTGTTTCATCTCCTGCCCGATGTGCCGCCGCTCAGCCTGGTGGTGGTGGTGGTGGATGCCTCCAATCTGGAGCGCAATCTGTATTATGCCACCCAGGTCATCGAACTGGGTCTCCCGTGCCTTGTGGCGTTGAACATGATGGATGTGGCGCGGCAGAACGGCCACGAAATTGATGTGGCCCAACTGTCCGGATTTCTGGGCGTACCCGTCATCCCGCTCGTGGCCAGTGTCAACGAAGGCCTCCCGGAACTGCGCACTGCCATCGTCACGCGGGCCCATCAAAAGCCCCCGGCCGTCGCGCCCAAACGGTTCGGTCAGTTGCCCGCCGCCTTTGCCGCCGAAGTGGAAACCATCGCCGCCGCGTTGCACCAGCACGCCACCCCGGCGCCGGTGAACCGCCGGGCCGAAGCCCTGCTGCTGCTCAGTGACGAAAAACTTGCGGCCACCGGCAAATATCCGGCCCCGGTGCGCGAAACCGTCCAAATTGCCCGCCAACGGGTCACGGCGGCCGGACTCGACTGGCGCAGTGCCGCCATCGAAGCCCGTTACGGGGCTGTCAGCGAAATCCATCTCACCGTCACCAACGAAGTCCAGTCGTTGCAAAACACCTTCAGCGACCGGTTGGATCAGGTGTTGACCCACAAGGTTTGGGGCACCCTGATCTTTATTCTCATCATGCTGGTGATGTTCCAGAGCATCTTCACCTTTGCCCACATTCCCATGGACGCCATGCAAAAGGCGGTGGATTGGTTGGGCAGCACTGTGGGCAGCTGGCTGACCCCGGGCGACCTGCGCAGCCTGCTGGTGGACGGCGTCATCGCCGGCGTGGGCGCGGTGGTGGTGTTCCTGCCGCAAATTCTGCTGCTCTTTTTATTCATCGGATTTTTGGAAGATACCGGTTACATGGCCCGCGCGGCGTTTTTGATGGACCGCCTGATGAGCAAGGTGGGGCTGCATGGCAAAAGTTTCATTCCCATGCTGAGTTCCTATGCCTGCGCCATCCCCGGCATCATGGCCACGCGCACCATTGAAACGCCGAAAGACCGGCTGGTGACCATTCTGGTGGCGCCGTTGATGAGCTGCTCGGCACGCCTGCCCGTTTACACCCTGCTCATCGGCGCGTGCATTCCCAACATCAAAGTTTTCGGCGTACTGAAACTAACCGGGCTGACCATGCTGGCCATGTATCTCCTCGGCACCGTGATGGCGCTGGTGATGGCCTGGGTGTTCAAGAAAACCCTGCTCCGGGGCGAGACCCCCATGCTCATCATGGAATTGCCGCCTTACAAACGCCCCGTCCTGCGCGTGGTGGCCCGGCACATGTGGGACCGCTCCAAACTTTTTCTGCGCCGGGCGGGCACGGTGATCCTGGGCATTAACATCCTGCTGTGGTTTCTGGCCAGCTACCCCCGCAGTTCGGGTTCGGAACAGCAGCTCCAGAACCAGGCGCTGGCCGCGGCCCGGGAAGCCTTTCCCGACCTCTCCGATCCGGACACCTTGCGGCAAAAAATTGCCGCCGCCCAAAGCCTGCCTGCCGCTCCCGCCACGCTTTCCGCCCCGGGAACGGCGGCCCCCACGCTCACCGCCCCCGATCCGTTGCAAGCCCTCAACCGGAAGCTCGCTGTGCTGGACCGCGAGCAGACCGGCGCCAAACTCCGCCACAGCTTCGCCGGGATGGCCGGCCGGGCCATCGCCCCAATTATCGCTCCCCTGGGTTTTGACTGGAAAATGGGCATCGGCATCATCGGTTCCTTTGCCGCCCGCGAGGTGTTCGTCAGCACCATGTCCACCGTTTATAACGTGGAGACGGACACCGACGAGGCCACCAGCAACCGGGCGTTGCAGGACACCCTGCGCCAGCAGGTCCGGCCCGACGGCTCTCCGGTTTACACCCCGCTGGTAGCCGTGACGTTGATGGTTTTTTACGTTTTCGCCCTCCAATGCGTCAGCACCGTGGCGGTGGTGCGCCGGGAGACAAACACCTGGAAATGGCCGCTGTTCCAGTGGCTGTACATGGGCGCGCTGGCCTGGGTGCTGGCCTTCATCACGTATCATGGCGGCCACTGGCTGGGTTTCCATTAACCCGGCAGGCGGACGCTTTTCGCAAATTATTTTTGCACAGTTTGGGGTCCGGGATGTCAATTCCCATGAATTACCGGCAAAACAATGCTTTAACCGACTGATTATTAAGTGGACAAAGGGCAAACGTTTAACTTCTACTGTTTGCCTGTATCTCTAAGGTTTCCAGTTCGAATGATGGTCTGATGCAATTATGAGCAATGGAAAAGCAAAAGCGGCCGACGGCAAAAACGCCGCCGCCGGCGGCAAGTCACCCGCACCCCCTCCGCCTGCCACCCGCGTCAACCCGCCCCCGTTGTTCCGCAAGATTGACTGGACGGCCTTCGCCATCACCACCCTGCTGGTTTTTATCGGTTACTGCCTCACCCTGGCCCCGGACCTGACCCTGGAAGACTCCGGCGAACTGGCGGTGGGCTCGTTTTATGCCGGGATTCCGCATCCCCCGGGTTATCCGGTCTGGACCATTCTCACCTGGGCCTTCTGCCATATTTTCACGGTGGGCAACATCGCCTTCCGCGTGGCGGTGGCCTCGGCCATTGCCGGGTCGCTGACCTGTGGCTTGATTTCACTGCTCGTTTCCCGCGGCAGCAGCATGATGATTGAAGGCATTGCCGACCTCAAGACCCTCGACCGCCGCTGGGAAAATCTGATTTGCCTCGTATCCGGGTTTGTCGCCGGCATGCTGCTAGGCTTCAACGGCTACATGTGGAGCCAGTCCGTGATTGTGGAGGTGTATCCGCTCAGCGCCCTCTCCTTCCTCGGGGTGCTGCTCTGCCTGTTGCGCTGGGCCTACGCCCCGCATCAGATGCGTTATCTCTACCTGGCCTTCTTCATTTTCGGCATTTGCGTGACGAACCATCAGACCCTGCTGCTGGCGGCCATGGGCATTGAAATCGCCATCGCTGCCATTCAGCCCCGCATCGGCCGCGATCTGTGCCTGGGCAATACCATCTTTTATGTGCTGGGATTGGTGCTCAAGAGCATGCACATCCTGACTAATTTCGATGGCCCCAATAATACGCTGTTCTTCGTTTACAACACCATCGGCTTCTTTTCCATCGCCGGCCTGATCTGGCTGACCCTTCAGACCAGGGAAATTGGCACCAAGTTGCACGTGGCGATCATCGGGCTGTTTGTCTGGCTGGCCGGGGCGAGTTTCTACCTGTACATGCCGCTGGCGGGCATGAGCGATCCGCCCATGCAATGGGGCTACCCCCGCACCGCCCAGGGCTTCTGGCATGCACTCACCCGCGGCCAGTACGCGCAAACCGTGCCCACCGACATTGTCGCGGATCCGCTCAAATTCATCAGCCAGATCGGCATCCTCCTCGGCGGTGTCACCGAGGAATTCAACTGGGTGTATGCGTTGCTGGCCCTGATCCCCTTCGTGTTTTTCCTGCGGATGCAGAAACGGGAGCGCGCCTGGCTCATCGGCCTCACCGGCATTTACGCCTGCATGGGCGTGCTGCTGTGCTGGCTGATCAGCCCCACCGCCGACCGCGCCACGGTGGAACTCACCCGGGTACAGTTCACCAATTCGCACATCATTGTCACCATCCTCATCGGTTACGGGCTGACGCTGATTGCCGCCTATCTGACCACGCACTATCAGAAGTTCCGCATCTTCGGCCTGTGCGGGGGCGGAGTGGCCATTGTGGCAGCACTTTATGAGCTGGCCCAGACCACGCAATCCTTCTTTGGCGAACACAAGGAAATGGGCAGCTTTGAGCTGTTCTTCTACAGCCTCGGACGGATCTTTGTTAAGGATCAATACGCGCTGCCGCTCTATGCCGGACTGCTGTTGCTCGGCATGGCCATTGCGTTTGTGCTGTTTCTGGCGCTGAGTCGCAACAAGCCCACCATCGCCGCGACCCTCGCCATTTTCGCCCTCATGCCGGCCTACCCCATCCTCAACAACTGGTTCGACAACGAACAGCATGGGCACCTGTTCGGCTACTGGTTCGGGCACGACATGTTCACGCCCCCGTACAAAGGCAGCGACGGCAAGCCGCTCTATCCGGAAATGGCCCGCGACGCCATCCTGTTTGGCGGCACCGACCCCGGCCGGTTTTGCCCCACCTATATGATCTTTGACGAGAGCTTCATCCCGCCCTCCAAAAAGCCGCGCGACCCCAACTTTGACCGGCGCGATGTGTACATCATCACCCAGAATGCACTCGCCGACGGCACCTATCTGGAATACATCCGGGCCCATTACAACCGCAGCAAGCAGATTGACACCCCGTTCTTCCAGGACTTCGTCCGGAGTTCCCAGGAACAGGAACAGAATTACAAAACCAATGCCCTGGCCCGCGCCATGCGGCCGCTGGACACCTACTTCACCGCCTTGGGCGCCCACATCGAGTGCGAACGCCGCACCAGCACCTCCATGTTCTCGGGTTCGGATTTCACCAACCTGAAGGATTTTGCCCAAAAGCTGGCCGCCAAGGCGGATCCCGTATCCCAGTTTGTTTATGACAGCCTCACCCCGGATACCCAGAAACTGCTCGGTACTCCGGACAACGCCGCCCTGCGCCCCGCCCTGGCCAAAGACCTGAATCATTTGCTCCGCCGCGGGCTGGAAGAGAAACAACAAGCGGAGACGGAACCTGGCAAGGCCCAGTCGCACGGCCCGCTCTACACCCCCGAGCGGTTCCAGAATGTCAAACTGCTGGATACCACCCGCGATTTCATCGCCCAGGATCCCGAGAGCTACACCCGCATCCGCCTGAACCGGCTGCTGCTCGAGGAGGCCTATCCCGGGGATATCGCCATCAGCAAAAGCGGAGTTTATCCGGACCGCGAAATCTACATCCCCACCGCGGAGGATTCTGCGGAATGCTTCCAGGAATACATGAGCGATGCCTCGCGTCGCCTGCAAATGAATCAACTCAAGCCGGGCGAACAGGTGCAGGTCCTCAACGGCAAGGTGCAGGTGACCGGACAGGTGGCGGTGATGGCCATCAACGGCCTGCTGACCAAGGTCATCTTTGATCACAACCCCAAGAACGAATTCTACGTGGAGGAAAGTTTTCCGCTGGACTGGATGTACCCGCACCTGACCCCGTTCGGCATCATCATGAAGGTCAACCGCGATCCGGTCACGGAGCTGTCGGAAGACACCATCCGGCGGGATCACGAATTTTGGACGCAATATTCCGACCGGTTGATCGGCAACTGGGTCACCTACGACACCTCGGTGAAGGAGATCTGCGATTTCGTGGAGAAGGTTTACATGCAGCACGACTTCAGCGGCTTCAAGGGCGACCTCAAATTCGTCCGCGACGACCAGGCGCAGAAGGCTTTTTCCAAGCTGCGCAGTTCCATTGCCTCCAGCGTGTACGGCTGGCGCATCTCCCACGCCAAGAATGCCGCCGACCAGATGCGCATGATCAAGGAAGCGGACTTCGCCTACCGCCAGGCGTTTGCGTTCTGCCCCTACAGCCCTGAAGCCCTGTTCCACTACGTCCAACTGCTGGCCCAAATGCAGCGGATTCCCGACGCCCTGTTGCTGGCCGAAACCGCCTTGAAACTCGACCCCAACAACGGCCAGATTTCCGATCTGATCACCAGCCTGCGCAACGCCAGCAACAGCCACAACCCCGGCCCGGTCACGCCGGCGAGCAGCCTCCAGGAACTGGAGCAGGCCTACGCCGCCAATCCGAGCGATTTTCAAGCCGCCCTGAACCTGGCCGCCGGTTATATGCAGTTGCAACAGACCAACCAGGCCACCGCCGTGTTGCGCAAGGCACTGGCTGACCCCCATGCCAACGCCAGCCTCGCCATCGTGGCCGCCCAGGCCTTTGCTCAAATGCAAAACTTCGACGGCCTGGAGGAGGCCTTGCAAAAGCTGACCCAGTTCACCCCCAATTCGCCGGAGGCCTGGTATGACCTGGCCCGGATCAAGATTCTGCGCGGCCATCCGCCCGAGGCCCTGACCGACCTGACCAAGGCCATTGACCTCAGCAACCAGCGCCGGCTGCAGAACTCCACCGCCATCGATCTGCGAATCGAAGCCGCCAAGGAGCCGGGGTTTGTGCCGTTGCGCAGCAACCCTGAGTTCCAAAAGCTGACCGCCCCGCCGGCCGGCAAATAGCCCCCCGGGGATTTCCCGGGAACTTCTCCGTTCGGAAGGGTTGCCCCCGCAACCCAACTCCGATATTTTATGCCGACGAAGTTTGATTTCTGGACATGATGAAACCCGACAAAGCCAAGCAAGAAACGGAAGCGCCGGCCCCAGCCCCGGCGGCCGAGGCCGCCGCGGTAACGCCCGCGCAGATTGAAGAATTGAAAGCCAAGGCCGCCACCGCCGCGGAAAATTGGGACCGCTACCTCCGCGTCACCGCCGACCTCGAAAATTACAAGAAGCGCGCCGCCCGCGAACGCCAGGATGCCGTCAAATTTGCCAACGAATCGCTCCTGCAGAAGCTGCTCACCGTGCTCGACAATTTTGACATGGCCCTCGCCGCCGCCCAGACCAGCCAGACCGAGACGCTGGAATCCCTGCAGGCCGGCATCGGCATGATCCAGCAGCAGTTGAAAAGCACCCTCATGGAATTTGGCCTGGAGGAAATCAACGCCGCCGGCCAGCCGTTTGACCCGAATTTTCACGAGGCCGTTTCGCAACAGGAAACGGTGGACCAGCCCGAGGGCCAGGTCGTCACCCAGTTGCGCAAGGGTTACAAGTTCCGCGACCGCCTGCTCCGGCCCGCCAGCGTGGTCGTGGCCAAAAAACCGGCGGCGTGACGCCCCCACCCTTCCATGGCCAAACGTGACTATTACGAGGTGCTCGGGGTGGACCGCGGCGCCAGCGATGAGGAAATCAAAAAAGCCTATCGCAAGCTCGCCGTCAAATTTCACCCCGACAAAAACCCCGGCGACAAAGCCGCCGAGGAACAGTTCAAGGAACTCGGCGAAGCCTACGAGGCCCTGAGCGACCCGCAAAAGCGTGCCGCCTACGACCAGTACGGCCACGCGGCCTTTGATCCCCGCGCGCGCGGCGGCTTCGGCGGCGGCCGGGGTGGCGGCGGTTTCCATGATCCGTTCGACATCTTCCGCGACGTCTTTGGCGGCGGGTCCGGCTCCATTTTCGAAAACCTTTTCGGCGGCGGCGCGCCACAGGATCCCACCGCGCCACAACGCGGCTCCGACCTGCGCTACGATCTGGAAATTGATTTCGAAGAGGCCGCCCTGTCCTGCGAAAAGGAAATTTCCGTCACCAAGCTGGAGGCCTGCGAAACCTGCCACGGCAGCGGCGCGGAAAGCGGGTCCAAGCTCCGCGTCTGCTCCACCTGCGGCGGGCGCGGCCAGGTCATTTCCTCCCGGGGCATTTTCAGCGTGGCCCAGACCTGTCCCCACTGCCAGGGTGCCGGGCGGGTCATTGAAAAACCCTGCCGCACCTGCCGCGGCGCCGGCCGGCACGAAAAGAAATCCAAGATCAAACTCAAAATCCCCGCCGGCGTGGACACCGGCTCCCGGTTGCGCTCCGCCGGCAATGGCGAGGGCGGCGTGCGCGGCGGCCCGCCGGGCGATCTCTACATCGTCCTCCACGTGCGGGCGCACGACGTCTTCCAGCGCGACGGCGACGATTTGCTGTGCGAAGTGCCCATTGGTTTTGTGCAGGCCGTGCTCGGTGCCGAAATTGAAGTGCCCACCTTGCAGGGCAAGACCACAGTCAAGATTCCCGCCGGCACCCAGTCCGGCACGGTGTTCCGGCTCAAAGGCCGGGGCATCCGCAACGTCCAGGGCCACGGTACCGGCGACCTGCACGTGCGCGTGAATGTGGAGGTGCCGACCCGCCTCAACGCCGAGCAGCGCGCCAAGTTGCAGGAATTTGCCGCCCTGTGCGACGGCACCGAAAACCCCATCAGCAAGGGCTTTTTCGAGAAGGCCAAACGGCTGTTCAAATAGCCCCCGCGGTCATGGCCAGCATCCATCGCTTCCATTTGCCAGCCGGGGCGGAAGGAGCGCTGGCGCTGACCGGCCGCGAGGCGCATCACGCGCTGGATGTCTTGCGGCTGCGCCCCGGCGCGCCCGTGGTGGTGCTCGACGGCGCCGGCCACGAATACCAGTGCGAAATTCGGGGCGTCTCAAAAAAACGCGCCGAACTCGCCGTCCTGCAAAAAAAATTCACCCCGCCCCCGCCCTGCCTAATCACGCTGTGCCAGGCCGTGCCCAAGGGCAAGACCATGGAAACCATCGTGGAAAAGGCCACCGAACTCGGCGCCGCCCGCGTGGTGCCGCTGCTGACGGAACGGACCGTGGTGCAGTTGGATGCCGGCGAAGCCGCCAGCAAAGTGGAAAAATGGCGGCAGGTCGCCATCGAAGCCATCAAGCAATGCGGCTCTCCCTGGCTGCCGCACATTGATTTGCCGGTGACGCTGCCGGCATTATTGAACCGCCCGGAAACCTTCGACCTGAAACTGGTCGCCTCGTTGCAGCCGGACAGCGTTTCGCCCCGCGAACATGTTCAAGATTTCCGCGCCGCGCAGCAACGGCAGCCCGCCACCGTTGGCGTGTGGGTGGGACCGGAAGGCGACTTCACTCCGGAAGAATATCGGGCCATCCAGGCCGCCGGCGCGCGGCCCATCACCTTGGGCCCCCTGGTGCTCCGGGCCGATACGGCGGCGATTTACTGCCTCTCCGTGCTCAACTACGAATTGCAGAGTGCCCGGCCGACAGCCGGGTGACACCGCCGCGCCCGCAAAAAAATCCTTCACGGCTCGCTGGTAATTTCCGACCAGTCCACCCCTTGCACGCCAGCATAAACGGCGAACGCCTTTTCGTGTTGGATGAGCACCGCCCGCACCACGCTGGAATCATCCGCGCGCGCCAGATTGGGCACGTAGCTGGGAATGATGCCCGCCTGCTTGTGGGCGTACACCAGCGCGAAAACCGCCGCGGCCAGCGCCGCGTAAGGCAATTCCTTGTACGCGCCGTCGGCGGAATCTTCCACCGCATCGGCGAGAAATTCCAACTGGTCCACCAGATGGGGAAATTTCGGCTCGTTGATCTGGGTGAACTCCACTTTCCACAACGGCAGATGCCGCAGCAGATTTTCAGTGACCGCCGGGGTGATCAGCGCCGCCCCGTGATTCACAAATTTTGCAATTTCAGACATGATGTAATGATTGGCCGTTTCGCTTTCTGATTTGCCGCCATGCTAATCCCCGCCGTGCGGGAAGCAAGGGGTTTTACCGCCGCCGCACCCGGCGCCGCCAGCGGCCCGCGCCCGGCAACGCCACCCCAAAACATAATCCCACCACACTGCCCAACGCCGCGCCCGTCAGCACATCAATGGGATGATGCCGGTTCAACTGCATCCGCGACCAGCCCACCGTGGCCGCATACAAGGTGCACGGCACGCTCAATAATGGCGCCGCCGAAATCACCGCCGCCGCCGTGGCAAAAGAAGTGGTGGAATGTCCCGAAGGAAACCCGTGATAATTGCTTTGCAGGTGCGGCCCGTAGAAGCCATCCGGCACGCCCGCCGACGGCCGCGCCCGGCCCAGCGGCACCCGGAACACGTTCACCACCACACTGCCCACCAGGAACGCCCACAGACAAGCCCAGCCCAGCCGCCGCCAGCGCCGGCTCCGGAACACCGCCCCGCACGCCCACAGCAACAGCGCCAGAGGAACGCTCCACATCTGGTCGCCCCAATAACTGACCCGGCCGGCAAACCAGTTGACGGTTTTATAATTGGGGGCCGTATCCGGGACGCGGATATGGTGTAACACCCGGTCATCCCAGCCGTGTTGCAGCAGCACGGCCAGCGCGCCGAGCGCGGCCACCAGCAGGATGACCCACCAGCGCCGGCGCAACCGCACCCAGCCCAGTTGCCACACAATGGCGCCTTCGCGCCAGTAGGATTTCGCCGTCACCGCAGGAGAATGCCATGGAAGCCGGCAGGATGAAACCGGAAATCAATCCGCCGAAGCGGGCGCCAAGTGGGTGAGCCAGCCGCCGGCATAACGTTGGTAAGTATGAAAGACCTCCGCCCCCAGCGTAGCCGTCAGCGAACGTTCGGTTTCTTGTTGCAGGGTCGCGAGCGTGGCTTGGCGCTCCTCCGGTGTTAGGCTGGCATCGCCCTGAACTTGCTGAACTTTGGCCTCCGCCACCCGCTGCATGTCCCGCACCTCCTGGGTCACCGAATCTGCCAGGCCATACCGCGCCATGACCTTGTGGGTCATTTGATAATCCCCGTCGCTCGCCTGCTGATATTGCGTCAACCGGTCCGCTCCAAGGGTGGTTTGGATGATTTGCGCCATGTCCGCTGCGGCGGGCTCGGACCGGGCCCCCGGCTGTGCGGCATCTGCCGGCACATGGGCCGCAACCCAATCGGCCCGCGCCTGGGCCACGGCCCGCCACTCGCTCTCCGTCACCTCAAATCCCGGCAAATTTTGCGCCCAACCGGCTTCCGGCGACTGGCGCAACTTTAATTCTGCCAACTCTTCCGGCGTGAGCAACTGCTCCCGCTTTTTTATGAATTCCTCCTGCAAAGTCTCAACCCGCGCCTGTTCCGCCGGGGTAAATTTTTTATCCGCCCGCTGATCGCGCGCGTTAAACAGGGCCACCCGTTCCGCGGCCATTTCCTGTTGCCAGGCCACCAGTTGCTGGCGTTTGGCTTCCGGCAGCCAGGAATATTGTCCGGCAAGATAATTGGCGCGCGCGTTCCACTCCGGACTATTCGTCGTGAATGCCAGCACTTCCGGATTTCCCAGCACTTCCTTGATCAATTGGGTCCGTTCCTGCTCCAACTCCTTCAATGGCTTTGCCCAGTCCCCTTTCAGAATCGCTTGCGGGTCGTTCCAGTGCTGTGCCGCCAGTTCCCAAAATGTGCTCTGCATCGCGGCCAGGATAACCTGGCGGCGGCCCAAATACTGGGCATTGATTTCCGCCGTGATGATGTCTCGCACCGTTTGTTCCGGACAGCCAATCCCGCGCAAATTGTCCCGGTACACCTTGAAATCCGGCGAAACCAGTTGCGCCCACTGAAACTGGGCCACTTCCGCTGCCGCTGGCGCGGGAGTTTCTGAAGTTTCTCCCGGGGGCGCGACTGCCGCAGTCCGGTGGGCGGGGCCGGCGGCCGGGACCACGCGGGGTACCGGCGGGTGAAACCGGGCGGCTACCGCCCAGCTCAGTGCCAGGTTTGCCGCCAACGAAAGTCCCAACCAAAAGCGCGCCCTCATGGCTGTTCCTTGGGTTGCGGCGGCGGCAGTTTACCCAGATTGTCCAAAGTCGGCCCCACAACTTTCAGGTATTCCCCCGCCGCTGGGCCCAACGCACCGGAGATGGTGTTCCGCGTCGTGGCCACCAGGACCTGTAATGCCACCTGCTGCTCTTCCGCCGACAGCGTGGCATCGGCCTTGATTTGCGCCGCCTGCTCCTCCGCATTGTGCCGGGCATTGGCCACGGCCGCGGCCGCAGCCAGCGTCAGATGTTTTTCCTGGGTAAAATCGTACGTCTCCCGGAAAACCGCATCCTGCGCGCGTTGATAATCCGCAAACCGGGCCGGCCCCAGCAAAGCCGCCACTTGCTGCTCAAAGGCGGCCTTCCGCTGCGCCGCGATTTCCGGCTTCACCTCCCCTGATTCCAGTTCCGTTATATCCATGCGCAGCACATCCCGGATCGTTCGGGACGCCCCCACGAGTTCCCGAAATTCGGCGCTGGAAAAGGCCACCCCCTCCAGGTGGTTGTGCTCCAGTTCGGAAAACATCAGGTATTGGAACCGATGCTCCAGCTCATCTGCCTCGGCCGGAGTCAGCAACTGGGTCGCCTGCGCCAGCAACCCGTCGCGGAGCCGATTCATGCGAACATAATCCTCCGCGATCATTATGCCGCCGGATTCGGTCTGGATCCGGTTCATGCCTTCATCCAGCCGGACCGCCAGTGCCAGCAGCGGTTGAACTTTCTCCTCTGGCAAATAGCCCAGCATAAGGGCGGTATCCGTACTGCCCCAAATGTCAGTGATCTGTTTATTCCAGTCTATGCCCAGCAGTTCTTTGATTAACGCACGCTCCTCTGCCCCGAGTTCGACTTCCTGTTCCTTCGCGTTCTGCTGCATTCGCTTCCGCTGGTCTGCCCCCACCCATGGCTCGACCGGGTGAGCCATGACCGCCCGGTTCAGCTTCACTGATTTGCCGTGATACAGGCTGGTCACGTCGGCCACGATGATGTCCTGGATCAGCCGCTCCGGACAGCCAACTGCGCGGAGGTTGGCGATGTATTGATGGTAATCGGGCGACTCAATCTGGCTCCAGCGGAATGGGGTCACTGCCGGGACCGGCGATGGTGCCGGGGCGGCGGACTGGCGGGGGGTTGTGGTTTCAGCGCGGGGCGGCGGAGCCGCCGGCGGGCGGACCGGCGCGGCTGGCTGCTGCCAAAGATAAAGCCACACGAGCGCAAGCAGCGCGTTCAGGCCAAGCGAGAGGATTAAAAGTCGGGCCAGTTTCACCAAGGTTGGGCTTCACTACTATGCCTCAGCTCCGGCCATCGCGCCAACGGAATTTTCCTGGCTTACAGCAGCCGCGTCTGCCCGCCCGTTGCCGGCTTGAGGTTGAGCTTTTTGTAGCTCAGTTCGGTGGCCACGCGCCCCTGCGGGGTGCGGTTCAGGTAGCCTTCCATGATGAGGTAGGGCTCATAAACTTCCTCGATAGTGTCCGGCTCCTCGCCCACGGCCACGGCCAGCGAATTCACGCCCACCGGCCCGCCGCCAAATTTGACGATGATGGCCTCCAGGATGCGCTTGTCCATTTCGTCCAGCCCGTTCTGGTCAATCTCCAACATGGCCAGCGCGCGGTCGGCCAGCGCGGCGGTGATGCGGCCGTCGCCTTTGACTTGCGCATAATCCCGCACCCGCCGCAGCAGGTTGTTGGCGATGCGCGGCGTACCCCGGCTGCGCCGGGCAATTTCCATGGCTCCCGCCGCCTCCATCTCCACATTCAACAGGTGCGCGGACCGGACCACAATTTTCTGCAACTGTTCGGCGTGGTAATAATCCAGCCGCTCGCGCATGGGGAAGCGGGTCAGCAACGGCGCTGAGAGCAGCCCGCTCCGCGTGGTCGCCCCGATGAGCGTGAAGCGCGGCAGGTTCAGCCGCACGCTCCGGGCGTTCGGGCCCTGGTCAATGATGATGTCCAGCTTGAAGTCTTCCATCGCCGGATACAGGTATTCCTCGATGGTCTTTTGCAGGCGGTGAATTTCGTCAATGAACAGCACGTCGCCCGCTTCGAGATTGGTCAGCAAGCCTGCCAGGTCGCCGGCCTTTTCGATGGTGGGACCGCTGGTGCTTTTGAGGTTCGCGCCCATGGCCTTGGCCAGGATGTTGGCGATGGTGGTCTTGCCCAGTCCGGGCGGGCCGTTGAGCAGGATATGGTCGAGCGCTTCCCCCCGCTGTTTGGCTGCGAGAACGGCAATTTCCAACCGCTCCTTGACCTTGGGCTGGCCGGTGAATTCGGAGAAAAGTGCCGGGCGCAGCGTCAGTTCCAACGCGGCGTCGGGCTTGGTCAGGACATCGGAAATCACACGGTCAGCCATGGCCACCAGCATGGGAAAAGCCCGCCGCAGCGGCAAGGTAAAAGCCCCACCACCCCCGGCAGCCGCATCGCCAGCCCAAAGAACAGCAGCCGTGGAACTTGCATTTGCGCCAGCCCGGCTGGGTTCCGCAAGCCCCCCGGCGGAGCACCGGAACGGCGAGAGGCCGCAAAGGCCTGTCAATATTGGCCCAAAGCCCTGCACAACAACCCATGATGCATGGAGGACAAAATGCGGCTTGGCAATTCCGACTTCATTCAGGATAGTTAAATTACAATTTATGAATAAGAATTCCTCTAGAACCCGAAACTTAATCTTAACCAGCCTGGCGGTTTTGGGCCTGGGTGGACAAGGGGCGCTGGCCAGTGAGGCGGATATCCATATCCCGGAACTGACCACCGTCAAGTTCGACGGTTTGGGCGGGGTGAGCGGCCACACCTTGATGCTGTTGGGCATCGTGGTCTGCGCCGTCGGGGCGCTGTTTGGCATCTGGCAATATTTTCAAACCAAGGGATTGCCGGTGCATGAAAGCATGGCCAAGGTTTCCGAAAGCATCTACGGCACCTGCAAAACCTACCTGTTAACCCAGGGCAAACTGCTGGCCATCCTGTGGGTGCTCATCGGCGGCTGCATGATCGTCTATTTCGGCTTCCTCCAGCAGAACACCGTGTTGCACGTGCTGGTGATCCTGCTGGCTTCCATCCTGGGCATTCTCGGTTCGTACGGGGTCGCCTGGTTTGGCATCAAGATCAACACCATCTCCAATTCCCGGACCGCCTTCTCCGCGCTCAAGGGCAACCCGTTTGCCACGCTGGGCATTCCGCTCCGCTCGGGCATGAGCATCGGCCTGCTGCTGGTGGCGGTGGAGCTGTTCTTCATGATTTGCATCCTCATCTTCCTGCCGCGCGACCTGGTGGGCCCCTGCTTCATCGGTTTTGCCATTGGGGAATCCCTCGGCGCCTCGGTGCTCCGCATCTGCGGCGGCATCTTCACCAAGATTGCCGACATCGGCTCGGACCTGATGAAGATCGTTTTCAAGCTCCCCGAAGATGATCCGAAGAATCCCGGCGTCATCGCCGACTGCACGGGCGACAATGCCGGTGACTCGGTGGGACCGACGGCGGACGGTTTTGAAACTTACGGCGTGACCGGCGTGGCCCTGATCGCCTTCCTCGCGCTGGCCCTGGCCAAAAGCCCCACGGTTTGCGCCACGCTCATCGTCTGGCTGTTCGTCATGCGCGCGTTAATGATTGTGACCTCGCTGGGCTCCTACTTTGTGAACGAAGTGCTCAGCAAGGCCCTTTACGGCAGCAAGAAGGATTTCGACTTTGAAGCGCCGCTGACCCACCTGGTCTGGATCACCTCGGCGGTTTCCATCATCGTGACGTTCGTGGCCAGCAAACTGTTGCTGGGCGACTTTACCGTGGACGGCGTGGCCCCGGAGGTTACCAGCAAGCTCTGGTGGGTGCTGTCGGCCATCATCAGTTGCGGCACAGTGGCGGGGGCGCTGATTCCCGAGTTCACCAAGATTTTCGTCAGCACCAACTCGCGGCATGTCCGCGAAGTGACCAACTGCTCCAAGCACGGCGGGGCCTCGTTGAACATCCTTTCTGGCTTCGTGGCGGGCAACTTCTCCGCCTTCTGGATGGGCCTGGTCATCATGGTGCTCATGTTTGGGGCGTGGCAGTTTTCCACCAATCCGGCCATGAGTTCCATCATGCCGGCCCAGTTCGCGTTTGCCGCGCCAATCTTCGCGTTCGGCCTGGTGGCCTTCGGCTTCCTGGGCATGGGCCCGGTGACCATTGCGGTGGACAGTTACGGCCCGGTGACCGACAACGCCCAGTCCGTCTATGAGCTGAGCCAGATCGAAGCCCGCAAAGGCATCAAGGAGGAAATCCGCCGCGGTTTCGGCTTTGAGCCCGATTTCGAAAACGCCAAGTACCAGCTCGAAAAGGGCGACGGCGCGGGCAACACCTTCAAGGCTACGGCCAAGCCGGTGCTCATTGGCACGGCAGTGGTGGGCGCCACCACGATGGTCTTCGGCATCATTATGCTGCTGCAGGGCATGTTTGAAGCCCAGGTGGCTTCGGGCATCGTGGGACCGTTCAAGGAAGTCGTCGGTGCGTTGAGCATTGTGCAACCCGAAATCATCCTCGGCATCATCATGGGCGGCTCGGTGATTTACTGGTTCACCGGCGCCTCCTGCCAAGCGGTCGTGACCGGCGCTTACCGCGCGGTGGTGTACATCAAGGAAAACATGAAGCTCGACGCCACCACGGCCTCGCAGAAGGACAGCAACGAAGTCGTCCGTATCTGCACCGTGTACGCGCAAAAGGGCATGTGGAACATCTTCATCGTGGTGTTCTGCTTCGCGCTGGCGCTGCCGTTCTTCAACCCGTACTTCTTCATCGGCTACCTGATCGGCATCGCGTTCTTCGGGCTGTTCCAGGCCATCTTCATGGCCAACGCGGGCGGCGCCTGGGATAACGCCAAGAAAATCGTGGAAGTGGACATGCGCCAGAAGGGCACCGAATTGCACGCCGCCACCGTGGTGGGCGACACCGTGGGCGATCCGTTCAAGGACACCTCGTCGGTGGCGCTAAACCCGGTGATCAAGTTCACCACCCTCTTCGGTTTGCTGGCGGTGGAAATCGCCGTGACCATGAAGGATCAGGGCCTGAAAAACATGATCGGCGGCTTCTTCTTCCTCGTGGCGCTGATCTTTGTGTATCGCTCGTTCTACGGCATGCGGATTCCGGAGAATAACTAATCGGTCGCGACAACCAGGGTTTGTTTCAACCAGGCGACGGCAACGTCGCCTGGTTTTTTTGTTGGGGAGACCTCAGCCAACTGGAATCTTGAGCGGGCGGAAGCGGGACTAAACCTCACGCCAAGGTCGCCGAGTTCGCAAAGGGAAGGCTTTTTAAGACGTCAATGATCGCTGATTCGCCGGGATTTTCGGAGGACGAAGCGCCACGCCGCCCGGAATAAATTCTTCGGAGGTTGAGCGCCGCGACACCCTAACTCCAGCGCCCGTGGTACCGTTTGACCTGACTCGGCTCCGGCGGGCAGGTTGCAGGCTTTCGCGCCGGTGGCGCTGCCTTTCCCCGGCTTCGGAGCGCGGCTGTGTCGCAGACCAGCCGCAGCAACCACGCCAGCACGACGGCATCAACGTTTTCCCGCGCCGCTGATTTTCCCAAACTCAACGAACCTGCGGCAACCAGACTCCCCTTTGCGGCCTCAACACCCTTGGCGTGAGGTTATTTCCCCGCCTTGGTTTCCTGGTTCCTTGGTGGTTCTCCCTGCATTTTGTTTTAACAATGATTTTGCGGTTTTCCAATTTTGCAATTTTGCAACCCATTCTTCCGCAGTCAGTTTAAACTTTTAAACCCTCCTTTTTTGCGTCAAAAAATAGAGTTAATGGTTAAACCTCATGCTTTTTTGGAGCGTGATAGAATGCTCGATGGGATGCGAAAAACCGCAACCAGCGCCGGCCTGCGGGCCGTGGGGAGCGCGCCCGCCACGGGTGCTGTTTTCCGCGCCCTCGCGGAAAACCCGGAGCGCGTGAAATCCTCCCCACGCCGAGGCAAAGTATCCCGCGCCATTCGGGGAGCGCCGTCAGGGCCATTTCAAATCTCGCCGGCGCACCAAGGTCGCCCCACCGGCTGCCGGATTGGTTCGCCCCACTGGGGCTTGGGGGATGGGGTGGCCCAACCCACGGCTGGCGCCGTGGGCTACTCCCTTACGCTGCTCCGCAGCTTTATGGGACGCGCGGACGAGCCGTCCGCGCGCCGGGAGAGTCAGGGCAAAGCAGCAGCTTGGCCCTACCAGATTTATGAGAAATCCGACCGAATCAAACCGGATCAAACCACTTTTGGCCAGTTCTCGGACCACGACCGCATATTCATGTGGATTGGCAGTGGGGAGCGCGCCCGCCACGGGCGCTGTTTTCCGCGCCCTCGCGGAAAACCCGGAGCGCTCGAACTCATCCCACCGTCGGGAAAATTATTCCGCGCAACCGCCGGCTGCGGGGGCGCAGCCGGCAACGCCCGGGGCGGGCGTGCTCCCCAGCTCATTCCGGCGATCCGCGCAATCCGAACGCCACATTCCGAAATGGAGAATTACCAAACGAACCCAATTTTTTTGGAGCAAGCCAAATCCGGATTCAACTATGACCAAATTACTTACAACATTTTCTGACGCCAAAATGAATTGGGTTCGTTTGGCTTCGTGGGGGGACATTCCGCCGATTCCAGCATCGCCCCGCCGCCGGTTGGGTCGGGGCATTGGCACGCCTCCCTTACTTCACGGCCAGGGCCGCCGGGCGGGATGCCGCTGGCGCCGGGAGCAGCTCCCGCAGCCGGTGCGAGAGCTGGACAAAATCAATGGGCTTGCTCACCACCGCCCGGCGGGCGGCGTAGGGCGAGCCGCCAAAACTGGGCGGCAGATTCAATCCCGTCATGAGCACCACCGGCAGGTCCGGCCGGATTTCGCCCAGCTTGTCCGCCAGTTCGGCGCCCTGGAGCGTGGGCATGGTGTGATCGGTAATGACCAGGTCAAAATGGTCCGGTTCGGCGCGGAAGGTCTCCAGCGCATCCGGGCTGTCGGCGCGGGTGATGACGCGGTAGCCCATCTGGCGCAACCGCTGTTGCATCATGTTCAGCAGCGGGACCTCGTCGTCCACCACCAGAATCTTCTCGCGTTTGCCGCGGAGGATTTGGTGGTCTTCCGGCCGCGGCGGGGCCGGCGGCTGCGCGCACCGGGGAAAATACAAATGGAAGGTGGTGCCCTGCCCCGGCGTGCTTTCCACGGTGACGCAGCCGCCTCCGCGCTGGACAATTTTTTGCACGAGGGTCAGCCCCAGGCCGGTGCCGCGGCCCACAGCCTTGGTGGTGAAGAACGGGTCAAAAATCCGTTCCATCACCTCGGGCGTCATGCCGTGCCCGGTATCGCTGACCAGCAAATGCACATACTCCCCGGCGGGCAAGGGCGTCACGCCGGCGGCCAGTTGGGCAGTTTCCAGTTCATACTTCAGGCGGCCGCCATGGGGCCGCATGGCGTGCCCGGCGTTGGTGCCGAGGTTCATGATGACCTGATGAATCTCGGTAATGTCCGCCAGCACCACATCGTTCTCCGTGCGGAGGTCCACGGTGATTTCGATGTAGGACGGCAGCATGGCGTTGAGCAATTTGGCGGCCTCGCCAATGATGTCGCCGAGCTTGACGGGTTGCGGGGCGGAATCCGTCTGGCGGCTGAAGGTGAGGATGCGCTTGACGAGATCCTTGGCGCGCTCGGCGGACTTGAGCACGGCCTCCAGGTTTTCGCGGGTGAGCCCCTGGATCTGGCGGTCGTAGAGCGCGAGCTCGGTGTAGCCGAGCATGGCGCAGAGAATGTTGTTGAAGTCGTGCGCCATGCCGCCGGCGAGCGTGCCGATGGCATCCATCTTCTGGGAATGCAGCATCTGCTTTTCCAGCCGGGCGCGCTCGGCCTCGGCCTGTTTGCGGGCGGTGATGTTCTCGATGAAGCCTTCGTAGAAGCGCACCTGGCCCTGTTCATCGGCCACCGCCCGGGCGCTCTCGGAAATCCAGATGATGCTGCCATCGCGCCGGTGTACCTGGTATTCCAGCCCCTGCACCAAACCGGTGCGCGCAATTTCTTCCTGGAACCGTTCCCGGAAAGCGGGATCCACGTAAATCTGGTGGGAGATGTCAGACACCGAGTGGAGCAACTCCTCCGGGCGGTCGTAGCCGTACATGCGGGCCAGGGCGGGATTGACGACGACATAACGTCCGTCCGGAGTGCTTTGGTAAATGCCTTCCACGGCATTTTCAAACATCCCCCGGTACTTGGCTTCGGCCTCCTGAAGTTGCTGCAGTTGCTCGGCGTTCATAATGCTGCCCTCCGCCCGAACCATCTTTCTCCTTGTTGCGAAAATCCTTGCGGCAAAACGTTGGGGAGTCAAGCCGCCGGTGGCCGCGCATTGCATCCGGGCCGGACCCGTGTCAGATTGTCGGCACCATGCAACGCGTTGTTTCCCTGTTCCCGGCCGCTACGGAAATTGTTTGCGGGCTTGCTGCCGCCGACCAGCTCGTGGGCCGTTCGCACGAATGCGATTTCCCGCCGGAGATTGTTTCCCGGCCGGTCTGCACCAGTACTCCCATTGACTCCACCGCCGCCAGCCGGGAAATTCACGAACAGGTCACGGCCCGGTTGCAGCAGGGGTTGCCGCTGTATGAGGTGGATTTTGAAAAGCTGCGCGAGTTGCGGCCCGATGTGATCCTCGCCCAAGCGCAATGCGCGGTCTGTGCGGTGAGTCCGGCGGAGGTCGCTCCCGGCCTGGCCAACTGGCCCGGCCCGGCCCCCCAGATTGTTTCCCTGGCCCCGCAGCGGTTGCTGGATTTGTGGGACGACATCCGGCGGGTGGCTACGGCCTTGCGGGTGCCGGACAACGGCAGGTCCTTTCTACGCCCGTTGCAGAGCCGGGTGGCGGACATCATCCAAAAGAGCTGCCTGCTGAAGCGCCGGCCCACCGTGGCGTGCCTGGAATGGCTGGACCCGCTCATGGCCGCCGGCAACTGGATTCCCGACCTGGTGGAACTGGCCGGGGGCAGCAACCTGCTGGCCGACTCCGGCAAACATTCGCCCTGGCTGGAATGGCCCAAGTTGCAGGAGGCCAATCCCGACCTGATTCTGCTCCTGCCTTGCGGCTTTGACCTGCGCCGGGTGCGCCAGGAGATGGCTGCGGTGACCCGGCATCCGGAATGGGCCAAACTCCGGGCGGTGAAGCGGGGCCAGGTCTATCTGGCCGACGGCAAGGCGTACTTCAACCGGCCCGGGCCGCGGCTGGTGGATTCCCTGGAAATCCTGGCGGAGATCATGCACCCGGACCGGTTTTCCTTTGGCCACTCCGGGCGGGCGTGGGAAAAACTCTAAATACCCTGGAGGCAGGCGAGGGTCACAAAAAAAAGCGCCACCCGTTACGGTGGCGCTGCAAAAAACTTGGGGGATGGCTTAAACCGCCTTGTCGAAGCTGGCCTTGAGGTCGCGCTTGCTGCGCGCACCCACCATCTGCTCGGTCACCTGGCCGCCCTTGAACAGCAGCAGTGTGGGAATGGCACGAACGCCAAACTGGCCGGCGAGCGCGGGCTGCTCGTCAATGTTCACCTTGGCAATCTTGATCTTGCCAGCGTATTCGGTGGAGAGCTCGTCGAGCACCGGGGCGATCATCTTGCAGGGACCGCACCATTCGGCCCAGAAATCCACCAGGACCGGGGTGGCGGATTGCAGCACCTCGGCAGGGAAAGTGTCGGTCGTTACAGAAACAATGTTTGCAGATGCCATTGGATTCGTCGGGTTAATTTGATGAAAATGTTTCGGGCCAGATTACCAGCTCAGGCCAAAGCACAGGTAGGCCGTGCTGGCGATGGCGAGCACACCAGCCACTCCCGCTCCCAAGGCCAGCATGGAATCCATCTTGCTGGGCGCGGCAGCCACCGGGGCCGCCGGACGCCGTACCGGGGCGTTGGCTGGCGCCTGGGCGACCGGGGCGGCTCCGCCAGGGCGGGTGCCAGCTATGGGCGCCGCTGCCGGAGCTGCGGCGGTCGGAGCGGCCGGCTTGGCCAGACCGGGAGCCGCAGCCGAAGGACCTCCGGGCGGCAACGTGGGCAATTTGATTGTGGGTGCCGCCGAAGGCCGGGGCGGCAAACTGATCCGCACGGTTTCCTTTTTGGGCTGCACTTTGCCGGTTTCCTTCTTGGGCGGCAGGGCGCCACTGGGACCACCGGGAATATTAGGAGGATTTTCCATAACAACTTTGTGGTGAAACTAAAGTTGCCCGGCATCGGTGTCAAATTCTTATTCGCAAAAATTAGCCGGGACGGGCCGCCCGCCGCCGGGCCCGGCCGGGGAAGAAATGGACTGCGGATCCGGATTTGGATTGGATATTTAGACCAAAATCTGGCATGCTGTCCGCATGGCCGAAAAAACGTTAAACCAGCTGCCGCCTGACCTCAAACCCCTGTTCCGCAAAGGCAGCGAAGCCCTGCAACGCGACAATTTCGATTACGCCATCGCGCTGTTTTCCCAGGTTCTGGAGCGGGAGCCCGCCTGCTACGAATGCCGCGCCGCCCTGCGCAACGCCCAACTGGCCAAGGCCGGCAAAGCCGGTGGTTTCTTCAAGAAAGCCTTCAACCTCGCCGGCTCCTCCCCGATGCTGGCCAAGGCCAAGCTGGCCGCCCAGCGCAGCCCGTTGGAAGCCATCGCGGTGGTGGAACAAATTCTGAACAGCGACCCGCACAACAGCGCCGCCCATAAAATCCTGGCCGATGCCGCCCTGGCCGCCGATCTGCCCCAAACCGCCGTGATGTCCCTGGAAGCCGTGCTCAAAAACGCCCCCGGCGACAAACACGCCACCGTGCAACTGGCCGAATTGCTGGCCCAGACCGGCAATCTCAAACGGGCGGAGCACCTGCTCGTCGCCCTGTGCCGCGCCCATCCCGGCGACGGCGAACTGGCGGAAACGCTCAAGAATCTCACCGCCCTCAAAACCATGGGCGAAGGCGGTTATGAAAATCTCGGTGCAGACGCCGGCTCGTTCCGCGACATCCTGAAGAACAAGGACCAGTCACTTTCGCTGGAACAGGAGCAACGGCTGCACAAGACCGAGGACGTCACCGCCCGGCTGATCCAGGAATACGAGGCCCGCCTGCAGACGGAGCCCGGCAGCATCAAACTCCTGCGCTCCCTGGCGGAACTCTACACCGAGAAGAAGGAATTCGACCGCGCCCTGGAGTACTACCAGCACATCAAGAATTCCGATTCCGGCAGCGACGCCTCGCTGGACCGCGCCATGGCCGAAACTCACGTCCGCAAGTTCAATTACCAGATGGAACACCTGGACCCCAGCGCGCCGGATTACGCGGAGAAGACCGCCGAAATCGAAGCGGCCAAGCTGGCCTACCAGCTGGACGAATGCAAGAAGCGGGCGGAAAATTTTCCCACCGACCTCGCCATCCGCTTTGAACTGGGCCAGCTTTATTTCAAGGCCGGCAAGATTGGCGAAGCCATCCAGGAGTTGCAGAAGGCGCAGAACAACCCGCACAAACGCATCGCTGCCATGAGTCTGCTGGCGCAGAGCTTTGCCCGGCGCAACATGAACGACCTCGCCGCCCGTACGCTGCAAAATGCGTTGAAAGAAAAGACGGGCTTCGACGATGAGAAGAAGGAACTCATCTACACCCTCGGCAGCGTCTTTGAAAAGATGGCCAAAAAGGAGGAAGCCATCGAGCAGTTCAAGCTCATTTACGAAATGGACATCGGCTACAAGGATGTCGCTGCCAAGGTGGACGCCTATTACGCCGGCCAATAACAACCGTTATGTGGACCTGCCAGGAATGCGGGGAAAAGATTGAGGACCAGTTTGATTCCTGCTGGAAATGCTCGCGTCCCAAAAACGCTCCCGTGCCGCCGGGCCAGCCACCCCCGCCGCAGCGGGAATGGCGCATGACCTATAAATTCTTCCGCGGCACCTGGGCGTCGTGGGATGAGTTGTTTTCCCAGGCAGCCGAATTTGCCACCAGCATCGGACCGGAGCATCTGGTTACCATTTCCCACTCGTGCGACCAGGACGATGGCGTGGTGACGGTGTGGTACTGGAGCCGCATGGACGGCGGAAGCTGAGCCAAAAAAAACTGCCTAGCCCATTCCCGCCGCGCGAACGACGCTCCGCCAAATTCACCTTGTTAGCCCCGGCCAGCGCGGCAAGGTGCGGGCTAGGCAAATTGGCGTGTTGCTGAATACCTCGTCCCCTCGCCCGGATTTTTTTTGCGCTCTCGCAATTCATGCTTTTCTTCGGGCGAGATGCCTCACTAGGATGCCCCTAACCTCTTTGCTGGAACGCCCCGGTGACGTTGTGGCGTTCGACAGAGCGGAAATCACATACCCCAAAAAACAAGAAGTATCATGAAATCCCGAATCCTATTCACCCTGCTGGCATTGGCCGGCGCCGGTCTGGCGCGAGCCGACTTCAATCCCGTACCCTTAACTCCCGGAAGCTTCACCGCAGATGTCATCGTTGAAAAATCCGCGCCACGATCAGTCAGTGATTACACCACGCTGACCATGGATGGGGGCACCAACAACAATTCCTGGGTCTGGATGGAGCAAGGCATTGATCCCAATCACCCCACCACGGGCCTGCCGCCGGCCGGTACCAGTTTTACTGCGGTGGATGATGTCAACCATTCCTTCATGATGCCGGCGAGTTATGCCACCAATGATGCGGTGACCTTGGCCGGCAACGGGATTACCACGGCCACCCTCACGGTCAACGCCCCCACCCCGGCCACGGCCATCTCCCTGCTCAATGCCGGCGGCGGTGCCTCCACCATTGATTACACCATCCACTATCAAGGAGGCGGGACGGAGTCGGGCCAGTTGACGGTGAATGACTGGCACAACCTCACGGCGACCCCGGTGGCGTGGATTTGCAACGGCCGGTTCAACACGGACAATGGCCAGACCGGGGAACAATACACCGGCAAACCGCGCATGTTTTACACCGATATCAGCCTCGGCGACACGGTCAACCCGGTGCAGAGCATCACGTTTGCCACCACCAATACCAGCCGCGTGGTCATCTTCGGCCTGAGCAGTTCCACCGACGGGACGACCTTCACGCCGCTGGCGATTGGCGGATTCAACCGGGACGTGGTGGTGGAAGCTTCCGTGCCAGTGACCGGGAGCCTGTACGGACACTGCAACGTGATCATGGACAGCGGTGGCACCAACATCACCGGCAACACCTGGTATGAAATGGGGTTCAACACCGGCGCGCCGACCACCGGTTTGCCGGCGCATGGCAGCAATGT
The DNA here is from genome assembly GCA_035492855.1 of Dongiaceae bacterium. Classification (GTDB taxonomy): domain Bacteria; phylum Verrucomicrobiota; class Verrucomicrobiia; order Limisphaerales; family JAFMIX01; genus JAFMIX01. The sequence goes on along the minus strand of DATJIU010000168.1, from coordinate 8,896 downwards.
TTCCGGTGGCTCTCCGCTACATACTTTCACCATGCCCGCCGACTACACGACCAATGACGTGCTTTACCTGGGTAACTTCGACGGTTACCAGACCGGCACCTTTACTCTGGATACGCCGGCGCCCTACACCAGCCTCTCAATTCTGGGTGGTGCGGGAAATGGTCCGCTGGTGGCGAGTGTCACGGTGCATTTTGCCGATGACAGCACGGAAAGCTATAACATGAGTGTGGAAGACTGGTTCAACGGCTCGGCAGCCTTTTATGCCAGCAACGGCCGGTTCAATCCGAATACGCTGGCCCTGAACGATGTCAATTCCGGCAATCCCCGCCTGCGGACGAATGACATCGCCCTGGTCAGCACCCTGGCGGTCAAGAGCATTGATTTCACCTACGTTTCCGGCGGTCGCGCCATGTTGTTTGCGGTTGCCGGGCAGACCACCGCCGGCGGGGCTTATGCGCCCGTGGCCGTCACGGGGTACAATGCCGATGGCATTGTTGAAACCGGAGTGGCGCGGTTCCCGCATCCTTTTTATGCCGCGGTGAATGCCTCCATGGATGGCGGCACGAACCGGAATGGGAACACCTGGTACGAAAAGGGATATTCCAGTTACTGGCCCAACTCGGGTCTGCCGGCGGCGGGAAGCATCATCGACAGCCTGGCCCAACCGGATCATCACTACCAGATGCCGGCGGATTATACGCAGAACAACTGCATCTTTGTGGATACCGCGCACACCACCGCGAATCTCACCCTCGCGACCCCGGCAGCTTATTCGGCCGTTTCCTTTTTGAGCGCCACGGCCAATGGCAGCGTCACCAACCAGGCCATCATGCAATACGCGGACGGCACTGCGGAGACGAATACCTTCATCTCCCGCGATTGGTTTAACAACACGCCCGTGGCCTACTATGCCAATGGCCGGGTGAACCTGGATACCGGCACGCTGAACACCGATCCCGGCCGGGCCACCGCTCCTTCCAATCCGCGGCTTTATGAGGCGCAATTTGCGCTGGGCAATACCGTCAGCCCCCTGACGAATGTCATCGTCAACTATCTGAACCCGACCAATTCCAACAGCCGCGGCTATATCTTTGCCGTCAGCGCCACCGCCGGCTCCGTACCCCCGATCATCGCCTCGGTGTCGGTGGACATCACCACGCCGTCTTTTGAGGGCTCCAATCTGGTCTTCAACGCCATCATTACCGGCGGCTCCACCCCGATCACTTATCAATGGCAGAAGGGCACAAATGGAGTGTACGTGGACATGGTGGATGACGCCCGGGTTTCCGGCGCCACCACCACCAACATGACCATCACCGGCGATGTGTGGACGGACCAGGCGGACTATCGGCTGGTGGCCTCCAATCTCACCGGCCCGGTCAACAGCGGCATTGTGACGGTGAGCCGGGTGTATTCCAGCCTCCCGGATGTGACCGCGCCCACGGATGCGATCAGCATCATCTCCGGCACCACGCCAGCTGGTGCCGAGGTGGTTTCTTCAGCCATCAACAACACCATTCAAAAATATTTGAACTACAGCACCACCGGCAACACCACGCCGTTTGTCGGCCCGGTGGGCTTTACGGTCAAACCCGGCATGGGCAATACCATCGTGAATGCCCTGCGCATTTACACCGCCAATGATAGCGAGGCCCGCGACCCGGCCAACTATGTGCTGGAAGGTTCCCAGGATGGGAATGCCTTCTCCGCCATCGCCTCCGGCCCGCTGGCCTTGCCCGCCGGTCGCAACACCACCACCACCGACGCCATCAATCCGCTCACGCAGAATGTGCAGGAATTGCATTTTGCCAACTCCGCCGGGTACAACTTCTACCGGGTGACCTTTAACACTGTCAAAGACGCCGCCAATGCCAACAGCATGCAAATCGGCGAAATTGAATTGTTGGGCGCAGCCAACCCCAACCCGCCGCCGAACTTCACGGTCTCGCCCACCGACGTGGCCGCCAATGAAGGGACGACGGCCACCTTCACTTCACTGGCCGTGGGCGCGGCCCCGCTGACCTATCAATGGTATGATGTCACCGCCGGAGATCCCGGCACCCTGCTGCCCGGCAAGACCGGGGCCAACCTGCAACTGGCCTCCGTCACCCAGGCCCAAAACGGCAGCCGTTATCGCGTGGTGGCCACCAACCCGTACGGTTCAGTCACCAATCCCGCGCCCGCCCTGCCGGGAGTGATCCTCACGGTGGACAGCGGGCCCGTCACCATCATTACCGACCTCCCGGCGGAAGCGCTGTTCTATGCCGGACGCACGGAACATTTGACGATTGGCGTTACCGGCACCTCTCCGACCTACCAATGGTATTCCAATGGTGTGGCGCTGATGGATGGCGGGCGCGTGAGCGGGGCCACCAGCAGCGTGCTTACCCTGTCCAACCTCCAGTTGACCGACGCGGCAACTTATCATGTGAGCGTTTCCAATGAAGTCACGGCGCCGCAAACCAGCAGCGACGTGGCAGTTTACGTCACCGCCATCCCGACCTTCCACACCAACGGGGTCGGCTGGCAGCTCGTCGCCGCGGATGGCAACTTTGCCTACTTCAGCGGCGAGGACACGCTGGTGCTGACCGACCAGGGGAACGAGGCCCGGGCCAACTGGTTCAAGACCCCGATGAACATTGATGCCTTCCAGGCCTCCTATGTTTATCAGGACGTCGGCGGCGGCGGCGCGGATGGGTGCGGCTTTGTCATCCAAAACTCGACCCAAGGCACCAATGCTGTGGGCGGCGGGGGCGGCGGCATGGCCTATAACGGCATCGACCATAGTGCTGCCGTACTGTTCAACATCTATAACCAGTCCGGTCTGGCGTTCAGCACCAACGGAAATGCCGGGACGTATGCACCCACCGCTCCGGTGAACCTCGCAGGGGGCGACCCGATTCAGGTCAACCTGGGCTACGACGGCGCCGTGCTGACGGTGACGCTAAGCAACCTCGTGGACGCCACCACCTTCACCACCAACATGGCCGTGGGCAGTCTGGCCACCACGGTGGGCACGAACGTGGCTTTCATTGGAATCACCGGCGCCTCGGGCGGCGTCAGTTCCACTCAACAGGCGAGCCACTTCCAATACATTCCCGTTCCGACACTCGCGGCGCAACCAGGCAGTGGCGCCGTAACTCTGACCTGGCCGGATTCCATTGGTGGTTACAGCTTGCAATCCGCCGTCAACGTAGCCACGCCGGCGTGGTCTGCACTTGCGACCGGGTTGAGCCAGACCAATGGCCAAAACCAGGTGACGGTGCCTGCGACGAACGGCGCCGCGTTTTACCGGCTGACCTTGCCCACTCCGTAATTTGAGCGCCGCCATCCCCGCGTAAAACCGGTGGGGCAGCGTGCCAAGGCAGCAATCAAAACAGGCCGGGGATTTCCCCGGCCTGTTTCTTTTTTATGGGAAACTTTCAAATGGAAATTCTGACTGCCATTTTCCCCGCGCGGCAGCAAGCGGAAGGCGCGGTACCGGTTGTTGGCGGACGAAATTCAATATCTGATCCAACCCCGGCTACCACTTGCCCCGTTTTTCCAAATCTTGCGGACGGCAGATGAACCGCTCAAACGAAAATCTCCCCGTATCCGGATGGCGCCGGTAATAGAGCAGAATTTTGCCTTCGATGGCCTTGGTGGCGCTGATCTCTTTCCCACCGTGAATGCAGAGGAAATGCAACCGCGCCAGATACTGGTTGGGGTCGGTAACCTTCCGGTTGATGGTCTGCAACTGATGCACCTGTTCGAGGGACAGGCCGCGCAACTCGGCCGGGCGAATGGTCCAACCGGCATCCGCACCCACGGCCCAGGGCACGGTGATTTCGTAGCCATCGAGCCAATCAGTTATCTGTTCCAAATCCGGATGCGTGCCAAAAGGCAAAGCCAGCAGCTGGACCCGGTTGCCCTGACGTGATTCTGCCGCCGTGATCAAGTCGCGCCAATCGTCACGGGCAAAAGCAATGCCCTGGACCAGCTTGCTGACGCTCCCATTGCCCCAGACGACAATTGCCCGCAAGATCCGTTCATTGAACAGCTCCGCGTCGTCCCGCAGCAATTGCGTCAACAACTGCAAGACCTGCCGGCGGTCGGCGGGAGCAAAGTCCTGCCGGACCTTCGTGCTGATGTCTTCGGGCAGGACCATGAGGATTGAACGAGTGGCGGGCGGTTCACCGGTCTCGCTTCAAGAGATACTGCGCCAGGGCTTCCAATGCCACCGCACGGCCTTTGAAGCTTTTCAGCGCGGCGAACGCCCGGCTGGTCAGTTCCTCCGCCAGTTTCCGGGACTTGTCCATGCCCACGATGGCCGGGTAGGTGGCCTTTTGCGCCTTCGTGTCCTTGCCCGCGGTCTTGCCCAGTTGTTCGCTGGTCTGGGTGATGTCAAGGATGTCATCAATGATCTGGAATGCCAGCCCGACGTTGTATCCGAATTCGGTCAACGCCTTGAGCTGTGCCGCCGAACAGTTGGCGCTCATGCCTCCCAACCGCACCGAGCAGCACAGCAATGCCGAGGTCTTGCGTTCATGAATATATTTGAGCTGGGCGGCGGAGGTCTTCTTCCCCTCACCTTCCAGGTCGGCCACCTGCCCGGCAATAAGCTGGAGCGAGCCGCTGGCCCGCGCGATTTCCAGGATGAGGTCCTGATGCGAATACCGCGACCAGCCCCGGGCTTGGGCGGCAATTTCAAAGGCTTGGGTCAGCAGGGCGTCCCCTGCCAGTACGGCCATGCCTTCGCCAAACACCTTGTGATTGGTGGGTTTGCCGCGGCGGAAATCATCGTTATCCATGCCCGGCAGGTCGTCGTGGATGAGGGAATAAGTGTGGATGCACTCCACGGCACAGGCCAGGGGCAGGGCCTCGCTTTCCCGGCCGCCACAGGCCGCCGCCGCCGCCAGGGTGAGCAACGGGCGCATCCGCTTGCCCCCGGCAAAGAGGGAATACCGCATGGCCTTATGGATGGTGGCGGGCTTGACGGTGGCCGCCGGCAGGAAGCGGTCTAGGGCGGCGTTAACGCTGTTGGCGCGGGTTTTGGCAAATTCTTGCAGGTCAAAGCTCATATTCTTCCGGAACACAACTTTTTGCATCTGGCGTTTTTAGGGAAAGCCCCCGGCGGAAGCAAGCGAACATTGCAACTTTTCTGTTGCGTTCGGCTGACAAAACGCTAACTTGACGCGCTCGAATAACAACGGAAATCACCTTGAACGCAGAACTTACTAAAAAAGCACTGGAAAAGGTCGGCAATCCCAATGTCCTGATCAACCTGGTTTCCAAGCGGGTCCGGCAATTGAATTCCGGCGGCGGCGGCATGGGCCGGCCGTTGGTGCTGGATACCACCGGGTTGGGCTTTGCGGACATCGCCCTCACGGAGATCATCGAGGACAAAATGGGGTTCGACCTGCCCGAACCCGCCGAAGCCACCCGCCCCGGCACCAAGAAGCGCACCAAGAAGCACTGAGGGCGGCGCCGCAGAATCCGCTTCTGCCAAATAGAGTTTCAATTCCGGGCTTCGTTCATTCGTGTGAACGAAGCATTTTTGTTTCCCCTGCCCACCCGCTTCCTTCTACCTTGGAGTCATGGCCGACATTCTGAACAATCCCAAAGCCCGGCGCGATTACCACATCCTCGAAACCTTCGAGGCGGGCATCGTGCTGCACGGCACCGAGGTCAAGGCGCTGCGCGCCGGCCGGGGTCAGATTGCCGATGCCTTTGCCCGCGTGGACAAGGACGAGGTGTTTCTCCACAACGCGCACATTGAGGAATACGCGCACGGCAACATCCACAATCACCAGCCCAAATCCGTCCGCAAATTGCTGTTGCACAAGACGGAAATCCGCAAGCTCTTCGGTCTGGCCACAGTGAAGGGCAATGCGCTCTTCCCGCTCTCCCTTTATTGGAAAAACGGCAAGGTCAAGGTGCAGCTCGCTGTCGGCCAGGGCAAACAACAGTTCGACAAACGGGAAGACCTCAAGAAACGGGATGCCGACCGCGAACTCAAACGGGCCACCATGAAATGGACCAAAGGCAAGTAGCATGACCGCCCTGCGCCAGACGCTTCTGTTTCTCACAGGGCTGTGCCTGTCGGTCGTTTCTGTTTCCGCGCAGGTGGCGACCAACCGCCCGGCAAATTGGGCGCAGCCGGTTGCAATTACGGGCATCCAGAATTGCTATCAGGTCACGACCAATCTTTACCGCGGCGCCCAACCCACTGCCGCCGGCATGAAGCAGTTGCAAGCCCGGGGCGTGAAAACCATCATCAGCCTGCGGGCCCTGCATTCAGACCAAGATAAGCTGACCGGCACTGGCCTCAAATCAGTGCGGCTGAAAATGGAGCCCTGGCACAGCGACGAAGACGAGGTGGTGGCCTTTCTCAAAGCAGCTACAGACACCAACAACCTGCCCGTGTTTGTCCATTGCGAACGCGGGGCGGACCGCACCGGCACCATGTGCGCCATGTACCGCATCGTGGTTTGCGGTTGGACCAAAGAGCAGGCGCTGGACGAGATGCAGCACGGCGGGTTCGGCTTCAACCCCGCGTGGCGAAATCTCCTTAAGAGTGTTAAATCCGCGGATGTCGCCGCGATCCGGCGGCGGGTGGGCCTGCCGGACAAATAAAAAAGCGAGGTCGCTTGACCTCGCTTTAAATTATTAACCGCGTGCCGGTTAAGCCTTCTTGGCTTCTTCCTTCTTCCACGTGCGCCGGGGGGCCTTGGTGACCAGCCCCTGTTTGAGGGCTTTGGCTGAAACCCGCACATACCGCACTTCGCCGTCCACCACGGCCTTCACGCGCTGTAAGTTGGGCAGGAACTTGCGCTTGGTAATGGCGGTCACGTGCGTACCGATACCGCCCTTTTTCTTGGCTTTACCACTGCGCCAGATTTTATTGCCCTTAATCGAGCCTTTGCCGGTCAATTCACAAATTCTTGCCATAACATTATCCTGTAATCAAAGAGCGGAGAAGGTAGCAACCGCCCGGCAAGAGGCAAGCACTATTTCACATTTTTTCGTGCGCTCCCCGCCCGTTCTCCTTATTTTCCCCGCGCTCTATGGCGATACTAAAACCCTTTGCCGCGCTGCGGCCGCAACCTGAACTGGCCGCCCAAATCTGCGAACTGCCCTACGACGTCATGTCTTCCGAGGAAGCCCGGCAGATGGCGGCCGGCAACCCCCTGAGCTTCCTGCACGTCAGCAAGCCGGAGATTGACCTGCCGCCCGGTACGGATGTTTACGCCCCGGAAGTCTATGCCCGGGGGCGGGAGAATTTCCAGAAGCTCATCGCCGCGGGCGCGCTCCGGCAGGATGCCCAGCCCGCCTTCTACCTCTACCGGCAAATCATGGGCGCGCATAGTCAGCTTGGCCTGGTCGCCGCCGCCAGTTGCGAAGAATACCTCAGCGGCATCATCAAGAAACATGAGTTCACCCGGCCCGACAAGGAAGACGACCGCGTCCGCCACATTGAGACGCTCAATTCCCAGACCGGCCCCGTGTTCCTCACCTACCGCTCCGTGCCGGAAGTGGACGCCTATTTCGCCCGGAAAATTACCACCACCCCGGCCGTGGACTTCACCGGCAAAGACGGCGTGCGCCATACTTCCTGGGTGCTGGACCAACCGGCGGACCTCGCCTTCGTGTCCGGGGCCTTCGCCCAGATTCCCTACCTGTACATCGCCGACGGCCATCATCGCAGCGCCGCCGCAGCGCGGGTGTACCGGTCGCGCCAGGGCGCGGGCGGCAGCGGGGCGTTTCTCAGCGTCATTTTCCCACACAACCAGATGCAGATTCTGCCGTACAACCGGGTGCTGAAAAACTTGAATGGCCTCACCCCGATAGCCCTATTGCAAAAACTCGAAACCATTTTCAACATCACGACTCCCGGCAAGCCCAGCCCCGGTCGCAAACACGAACTCGGCCTGTTTCTCGCCGGCCAGTGGCACACGCTCACCTTCAAACCCACCCTCACCGGCAGCAGCGACCCCATCGAGCAACTTGATGTCACCCTGCTCCAAAAGCACGTGCTCGCGCCGCTGTTTGGCATTGACGACCCGCGCACCAGCAAGCAGATCAACTTCGTGGGCGGCATCCGCGGCACGGCGGAACTGGAGAAGCTCGTGAACAACGGCGAATATGCCTGCGCCTTCTCCATGTTCCCCACCAGCATCGAAGACCTAATGCGCATCGCCGACGCCGGTGGCATCATGCCGCCCAAAAGCACCTGGTTCGAGCCCAAGCTCCGCGACGCCATGTTCTGCCACATGATCTGACGGAATTGATGATTTGCGATTTATGATTTACGAGTGGCCGAGCCATTTAAGCCGCCGCGTAAATCATAAATCTTCAATCTCAAATCATAGATTCGCTCGTGCCTTTTGGCGGGTTGCGGGTTAGACTGCCTCGTGCCGGACAACCGTTTACAACGCGGATTGCGCGCCACCTTCACCGGGATGGCGGTTAATTTCTTCCTGGCCGGCTCCAAACTGGCCGCCGGCATCTTCGGTCATTCCCACGCGCTGGTCGCCGATGCCGTGGAATCGTTTGCCGACATCTTCAGCTCGCTTATTGTCTGGCGCGGGCTGGTGGTGGCCGCCGCCCCGCCGGATGAGGACCATCCCTACGGTCACGGTAAGGCCGAACCCATCGCCGCCGCCATTGTGTCCGTAATGCTCCTCGGCGCGGCCCTGTGGATTGCCGTGCAGGCCGTCCACGAAATTGTGGAGCCGCACCTGCCGCCGGCGCCGTTCACGCTGGCCGTGCTGGTGGTGGTCATTGTCATCAAGGAAAGCCTGTTCCGCTATGTCATCCGCGAGGGCGAAGCGGTGGACAGCACCGCCATCCGCAGCGATGCCTGGCACCATCGCAGCGACGCCATCACCTCCGTGGCCGCGGGCATCGGCATCAC
>DATJIU010000167.1:0-6327 GCA_035492855.1 Dongiaceae bacterium | reverse complement strand
TCGCTGAACCAGTTGAGCCACCTGCCGGCAGATGCTGAGGGCTATCACATTTTGAAGTTACGCTGAATCATTTTGATTGAAGATACGCGCGCCGAGAGGAATCGTCTTTGAGTGACCCCCAAAACATAAATCCGGAGCCCGCTCCATCACCGCCGATCAAGTATTATAGCGGTCGCGACACTGCCATGGCCTGGAGCGCGGGGATCGTTTGCATCGGGCTGATTGCAGCGGGAGCGTCCCTGGCAGAACATTCGCTGCTGGTGACCGCGGGAGTCCTGTTGGGCGCGGCGGCGGTCTGGTTTCCGGGCTATTGGCTGTTGTCGCGCAGTTGCTACTATCTCTCGCCGACCAAAGCCGGTTTTCGCGACGCGTTTCAGACCAGAGAAGTCCGGTTTGATGAAGTGCAGTCCGTCACCATCAGCGCCGGCAGATTTTCCAACAACTTGATTTTCACCTGCCTCGGCGAGACGGTATTCATAGCGGTGGACCCTGTTGATGAAACCTGGTTCACGGCTGTAAAAGCGGAGTTGCAGCGGCGGCGTATCCCCATAATCACCACCGTCGCGGGATTCCGCATCGGGTAAAATTCCGGCGTGGCAAAAAACTTTGCCGCCGGGCGCGGGGAGCACATCATCCCACGCTCCGGCGGCGGTCCCCCACCCTAATTATTTTCCGGCCTGCAGTGCTCCGGCCACAGGCCGGACACTACAGCGCGGCTCAGCGGAAACCGCCGGCGGTGGCAATGGTTTCGCCGGTGATCCAGGCGGAATCATCCGACGCCAGGAAGGTAGCCACGGTGGCGATATCGCGCGGCTGACCGATGCGCCCCAGCGGGGTCTGCGCCTCGATCTGCTTGCGGAAATCGCTCTCAATGAATCCGGCGGCGTGCACGCCCTCGGTCTCAATCATGCCGGGATTGATGGCATTAACGCGGACTTTGCGCGGTCCAAGCTCCTTGGCGAGCGCCTTGGTGACAGTATCCACGGCGCCCTTGGTGGCGCTGTACACGGCGCTGGTGGCCGGGGCCGCAGTACTGGCCACGGAGCTGATGTTGATGACACTGCCGCCTGCGGGCCCGAAGAGCTTCACCGCCTGCTGGGTGGCCAGCAACAGCCCCAGCACGTTCAGGTTGAATTGCTTGTGGAAATGCTCCTCGGTGATCTGCTCCAGCGGCAGGAATTCATAGACGCCGGCGTTGTTGACGAGGACATCCAGTTTGCCGAAGGCTTTCTGCGTCTCGGCAAACAGGCGTTCGATGTCGGCTTTCTTGGAGACATCGGCCTGAAGGGCCACGGCGCGGCCGCCTGCGGCGGTGATGTCGGCCACCACGGCATCGGCGCCGGCGCGGCTGGAGGCATAGTTGACGACCACGGCGGCGCCGGCGGCGGCGAGGTCTTTGGCAATGGCGGCGCCAATGCCCTTGGAGGCTCCGGTGACTACGGCGACTTTGCCGGCGAGTTTCGTATTCGAGGTGCTCATATCAATGTTTCTTTCCTGGTTCTGGTTTTAGTTTTCTTTATTTTCGAGTTCAGTTTCCGGCGATAACTGTTACCACAAAAGTAACAGTTATCGCCAAAATTTTTTTAGGTGTGGCGCACTTCCGCAACAATTTCCGCCAGGCTGATCTCCGCCAGGCTGGCTTCCAACGCTCCCTGGGTTTTTTCCAGCGCCTTTTCCAGCGCGGCTTTGATGTGGCAGCTCACGGCACAGGCCTTTTGCTCGGAATAGCTGTGAATGGAAAAAGCCTTGGGCGCATCCACGGCTTGATAAATGTCCCGCAACGTGATGGCTGCGGCATCGCGGGCCAGCCAGCAGGCGCCGGCCTTGCCGGTGGCGGTCTCCACCAGGCCGGCCTTGGACAACCGGGCCAGGGTGCGCCGCACGAAGCTGGGGCTGGTGTTCACGCTCGCGGCCAGCCGGGCGGACGTGGTGTCCTGCCCGCACCGGCAGGCCAGCCCGGCCATCAGATGCACCGCGATTGCGAATTGAGTATTAACCGCCATAACTGTTACTATAATAGTAACAGAATAATTTTTGGCAAGCGCTTTTTTGAAATAATTTTTTTGAACCGGCGGCGGAGGATTGCATCTGAGTTCCGGGAGGTTCACTCTGGCAGCGGCAATTCAGCCGGGGAGCTGTCCATTGGAGGAGCGAATTTCGTATTATATCATGGCATGAGAATGGCACCCTTAACAGCAGCCTTGCGGTCGGAACAACGCGGCTCGATTGCGCTGCGGCTGCTCGTCATCCTGGCCGTCGTGGGCGGCATCGCGGCCCTGTTCCTGTACGCGGGCGGCTGGTTCACGCCGCACCGGCTGACGCCGGGAAAAATAATCAACGCCTTCGAGCAGGCCAACGGGGAGCATCCGGGATTTCGCCGCAACCATGCCAAGGGTGTGGGCGTAAGCGGTTACTTTGAGAGCAACGGGAAGGGCGCGGCGTATTCCCGGGCGGTGGTGTTTCAGCCGGGGCAGGTGCCGGTACTGGGACGTTTTGCGCTGGCGGGCGGCCAGCCGTATCAGGCCGATGCCGCCGGTACGGTGCGCAGCCTGGCGCTGCTGTTTCAACTGCCCGACGGCGAGGAGTGGCGCACCGGCATGAACAACATCCCGGTGTTCCCGGTCCGCACAGCGCAGGGATTTTACGATCAACTGCGCGCTTCCGTGCCGGATCCGAAAACGGGCAAGCCAGACCCGGAGAAAATGAAAGCCTTTCTGGCCGCGCATCCCGAAGCGGCAGCCGCGCTGCAACTGATTCGCACGCGCCAAATTTCCTCGGGCTTCGCCGACAGCACGTACAACGCGCTGAACGCGTTTTATTTCATCAACGCGACCGGCAAATCGGTGCCGGTGCGGTGGTCGCTGGTGCCGGTGCAGCCGTTTGCGCCGGTGGATGCGGCGAAGCTGGCGGCGCAAGGCACCAATTATCTGTTTGATACGCTGATTGCCGGCATCCACGCGCATCCGTTGCAGTGGCGCCTGGTGGTGACGTTGGGGCAGCCCGGCGATCCCACGGCTGATGCCACCCTGCCCTGGCCGGCCTCGCGGGAACAGGTGGAGGTGGGCACGGTGACGCTGGACCACGTGGAAAGCGAGGCCACGAGCCCGGTGCGCGACATCAACTTTGATCCACTGGTGCTGCCCGCCGGCATTGCGGGGTCGGACGATCCCCTGTTGAGTGCGCGATCCGCCGCGTATGCGCGCTCCTTCACGCGGCGGGAAAGCGAATCCAAAGCTCCCAGCGCGGTGACGCCCGCGGAAACCGGAAAATAATTATGGCCGCCCCGCGCACCCAATTCGCCATTCTCTCCCGCATCCTGCACTGGCTGATGGCGGCCCTGCTGCTGGCCATGTTGTTCATCGGCGTGTCCATGGTGGCCTCGCTGGGCGATTACCACCGGCTGGTGGCCATCCACCGGCCGCTGGGCATCCTGATTCTAATCCTGGCGGCGGTGCGGCTGATCAACCGCTGGTGCACCACGCTGCCGCCGTTTCCGCCCACGATGTCCGCCCGCGAACGGTTTCTGGCCTCGGCCTCGGAACGGCTGCTTTACACGTTAATGTTCGCTTTGCCACTGGTGGGCTGGGGTATGTTGTCGGCGGGGCATTATCCGATTGTGATGTTTGGGGCGCTGCACCTGCCGCCGATTTTGCCGGCGAGCCCCACGCTGTACGCTTTTCTGCGTCCCACCCACACAGTGTTGGCGTACTTGCTGTTCCTGACCTTCCTGCTGCATTTGGGCGCGGTGCTGTTTCACACCCTGATCATCCGCGACCGGTTGCTCGACCGCATGGCGCTGTGGCCGGTCCGGCCCCGGGAAAGCAAACCGGAAGCACCCCCGCCTGCCGCCCCGCCGCCGCCCGGGCCGGAAGCGTGACAATTTCCAGCGGTTGCAAGTGTCGTCCGGCCCCGGGAATTCCTGGCCTGAATTCCGGGCTTTCCCCGGGAGCCGGCGCGGGGATTCGGTCTTGCTGCGGGCATGGCGTTTGGTCTATTTTTTGCCCGGAAACACAGTGGGGCTCATGAAACCGGGCGTGGCGCAATTACCAGAAAACATGCAAGACGAGGATTTGTCCCAGGTGGAACCGCGGACGTACGAAATTTCCGACAGTCCGCTGAGTTCCAAGTTGATGACCGTGCTGATCCTGGAGGATGACGCGGTGTTTGCCTCCACGCTCAAGGAAACCCTGGAGATCCAGGATTACCGCGTGACGGTGGTCCCCAGCGGCCGGGAAGGCATCGAGCAGGTGCTGGTCACCCATTTTGACGCCATTGTGTGTGACATGGTCATGCCCAATTTTCCGGGCGACATGTTTTACCGCGCGGTGGAGCGCACGCGGCCGCACCTGTGCAAGCGCTTCATCTTCATCACCGGCCACCAGAACGATCCGCGCATTGTCCAGTTCGTTACGGAATCCGGCTGCCTGGTGCTGTGGAAACCGTTTGAGATGCGCCGGCTGTTTGACGCGTTGGAAACGGTGACCGGCCGGAGTTCCTGATACACGACGGACGCAGTCAGATTTGCCAGCCCGCCCTCGCCTGTTTTCGGATGCACCGGGAGCCCGCTTGTATTCCGCGCCCGTCGGATTATGCTCCCGGCATGAACAACAACGGCTTCATCAAGGAAGATCCCTGGCGCATTTTCCGCATCATGGCGGAATTTGTGGATTCGTTCGAGACGCTGTCGCGCGTGGGCCCGGCAGTAACCATTTTTGGCTCCGCCCGGATGGCCAAAAACAATCCCTACTACAAGGCCACGGAAAAACTGGCGTTCGGCCTGGCCAAACACAACCTGGCGGTCGTGACCGGCGGTGGTCCGGGCGTCATGGAAGCCGGCAACAAGGGCGCGGCCCAGGCGCGGGGCCGTTCGGTGGGTTTGAACATCGAACTGCCGCATGAGCAGAAGGGCAACCCTTACGCCAACGTGCCGGTGAACTTTCATTATTTCTTCGCGCGCAAGGTTTGCTTTGCCAAATACAGCATCGCCTTTGTGTTCATGCCCGGCGGCTTCGGCACGCTGGATGAGTTTGCGGAAATCGCCACGCTCGTCCAAACCGGGCGCATTCCGGAATTTCCGTTGATCCTGTTCGGCAGCAAATACTGGAACGGCCTGCTCAAGTGGATGAAATCCGCGATGGGCGAACCGGGCTACATCAGCATGTCCGACCTCAAATTGCTGACCGTCACGGATGATCCGCAGGAAGCCATTGACATCATCCTCGACTACGAACGCCGGGTCGGTCCGCCGGAGACATTGCCCTCCGCGTTCGTGTAATTTTCATGCGCCCGCTGCTCCACGAAATTGGCACCGCCCATTCACCCGAGTCGTTACTGGCCCGGCTGGCGGGCGAGCCCGGCGTGGTAGCGCTGCGGAGCGCGGCGTTTGATTCCCCCCAGGCGCGTTATTCTTTTGTAACCGCGCGACCGTTCCTGACGTTTTGCGCCTGGGGTTCGCGCTGCGAAATCCAGGCGCCTGAGGGCGGCAACCGGACACAATTCGGCAATCCCTGGCAGGTGCTGGACGCGTTGATGGCCCGGTATGAATTGCTCGTCGAAGCCGATCTGCCGTTTCCGCTCGGCGGCTGCTTCGGCTACTGGGGTTACGACCTGAAAAACTTTGTCGAACCCCGGCTGCCGCGCCGTGCGGTGAACGACCTGGAACTGCCAGACTGCCATGTGGGCTTTTACGCGAGCCTGGTGGTCTTCGATCATCACCTGGGCAAGACTTGGGTAGTGGCCACCGGACTCGATGCCGACGGCGCCCGCACCGATGCCCGCGCAGCCGCGCAGGTGGCGTATTGGCGGGAGCACCTGACGGCGGATGCGGAAAAAAATTCGCTCCGCCCAAATACTCCCTCCCCGGGCAGAGTTGTCGGGGCCGAGGCGAACCCTGATAGGCAACCCCAGGTTCGCTCTCTCCTGGGGGAGAGGGCCGGGGTGAGGGCGGGCGTCACCTCCAATCTTTCCCGCACCGATTTCCTTGCCGCCGTGGACCGCGTCCTGCGCTACATCCATGCCGGCGACATTTACCAGGTGAACCTCGCGCAACGCCTCACCGCGCCCTGCCCGTTCTCCGGCCCGGAATTGTTTGCGCGCCTGACCGCGGTTTCCCCCGCCCCGTTCGCGGCCTATGTGGATTGCGGCGATTTCCAACTGGCCTCGTCCTCGCCGGAATTGTTCCTGCGCCTGAGCGGGGCGCACATCCTCACCCGGCCCATCAAGGGCACGCGCCCGCGTGCGAGCGACCCCACGCGAGATGCCCAACTGGCGTATGAATTGCAGACCAGACCCAAGGAACTCGCCGAGCTGGTGATGATCACCGTCCTG
>DATJIU010000166.1:0-23776 GCA_035492855.1 Dongiaceae bacterium | reverse complement strand
GGCCAACCCAGCGGCGCCGGTCCCGGAGTGATTTGCCCGCCCATCCGCATCACGTTCAATCAGGCGGGAACCATTATCTATGGGTATTCTGACCCGCTGGATTCCGCGAACCAGGTTATCTATACGAATACTTGGGGCTCCTTTGCCGATACCACAAACCCACCCGTCGTTTACCCAGCTGCAGACTCCCAACCCGGAGCAACCGAAGTCACTCTGATAATGGAGCATTACTCCCCCATACCGGAGAATCAAAAAGCATTTAATTATCAATTCAACCTGACCACTCCGTCCGGCACGGCTTATTGGGTGCAGACCTCCACCAACCTGTTGCATTGGGACAACGTGGCCGGCTTCATCAACGACGGGTACAATTTCACGTTTGAGTATGGCATTCCCGATTCCATTTCCGCCCGTTTCTTCCGCATCCAGCCGCAATAGCTGGGGGCTTCAAAATTTCACGGACTCATTCATCCGACCGCATTGCGGGCAGCGGGAGCGGTCCACGTCCGGATCGTCGGTATAAACAAAGTTGCACTGACCGCAGCGGAAGATGCGGTCCTGGCTGGGCGTGAGGCTGAAGCTGCGCTTGCGGCGTTCGGTGTAGAGGGCCAGGCCCGCCAGCCCCGCCAGCAGCAGCCCCACGTACAACAAAATAAGGAGGTCCGGGCGCATGTCAGGGATTGCCGCCCGGGGCGGCGGGTGGCGGCACGGTACGCCAGGCAAACCACATGCGGCCCCAGCCCAGGCGCGCCGGGTTGCGGACCAGACTGGTGGCGTCCGGCAGCGGGGTGAACCGCGCGGCGCGGGCCAGGGTGAGCGCCTGTTGATCCGCCGGGGCGCTATGGCTGCTGGCGAGCAGCACGGCGGAAAACACGGCGCCATCCGGGCTGACCAGCACCCGCACCTCGGTGGGTGCGAGCACGTCCGCCGCGGGCTGGTCCGGCAGGTTGAGTGGCGTTACCAGGGGCCGGTCGGCCACGCCGCCGGTAATCTGGAGCGTGGATTTTTCCGGCAACAGGTCCAGAGCCGGCAGCCCGGGGAAATCGCCCGGTTGCGGCGCCGGTTTTTCCGCAATCTGCAGCGGCGGCACCACGGTGGCCGCCAGCAGCGGTTTCAGGCCGGTATCCAGCGCGGCGGCGGGAAAGGCCCAGCCGGTCAGCGGCGTGGTCCAGTCAGCGTTGGTGTATTGCAACCGCGGGGTGAGGGCCCAGGCGAGGCCCGCAAAGCCGTTGCGGCTGGGCAGCGCAAACAGGGCGGGATCATCCACCTCCGCCAGCCCGGACGGAGTGGTGTCGGTGAGAAAAATGTCGGGCGCGGGCCGGGCCTGGTGGATGTCACCGGGCTGCCAGTTGCCCAGCCAAAAAATGAAGCCCAGTTGCACCGCCAGAATAAACGCCACCCAGCCCAGCCAGCGGTAGCGGGGCCCGGTCGGCTGCGGGACGGGGTTCATGGGGCGACGACGGCGGTTTGGGGCCGGGTGGCCAGCAGGGCCGTTTTGATGCCCGCATCGCGCGCGAGCAGGGAAAGTTGCAGCAGAGTTTCGTACTTTACCGCCTTGTCGGCCCGCACCAGCAGGGTCAGCGGCGCAGGAGATTCCTTGACGGCCAGGGTGAGTTTGGCGCGCAGGTCTGCCGCCGGCAGTTGCTGGTTCTTATAGTAGAACCGTCCGTAGGGATCCACCGCCACGGCCACGGTGGGCTGGTCGGTGCCGGGCAGGTCGGCATCGAGAAATCCGGGCAGGTTAATTTTCACGCCGGGGGTGTACACCAGCGAACTGAGCAGCACGAACAGCAGCAGCAAAAAGAAAACGCCGGCGTAGGGCGCGGCTTCGGGCCGGCCCCGGAAAATTTTCGCGGTGCGCGGAAATTTCATTGGGGATCGGCAGAGTTGTGGCCGTTGCCGTTCCCGTTGGGTTCGGTGACGATGTTCACGATTTCATTGGCGGCGCGTTCCATGTCCAGCACCACGGCGTTGACGCGGCTGACGAGGTAGTTGTAGCCGGCATAGCTGGGCACGGACACAGCCAGCCCGGCGGCCATGCAGTACAGGGCGGCCTTGACCCCGCTGGAGAGGTCGCGCACGGTCGCCGAAAGCCCGTTGGCTTCCATGACGCCGAAGCCGTGGATGAACCCGAGCACTGTGCCAAGCAATCCCAGCAAGGGCGCGATCTGGGCGATGGTGGCCAGGAGGTTCAGCTTGTTCTCCAGGCGCGGCACCTCGGTGAGGCCGGCGTCTTCGATGGCTTCGCGCACGCGCTCGCGGCCGTGGTCGCGGTTGAGGATGGCCACCTTGACGAGCCGGGCCACCGGGCCGGGGGTGGCGTCGCAAATGGAAATGGCTTCCACCGCGTTGTTCCGTTTCAAAACGTTACGCACGCCGCTGAGAAACTCGGCAGAATTGATCTGGGCGCGGTGCAAATGCAGCACGCGTTCGACAAAGACGCCCAACGCCACCGCGCTCGCCACCAAAATCAGCCACAGGGTCGGCCCGCCATCATGCAAAAATGTTGGCATACGGGCTTGTTATACGGTCCGCCCCGCAAAGTTCAAAGAGCAAAGTTATCGCCCCATCCCGGCCGGCCGGCCGGCCGGTTGGTTCCCGCATTTTTCTCCTGACTCCCGCCGCCGGTCTCCGTATGCTCCGCGCATGGAAAAAGACCAGCTTCGCGAACTGTGGCGCATGCAACAGGCCCTCAACGAACGCATCGGCGTGAACACCGCCGGCATGGCCGAGGCCGAAAAGACCAAATGGATCCTCAACTATTGCCGCGCCATGAGCCAGGAACTGGCCGAGCTGACCGACAGCGTGCCGTGGAAGTGGTGGGCCAAGTACCAGAAGTTTGACGAACAGAACGCCCGCGTGGAAGTGGTGGACCTCTTTCACTTTCTCATCAGCATGGCCCAGGTGCTGGGCATGAGCGCGGATGATGTCTTCGCCGCCTACGTCAAGAAGAACGAGGTGAACTTCAAGCGCCAGGAATCCGGCTATACCAGCAAGGACCACGACGACTCCAAGCATATTTGAGACGCACTATGCGGCCCAGGACCTCCGTTGAAAAGGCCCTGACGGCGGTGGGAGTGGTGTTTGTGCTATGCGGCGTCTGAGGCATCATCCACTCGGACAACATGGTGATTCTCCACCAATCCTACAGATGGGTGACCTCGCCAGGAACAGAGGTAGCCGGAAAAGGAATGGTCAGAATCTACGGGGTAATGGCCGTGCTTCTGGGCGGCGGTCTGATATGGCTGTTTGGGTATCCCTTTAAAGACCGTTAAACCTTTTCGCGAAAAATTTCTCGGCAACCCGCCCAAACCCATTACGATTCCGCCGCATGGCAGCCAAGCCTAACCTGGTCCCGCGTCGCTGGCGTCCGGACGTGGAGCGGGTGCTCATTACCGAAGCCCAGATTGCGCGCCGGGTCAAAATGCTGGCGCGCAAAATCGAGCGGGACTTCCAGGGCCGCGAACTGGTGATCGTGGCATTGCTCAACGGCACCACGGTCTTCCTGGCGGATTTGATCCGGCAGCTCGCCCTGCCCCTGCGGCTGGATTTCATCGGCGTTTCCAGCTACGGCGCCGGCACGGAATCGGGCGCCCTGGTATTCACCAAGGAACTGCGGCTGGAAGTGCGGGGCCGCGATGTGCTGCTCGTGGATGACATCCTCGACACCGGCAAAACCCTCCGCCTGGTGCGGGAAAAGCTGCGCCCGCTCAAGCCCCGCCGTATCAAAACCTGCGTGCTGCTCGACAAACCGGCGCGCCGGGTGGCCCGGGTGACAGCGGATTACGCGGGCTTCAAAATTCCCGATCTGTTCGTGGT
The DNA here is from genome assembly GCA_035492855.1 of Dongiaceae bacterium. Lineage (GTDB taxonomy): Bacteria > Verrucomicrobiota > Verrucomicrobiia > Limisphaerales > JAFMIX01 > JAFMIX01. The sequence goes on along the minus strand of DATJIU010000166.1, from coordinate 19,957 downwards.
GGGCTATGGGCTGGATTTTGCCGAGCGCTACCGCAATCTGCCGTTTGTGGGCGTGCTGCACCCGCACGTCTATCGCGAACGCTAATTCTGCCCTGAAACGTGCAAGGGCAGCAGCAGGGTGAACGCCGCCCCGCGCTGGGGCTGGCTTTCCACGGCGATGCTGCCGTGATGTTCCTCAATGATCCGGCGGGTGATGGCCAGGCCGAGGCCGGTGCCATGCTTCTTGGTGGTAAAAAAGGTTTCGAACAGGCGGCTCATGTTCTCGGCGGGAATGCCGACGCCGGTATCGCGCACCGTCAATCGTAATTGGGCCGGCGCGCTTCCGGCGGCGGGCAGCACCGCGCTGGCCAGGGTCAGTTCGCCGTTGGCGTTCATGGCTTCCAGCGCATTCAGCAACAGGTTCATCAACGCCTGCTCCAACTGGTAGGCATCGCCCCAAACCACATCCGGGACGGCCGTGAGGGAGCGGTGCACAATGATCATTTTTTCGTTGATCTGATGCTGCACCAGCCGCACGGAGTGCTCCAGCAGTTCGTGAATGGAGACGGCAGTGAAGTGGGGCTTGGCCGGCACCGCCACCCGCAGCATCTGGCTGACGATGGCGTTGATGCGCTTCATCTCGCGGCCCACGATTTCTACCAGCTCGGCATCGGGGTTTTTTTCCAGCAGGAGATCCACGAAGGTTTTGATGGCCACGATGGCGTTTTTGATTTCGTGGGCGAAGCTGGCCGAAAGCGTGCCAATGTTGGCCAACCGGTCGAGCCGGCGCATGTTCAGTTCCAGCTTGTACACCACGCCCAGGTCGTGCAGCACGATGACCACACTGGCAATGTCCCCTGAGACCCCAGGCATGACCACGGCATGCGCCCGGACCAACCCGGCGTCAGCCGCCTCCGGGTGCAACTCCAACTGCCGGTCGGCCGGAGTCCGGTCACCGGCAAAAATATCGTCCACAAACTGCCGCAACGCGGGTGGGAAAATGTCGGCAGACCGCCCCCGACCTTGCGCCGCCGTAACCCGTGTCAGCCGCTCCGCCTCCGGACAAAGGGCGGTTATTTGTTTCTGAGCATCGAGGGTGATGACGCCGCAGACGAGACAGTTCTGGAGAATACTGGCGGAAAACAGGTTTTTCGCCGGGCGGGGATTTGGAGCGGCGGCGGCAAACGACATAAGCTTCAGCATTCAACCGGTGGCATAAACTTTAACGCCGATGGTATTCGGCCTGGGAATACAACTCAAGCGGCCATTTGTCTTCAGCGTACAAAACCCCCTCGTGACCGCAGCCGACACTGATTATACCCGGCCCCATTCCGGATTTTCCATGAAAGCATAGCACAGCAGATGGCAAATGCCCATCTGGGCGTCTTCCACCCGGCCGTAATGCGTGTCGTTGATAGTCAGGACATGCTCGGCTATCTCAGCCATGCGCCCGCGTTTGGCGCCTACGAGGGCAACGGTTTTCAAGCCATGGTCCCGGGCCCATTGCAACGCCTTGACGCAGTTGGGCGAGTTGCCGCTGACGCTGATGCCCAGGGCAAGGTCCCCGGGCTGGCCGTAATTTTGCAACTGCCCCACAAAGATTTCCTCGTAGCTGTAGTCATTGGCCAGGGCGGTCATCCAGCTCACGTTGTCATTCAACGCCAGCACGCGAAACCGGCGGCCCACCTTGTCGGAAGCGCCCTTGCCCAGGTCGGTGGCAAAGTGGGAGGAGTTCATGGCGCTGCCGCCATTGCCAAACACGTAGATGTGCCGGTGGTTCCGCAGCGCCTCCTGCAGGAGCTCCAGCAGTTGCGCCACGCCATCCACGGAAATCGAGTCGTGCGCCGCCCTTTGGGCACGAAGATATTCACTGATCCATTGCTTCATTACCGGATAGCATGCTAATGGCGACAGGTTTTGTCAGCCGGATTCTTTTGCGGAGGTTTAATAGTATTCCGGCTCGTTGCCCGGTTTCCACTTGATGTTGCAGCCAATGCTGGGGGTCTGTTCCGCAGCCGGCGCCTGCCCGGCCAGGACGGCATCCAACGCGGCGCGCATATCCTTGCCGGTGACCGGCAGGCCATTGCCCGGACGGCTGGCATCCAACTGGCCGCGGTAGACCAGCCGGCGGTCGCGGTCAAACAGGAAGAAGTCCGGAGTGCAGGCGGCCCGGTAAGCCTTGGCCACAGCCTGGGTGGCATCAAACAAGTAAGGAAACGAGTAACCCGCCGCCTGCGCCTCTCCCACCATTTTCTCCGGGCTGTCGTCCGGATACGTCGCCGCGTCATTGGCATTGATGGCTACCATGGCCACCTGGCGCGGCAGATAGTCGCGGCCCAGTTGCGCCAGTTCCGCCCGGATATGTTTCACAAACGGGCAGTGGTTGCAGATGAACATCACCAGCAATGCCGGTTTGCCGGCAAAATCGCCAAGGGTAACGGTTTTGCCGGTGGTGTCCGGCAAACTGAAGCTGGGCGCCGGCGTTCCCAGCGGCAACATCGTGGAAGGAGTTTTAGCCATGGGTTAAATGTGAAACGCGCCGGACGCCTTGTCCAGCGCGTTTAAGGGATTGCGATAATCAGGTGATCAGAAAGTCCAGGCCAGTGCCGAAACCAGCTTGAGGTCGTTGGTATCGCGGCCATCGGCCGGCTTGTTGACGTACGAATCCTGCAAATACACGCGCAGGCTGGCCTTTTGCGTCAACGGCGACTCCAAACCCACCTCGGCATTGATGACGTAATTGGCCGCATCCTGCAGGGAAGGCAGAAACTCGACACCCTGCCAGACCCGCACCTTTTCGCTGAATTTGTGCTCAAATTTCTCGGCCACCCGCAGCGTGACATAGGTTTCGGCATGCCCGCCTTTGGCCTCCATCACCACACCCGGACCGGCTTCCCCACTGAGCGAGGTCTTGGGGCCTTTGATGAAATAATAACCCGCACCCGGGCTGAGCGTAACGCGGTAGTTGATGTCCGCAATACCATCGTGCAGCGCATCCACGCGGGCATATCCGTAGAACCGTTCGGAAAACAGGCGGTTATACTGGGTGTAGCCGTGGATCGCCTCGTTGTTTTTGACGCTGCTGTTTTCGCCGTAGGTGCCGTCGGCCCCCAGGCTCAATTCATACACGGGCCCTTTCCGGGAGGTCTTGATATCCGCCACCACCAGCACGGTATCGCTGTTGCCCTTGGTCAGGGTCAACCCCAGCGAGGCGGAAGTCGCCCAGGGCGACTTGACCGGTTCGTCGGCCGCCTGGAGCGAAACCACGCTCGATGCACTTATCGCCGCCACCGTCAACAGCGCGGCCCGTTTGATATTCAGCATTTGTTTCATTTAGAGTTGCGCAATATAATCAGCGAAAACCCGAGCGCAAGCCCGGAAATCAGGCGGATGCGTGACAATTCCGTGGCAGCTCCGGGCCAGCGGCCAGCACCGTTTCCACCCCGGTTTCCCGCAGAGAAAAAGCCTGCATTGCGCCGGGCATCCCGGTAAAAAGCACGCATGACTTTTGCCGACGCCTCGGAACGCCATGCCCGTCTTGCCGCCGAAATCCGCCGACACGACCATGCCTATTACGTGGCCGGCCGCCAGCTCATCACCGACCACGAGTACGACCAGCTTTATGCCGAGTTGCAGCAACTGGAAAGTCAGTTTCCCAAGCTGATCACCCCGGAATCCCCCACCCAGCGTGTCGGCGGCACCCCGAGTGACAAATTCGCGCGGGTTCCGCACCTGATGCCGATGCTCTCGCTCGACAAAATTGATGCCAGCGATCATCCCACCCGCGATGAAGTACCCGATCGCGAGCAGCGCAACCGCGAACAGGACCGGAACACGCTCGCCGAATTTCGTGCCTTTGATGCCACCATCCGCAAGCAACTGGGCCGGGACCAGGTGCAATACATCATCGAACCCAAAGTGGATGGTGTATCCATCAGCGTGCACTATCGGCACGGCAAGCTGGCGCTGGGCGTGACCCGAGGCGACGGCACCGCCGGCGACGACATCACCACCAACCTCAAGACCGTACGCTCCATCCCGCTGGAGTTAAATTGCAAGAATCCTCCCGCCTTGCTGGAAGTGCGCGGGGAGGCCTACATGGCCGTGGCAGAGTTTGAGGCGCTGAACCAAAAGCTCGCCGCCGCCGGAGAAAAACCCTTTCCCAACGCCCGCAACGCCACCGCCGGCGCCCTCAAGCAGCTTGATCCCAAACTGGTGGCCCAACGCCCCATTCGCGCCGTGTTTTATGCCATCGGCGCGGTGGACGGCATCGAGTTCAAGACCCATGCTGAAATGCTCGAGACCCTGGCCAGGTTTGGGTTGCCCACACAAAATTTATGGTGGGTGTGCGACGGTATGGAAGCCGCGCTCAAGGTATATGCCGACGAAATTGTGGCGCATTACGACGAAAACAAAGACCTGCGCCGGCAACTGCCCTACGAAATTGACGGCATTGTGCTCAAGGTAAATACGCTGGCTGACTGGCGCAAAATTCCCGGTCGCAGCCGCGCTCCGGGCTATGCCATCGTCCATAAACCCGTGCCGTGGATTACTCCCGCGGAAACCGTGCTGAAAGCCATCACTGTGCAGGTGGGCCGCACCGGCGTACTTACCCCGGTAGCCGAATTGGAGCCCGTGTTTGTGCAGGGCTCCACCATTGCGCGCGCCACGCTGCACAACGAGGACGAAATTCGCCGCAAAGACATTCGCATCGGTGACACCGTGGTCATCCGCAAAGCCGGCATGGTCATTCCGGAAGTGTTTGAAGTGCTCAAAACCAAGCGTCCGCCGGGCGCCGCGGAGTTCGACCTCTATGCGCACGTGGGCGGTAAATGCCCCGTTTGCGGCGGCCCGATTGCCAAGGAAAAAATGTCCGCGGGCGATGCCGAGGAAGTCGCCTGGCGGTGTCAGAACGTGGCCGGCTGTCCGGCGCAACTCATGCGCCGCGTGGAATATTTCGCCCAACGCAAGGCGCTGGACATTGAATCGCTCGGCGGCATCGTGGCCGAGAAGCTCGTGGAACGCGGCCTGGTGCGCGAGCCGCTGGACTTGTTTGACCTGCCACTGGAGCCGCTGGCCAAATTGAATCTGGGCACGGACGAAGAGCCGCGCGTGTTCGGCGAGAAGAATGCCACCAAGGTGCGCGACGCCCTGCAACGCGCCAAAACCGCCCCGCTGCATCGTTGGATTCATGCGCTGGCCATTTCCGACGTGGGCGAGGCCACCGCCAAACAGCTCGCCGCCACCCACGAAACTTTGGAGGCCCTGGCGCATTCTGAGGTGTTGCGCGACATCCGCGACCTCGGCGCCAAAGAAGCCGAGCGCAGCGAGATCAGCCCGCGCTCGCGTAAAAATCCGCCAAAGAACGAGGCGGAAAAAGCCGCGCGCGAAAAACGGGAGGCCGAACTGAAGGACGAAATTACCGCCCTCGAAACCCGCCTGGCCACCGGCGGTTTGAAAGCCCGGCTGGCCGAAGTGGGACCGGTGGCCGCCGCGAGTGTCCTGGATTATTTTGATTCTCCGGCCGGGAAAAAAGTGCTGGCCCGCATTCGCGAACTGCACATTCAACCCGCCAGCGAAGCGGTCAAAACTATCGGCGCCGCGCCTGGCGGATTTGCCGGGAAAACATTTGTACTCACCGGCACGCTGCCTTCACTCACACGCGAGGAGGCGACGGCCAAAATTGAGGCCGCCGGGGGCAAGGTCAGTGGCAGCGTGAGCAAAAAAACCGACTTCGTACTGGCCGGCGCGGAAGCCGGCTCCAAGCTGGACAAGGCCCAGCAACTCGGCGTCCGGATTTTGGATGAGGCGGCGTTTTTGAAGATGTGTGACAACGAGTAGCTGCGAAGCGCGGGCGGCTCACCCGCGAGTTCCATTAATTGGAACATAGCCTCGCGCAAAAAATGAATCAGCTTCGATAGCATGCTTAAATTTCTGGCCAAACTCTTTGCCGCCACTCCCACTGACCAAGTCTGCGCTGACTGTGGCTCGAAGCTGTTTCCATCACCAAACAGCGCCGCCACGTACTGCCCCAATCCCGATTGCCCCGCCCGGGTACGGCGCTGGCTGGTGCATTGGGCCACCCCGGAGGTGATGAATGTTCCCGGCCTGGATGCGGCCCTGGCGGAACAACTGGTCAGCAGCGGTCTTATCCGGGATGTGGGTGAATTATACACCCTACAGGCAGCGGAAGTGGCCGCCTTGCCGGGACGGAATCCTGCCACCGCCGAATTGCTCGTCACCGCCATTGCGACGAGCAAAGCCCGCCCGTTGGAGCATCTGCTGCACGGCCTGGAAATTCCGCACGTGGATGCCGCCGTAGCCCAGGCATTGGCGCGCCAGTTTTTCCGGCTGGATGCGGTGTTTTCCGCCGGCGAACCCAAGCTCGCCGCCACCCCGGGCGTTGGCCCGGATGCGGCCCGAAGCCTGGTGCGCTGGTACGGCGACCCGGTGAACCGGCGGCTGATTGAACGCCTGCGCAAGGCTGGACTGAATTTTTACGCCCAACCGGAGCGGTCATAACATCTGCCAGGAAAATCGTTTTTTTGGGGTTGCGTCCCGTTGCCTGAGGGTTACTGTCAGGTTATGAAAAAATCAAACTTGGGAAATCTGTTAACCGCGGCCTGCGTTCTGGCGGCTGTGGCCATAGTAGGTTACAAGGCAGTAGCCGGCGGGGCTGATGAAGGACGTTCCGCTGTGAAAGTGGGACAAGCGGCCCCCACGTTCCAAGTCAAAGCGGTGGACGGCAAAGCCATCAATTTCCCTGGGGACTACAAGGGCAAGGTGGTATTGCTGGATTTCTGGGCCACGTGGTGTCCGCCATGCCGCGCGGAAATCCCCAACGTGGCCGCCACCTATGCCAAGTATCACGACCAAGGCTTTGAAATCGTGAGCGTGAGCCTGGACCGCGCCAACAGCGGGGAGACCTTGGCCAAGTTTGTATCCGAACATCAGATGACCTGGCCGCAAATTTATGACGCCTCCGGCAAAAGCGCCGTGGCCAAGCAGTACGGCGTGCGCGCCATCCCCTGCCCCGTGCTGGTGGACGGCGACACCGGCAAAATCATCGCCACCGAAGACGGTGCCCTGGGGGAGAATCTAACCAAAACGCTGGAAACTGCCCTCGCCGGCAAGGTTAAGAAATAAGGTCCGGTGAAAAATCTGGTGGAGGCGGGGGGAGTTGAACCCCCGTCCCTGACAGGCAAACCAGCCGCGACTACATGCTTAGTCCGATGAGAGTTTTCTGCGGTGCGATACCGACCGGACACGAGACGCACTGCCTAGTCCGCATGGAATTTTCTCGGCCGCCGGCGCGCGGGCGCCGCCGTCAGCCATGCCTGCAATGGCGTTCATCCAAGGTAGCAGGTATCCCCCGGCGAACGTCGCAGCACTTAGGCCGCGAGAGCTAATTCAGTATTAGCAGTTATTTTTTGGTCCGATGATTTACGAGGCCAACGAACCATCCTCGGCATGCCGCCTCTGGCGTATCTCTCAGGTCGAAACCAGTACGCCCCCAAACAGCTGCCTTATCATCAGGCAAATCCGGCCCGCGGTCAAGGGGGTGAAAAAGAGGCTTTACTGAAGCATGCCACGCTTGCGGAGCAGGGCTTCCATGGCCTGGTCCATAAGCAGTTCGGCCAGGGGCTTGGTGACTTCATCCAAGCCCGCCACGGCGGCCTGGAGCGGCTTCAAATCCCCTGAACCCGCAGCCGTTTCGGTGGTCAGCGCCTGTTCCACGGCGGCGGCGGCGGCTTCCACCTGATGGCGGTAATCCGGCTCAAGATCAGGACAGCCGGCCAGGGCGCTGCGGGTGGCGGCCAGGGTTTCATTGGCCTTGAGTTTGGCCTCAATCCAGCGGCGCGCCGCCAGATCATCGAAGGCATGGGCCACCGATTCCTCCACCATTTGCTGCACCGCCGCATCATCCACGTCCACGGCGGATTTCATCTCCACTATTTTCTCCCGGCCGGTGCGGGTGTCGCGCGCGAGCACGTGCAGAATGCCGTTGGCATCAATCTCAAACTGCACGCCCACACGGGGCACCCCGCGCGGGGCGGCCTCAAATTCCAGCGTGAACCGCCCCAGACTCCAATTGTCCTTGGCACGCTCGCGTTCGCCTTGCAACACATGGATGAGCATGCTGCGTTGCTGGTCCATCGCGGTGGTGAACATTTCCCCGGCTTTCACGGGGATCGTGGAATTGCGCGGGATGATGACGTTGAACAGGCCGCCAAAAGTTTCCAGTCCCAGCGACAGCGGGGTAACATCCAGCAGCAGCAGATGCTGAAATTCACCGGACAGAATTGCCGCCTGGATGGCCGCGCCCAAAGCGACAGCCTCATCGGGGTTTTGCGAGGTGTTCAATTGCGGTCCGCCGGCCTCGTGATATTCCGTGCCCAACCGGATGCCTCCCCGCGTCTCGGCAAACTCGGCGCAACCAAACCATTCCCCCACCAACTGGCGCACCAGCGGCATCCGCGTCTGCCCGCCCACCAGAATGACCTGATCCAGATCTTTTGCTTCCAACCTGGCATCCGCCAGCGCCCGGAGGCAGTGAGCGCGCGTGCGCAAGACAATGTCGCGGGTCAATATTTCGAGTTCGCCGCGGGTAAGCCGGTAATTGAAACTGAAATCCGGAGTGAGGAACGGCAGGGCGATTTCCACTTCGGCCTCAGTGGAAAGCTTTATCTTGGCTGATTCGGCGGCTTCGCGAATGCGCGAAAGCATCACCTGGTCGTCAAGGGAGGGCGGGCGGCACGCCGGCCCTATGTTATTTGCCGCGGCGGCGGTGATTTTTTCGAGGAGAAAATCCACGAGCCGCCGGTCCAGGTCATCACCACCCAGCCGGGTGTTGCCATTGGTAGCCAGTACTTGAAACACGCCATCGTGTAATTCCAGAATTGAAAGGTCGAACGTGCCGCCACCCAGGTCATATACGGCCACCCGGGCCTTTTCGTGCAGCTTGTCCAGACCGTAGGCCAGCGCGGCAGCGGTGGGCTCGTTCAGAATACGTTCCACGGTGAACCCGGCGAGTTCGCCGGCTCGCTTGGTGGCGTTGCGCTGGGCATCATTGAAATACGCCGGGACAGTGATGACGGCGCGGGTGACCGGCTCGCCCAACACCGCCTCGGCGTTTTCTTTCAGCTGCCGGAGCACCACGGCGGAAACTTCCTCAGGCAGCAGTTCGCGGCCATGCAGGGGAATCCGCACCGGCCCCGCGCTGTCGCCTCGCACCGGATAGGTCACGAGCATTTCCTCGGCAGGAATGTCCGCGCCGCGCCGGCCGATGAAACGTTTGACCGAATAGATGGTCTCGGCGGGTTTGATGAGGCGCACCCGGTTGGCCGCATGCCCCACCACCGGGGGAGCATCCGCACCGGGAAAATGCACCACGGAAGGCACCAAACGCTGACCGGAGGCATCGGCGAGTACAAGCGGAATGCCCGAATCCACCGTGGCCACCAGCGAGTTGGTGGTGCCCAAATCTATGCCGACAATTTTGCTCATGTTTCCGTTAAAACCATTGCAGAGATGCGCCGCCTCCCCGGTACCGCTTTTGATTTAACACGAAGCCGGGCGGAAAGACATACCGATTTGCACCGGAGCGATATTTGCGGAAAGAAACTGAAGCCATCAGAGAAAGGGGGAAGCGCCAAGTCCTTTCCCAAACGAAAGGACGCCATAAACGCGGCAGAAACTGACGGACTTGCGCCTGCCGAAGGCAGCGCAGGTTATTCAATGCGCTTGATGGTCACCAGCCAGCCGGTATCTCCGGGGGCTTTGCCGCCCAGAACCAGGATTTCCTTTTTGGGCAGGGCCTGGGCGCCTTTCCACACCACCTTGCCATCGCCACACAGGGAAATTTCCACTTTGTTATCTCCGAGGTCCCGCACCTCCAACTGGCATTTGCCACTCAATTCCACCTTGGTTTCGCTGGCATCGGAAACGGAGAATTCCTGGCGTTTCACCTCGTAAAAGTAGGACCATTTGAGCGGCAGGCTTTCCAGCTTCTTTTTGATTTCGGGCTCTACCGGCTTGTGCTTGGGATTGGGCGAGGTGGACTGGTTGGAAGCCCAGACCAATTGCGCTTCAAGCTTCAGTTCGGCGGCCCGGACGGCAGTGCCGGCGACCGCCAAAATCAAAATGGCCAAAAGGGCAGAGAGCTTCATTGCTGCTGGAGGTTACCACCCGAACCGCCTCCCGCCAACCTGTTTTCAGCAGGATACGGCAGCCACACCAACGTGGCGCCGGATTCAAAATTGCGATAGGTAAACGTGCCGGCATCCGCCGTGGCCACGGTCAGGCCCAGGCCGGGAGCCGTCGTTCCGGGCCGGGTAATCAGGAACAGGGTGGCCACCACCAAGGCGAGCCCCATGCCGGGAGCCAAAGCCCGGCGCAGCCATTTGAAGGGGGATACCGGGGCGGGCGCCGGCCGGTGGGCGGCGGCATCGCTGCGCTCAATCTCGCGGCGGATCTTGGACCAGTAAAACTCGCGGGACTCCGGCACATTGACTCCGCGCTCGTGCAACGCCAGGGCGGCCCGGGTGTTCTTGAGTTCGGTCATCAACCCCACGGCCCCGGAGTCCTGGGCGAGCCACGCGGCCACTTCGCGCGCCTCCGCCTCGGGCAGTTCGCCGTCGAGGTAGGCCTGCAATTTGAGCTGGAGTTCTTCGTTCATACCGCAAAATCAATCTTCATTTTTCAACCCGGCCAGCAGGGCCGCCATTTTCCGGCGGGCATAGAACAGCCGCGACATCACCGTGCCAATGGAGCACTCCATGGTTTTGGCAATTTCCTTGTATTCCATTTCTTCAAACTCATGCAGCACCAGCACGGTGCGATGCTCGTGCGACAACTGCCCCAGCGCCGTGTCAATCCGCTGCCGCAGTTCCCCGCGTTCCAGCCGCTCCGTGGGGTTGATGGTCACGGCCGGCATCTGCCGCTCCACCCCGCCCGATTCCTCGTCCATTTCCTCAATGGACTCGGCCTTCTGGCGCTTTTGCTTCCGCAACTGGTCCAGACAGAGGTTGATGGTGATCCGCGTCAGCCAGGTGCTGAAACTGGAATCACCCTGAAACTGCTGCAACCGCTGCCACGCCCGCACCCAAGCCTCCTGGGAAAGATCCAACGCCACATCTTCGCTACGCATCATGCTGTAAGCGCGGGCATAAATCTTGTCCCGGTGCCGCGCCACCAATTCCTCAAAGGCGTCCATGTCGCCGCCTTGAGCCCATTCCACCAATTTCAAATCGGCGGCAGTGGAATGGTTTTTTTCAGCCATCGGTTGGACGTGGGGGGTTGGGGGGTTATTCGATAAGTTTACAGCCGGCCCTTGGTGCTGGGAATGCGGCCGGCAATCCGCGGATCATGTTGACAGGCAAAGTCTGCCGCCTTGGCAAATGCCTTGAACAAGGCCTCCACAATGTGGTGCGGTTCATCGCCGTAAAGCAATTCGAGATGCAGGTTGCACCGGGCCTCGTTGGCGAAGCCTTGAAAAAACTCCCGCGCCAGACCAAAACGGAAGGCGCTGGAGGCATCCTGCTTTTTCTCCGCCGGCAATATCTTCTTCATGCCCAAAGGATTCAGTCCGCGCCAGACCAGATAGGACCGGCCGCTGAAATCAATGACGCACCGCGCCAGACATTCGTCCATGGGCACGTAGCTTTCCCCGGTGAAGGGATTACGCGGGTCAAAACCGGCACCGTAGCGGCGGATGCCCCGTTTGTCGCCCAAGGCCTGGGCAAAGGCCTGCCCCAAGGCAATGCCGCAATCCTCCACCGTGTGGTGGGCATCCACTTCCAAGTCACCCCGGCAGGTGAGTTGCAAGTCCATGACGGCGTGCTTGGCGAACAGGGTCAACATGTGGTCAAAGAACGGGATCCCCGTCCGGACATTGGACTTTCCCGTGCCATCCAAATTCAACTTGAGGACAATCTGGGTTTCTTTGGTGGCCCGCTTGACCTGGGCAATACGGCGCTTCATCTGTGCCATTTAACCGGTAGCAGGGTAAAAAACAAAGCGCAAACCGTCCGAAAAAGGGAGTCTGCCGGGGACGTCAGGGTTTTGCCGGGGTGGCGGGCGAAGAGTTGGCCTTTTGCAACAACTCGGCGCGGCGCTTTTCCAATTCCTCCCGTTCGACCGCGTGGGTGCCCGGCAGGACCAGGCACAAACGCTCAATGGCATCCGCCGCCGCCTGATAATTTCCCTGCGCTTCCTCCAGTTGGGCCCGGTACAGCAAAATCTGCCGCTCATTGATGATATCCACCTCCCCGGTCGCCCGCTCGTGGGCCTTGAGTTTGCGCTCGGCCAGTTGCCATAGGTTGCGGGCGCGGTCCGGGTCGTGATAATTCTCCGCGTACACCCGGCCGAGTTCCAACAGGATTTCATAACTGTTGGGATTGGCCCGCAGGCCCTCGCGCAGGAAATCCCGGGCGGCGTCGGGCCGGTTCAATTTGCCGCGCAACCAGTAGGAGGCCACGGTGTACACCTCCACTTTCTGCGGGTCCAGTTCCGCGGCGATTTTCAACCACGGCAGCATTTCATCCTCGTGGCCGCCGCTCAAATGCGTGTGTTCGGTCAGGTAGAAGTTCCGGCCAAATTTGTCAATCCAGTCGCGGGGCGGCCCCAGGAAATCCTCCTCCTTCTCCTCCTCCTCGGGCGTTTTGCCCTGATGCGCGCCCGGCCCCTGCCCGGCCTGCTCGGCAATGTGCAGTTGGTTGGTGCGGCCCTGGTCAAAAATGGAAGGATAATAACCGCTGTGAAAATAAACGTCCGCCTTGATAAAGAAATGATTCGCAAACAACCGGCGCGCGTCGCCCAGCGTGACCGCCAGCAGGTTGTTCGATTGCGCCCGCCCTTTCGTCCAGGCCACCGCGAGCGGTTGCAACCATGTGGCCAGGGTGAAGATCACCGTCAGCAACAGGACCAGGATGTATCCGGGCGCCGGCATGTCAGTTCAGGGCCTTGCGACGGAACAACACCCACGCCGCGAACAACAGAAATCCCGCATAGACCATCGCATAGACCGAGGCCGCCCCCACCGCCCACCACGCCACCAGGCCGCTCTCATGCACCACGAGGTCCCGCACGTCAAACCACTCCAGGTGCGGAATCAGGAAATACAGCGTGGAAAGAAAGGACTGCATCGGCTCCGGTCGTTCCAACGCCACTTCGTGCAGATGGCCGCCCAGCAGAAGAATGCCCACCACTGTCACCAGGCAGATGGTGCCGTTGGAAGACGGCGCAGCGAACACAATGGACCCCAGCAGCGCCAGGGCAATCACCACGGCCAGCATCATCCACTGCAACCAGAGTGCCTGGATATAATACTCCAGCGGCCAGGCATGTTCCCGCGAGGCGCTCACCACCCCGAGGAAGGCGTAAAACATCACCAGCGCCAGGCCGACCGCCAGCCAGCAGCCCAGAAATTTGCCCAGCAACACCTGCGCCCGCGAAACCGGCTTGGCCAGCAGCGGAAAAATGGTGCGCTGCTCCCGCTCGGCGGGAAGCTGCCGGGCCGCCGTGGTGATGGCAATGACCAGCGCGGCAATCCAGATCAGCAGCAGGCAGAGCTCCTTGAGGTACCGGACAATCTTGTCGTCGTGGAAAAAATGGGCCGAACCCGCCATCAGTGTGATCAAGGCGCTGAGCACGAACAGCACATAGAAATCCTTGCGCCGGTAAAGCTCCTTGATGGTGATGCTGCCGATGGCAAAAATGTTGTTCATGCTGCCGGGGCCGGCTGATAGCCGATAATTTTGAGAAACACCTGCTCCAGGCTGGCCTGATGTTCGCGGGTCAGGTCGTCCACCCGCCCTTCGGCCTTGAGTTCGCCATTGTGCAGGATGGCCACGCGGTCACAGACCGTCTCCACCTCGCCCAGTTCGTGCGACGAGAAAAACACCGTCTTGCCCTCGTGTTTCAGACGCAGGATGATTTCCCGCACCTTCATGCGGCCGATGGGGTCCAGTCCGCTGGTCGGCTCATCAAGGATGAGCAAATCCGGATTGTTGATCAGCGCCTGGGCTAGGCCCACGCGCTGCTGCATGCCTTTGGAATACGTCTTGATCTGGCGATTGCGGGCGTGATCCAGTTCCACCAGCTTGAGCACCGCGTCAATGCGCGATTGCCTCTCACTCCGGGGAATTTTGAAGATGCGCGCGTAGAAGTACAACAGCTCCTCCGCCGTGAGAAACTTGTAGTAATAAGTGAGCTCGGGCAGATACCCGATGCGCTGGCGGGCGATGGGCTGGCGCACATCCACCCCAAAGAGCCGGGCCGAACCGCCGGTGGCGTTCACAAACCCCAGCAGCACGTTCATGGTGGTGGTTTTGCCCGCGCCATTTGGGCCCAGAAAACCGAATACCTCCCCCGCCCGCACGCTGAGATTCAGTCCGGCCACCGCCACCTTGGGCCGGGGCCCGCCGTACTCAACCCGCAGACCGTCAATTTGCAATATTGCATCCATCGGTCTCTTTGACCACCCAAGATAAAAAAAGTTGAGAAAATGGCGAGGCAATTCTCCGTTGCACCGCCCCACCAGCAACTTCTGCCGAATATCCCCGACCCGGTCGCCGTCTGAGAAAAACAGGACCGGAATTTTGCGAAACCCGCAAAACTCCTTAACAGTGTTAAAACGACTATGCGCCTGCGCCAGGGATTTACCCTCATCGAACTGCTGGTGGTCATTGCCATCATTGCCATCCTGGCGGGCCTGCTCTTGCCGGCGCTCTCCAAGGCCAAGGGCAAGGCCCAGGCCATCTCCTGCCAGAACAACCTCAAGCAGTTGATCACGGCGTGGACCATGTACAACAGCGACAACAACGGCCGCATCGCTTCCTGCGTGCCGTTCGACACCCCGGGCACGCCCCGGCTCGATGCCTGGGTGCTCGGCGTTTCCCTGCCCGAGAACGTCGCCGGCTGGGGCGTCGTGGACCCCGGCGTGCTCGATGCCACCAACCGCCACGCCATCGAACGCGGCGCACTTTACCCCAACATCACCGCCACCGGCGTTTATCATTGTCCCGCCGACAAACGCACCGTGGATGGCGTGCCCTTTCTGCGCAGCTATTCCATGAACAACTGGATGAACGGGCAGCCCTTCGCCAACAGCGCCAACGCCACCGACCCCGATCACCGCCTTTTCAAGCGCGATGGCGACATCTCCCAACCGTCGCGGCTGTATGTGTTCATTGACGAGGACGAGAGCACCCTCAACGACGGCATGTTCGTGGTGTACCTGGACCCTGCCCAAGGCTGGCAAGACCAGCCCTCCCGGCGGCATCAGACCGCCTACCCCATCAGCTTTGCCGACGGCCACGCGGAAGCCTTCCGCCTCCGGTCCGACAACGTCGGCCTCCTCCGGTTGGAAACCGCCGCCTCCGTGTTGCGCTGACGTTACTTCAGCACCGGCACTGGCGTGTCCTCCGGGGAAAACAGCCACTTCACATAGGCATTCACCGGCACCTTCAGCAAATCCTCCGGCGCATCGCTGCCCATCGTGAACCACTTGCCTTTGCCGGAAACCACCCCCTCGGCCACCGTGTCCCCCGTGGAAACAGCCACCGTCCGGATCTCAATCTTGATCTGGTCCGGCTGCCCCGACCATTCAGTGCCGCGGTCCTCCGGATGCAACACCCGGGGAATGACCAGATAATCAAACCGCCCGCCCCGCGCCCGGACCAGATGCTGGGCCAGGCTGCCGGTATCCGGCGTCAGCTCCACCCGCGTCAACTGCCGGCTGAAAGCCGCGCTCACCACCTGCGCCGCCGCCCGGCCCGACCCGATATACGAGTCATCACCAAACTGGCCGTCATCTGCCATGGCCACCAACACCGCGGCATCCCGCCGCAACGGCGCCGTGCGGGAGACCGAAGCGGCGGTATAATTTTGACTCGCACAACCGGCCCCCAGCACCGCCAGCATCAGGGTTAAAAAGAGAGGTTTCATCGGTAAGGCCGGAAATTCACCCACAACAATTAAGTTCAATACGTCACGCCACTTTGGTTCGGTCCGAAAGTGGAGAGTTCCAAGTTCCCGGATTGTTGACAACCCAAAAGCAGCCTCCAAAGCGGCACCGCCGCCACCAGTGTCTGGAGCGCGGACGGCTCGGCTGCGGGGGGTTGCCCGTGGAGCCGGCACGGCGGTAACGCGACCTCGCCTTCCGTTTCCCGTTGCCGCGCCCGAGCGAACTCCGGCGAACCGCCAAACGAACCCAAACGAACCCAATTTGATTTGGCGTCACAAATTGATGTAAGCCGTTTTGCCATGGTCAAATCCGCCTGCTTTTTGCTCCAAAAGATTTGGGTTCGTTTGGTAATTTGGCCTTGCAGACAGCCACCGGGAGCAGCCAGGCACAAGGCCGAAAGCTGAAATGCGAAAGCCGGGCAGAACTCGAACACAAAAGTGGTTTGATCCGGTTTGATCTGGTCGCATTTTGCGGAAATCGGGCAGGGCGGGCAGTCCGCTGCCCGCCGCAGCGTGGCATCGCCAAAAGCTGGGAGTCCGCAGGGAGAATGGAATCCTTGGGTCTGGCCCCGCCGGCTCGCGAGGACGCTCGCCCCACCGGTTTTCGGGATACCGGCCTGGTCGCCTGACGCAAAAGTGGTTTGATCCAGTTTGATCGGGTCGGAGCAGCCCATTGCGGAATCCTGCGCCGTTGCCCGGCAATTCTTCACTCTACATTCAACCTTCTGCATTCGTTCCCCTCTCGGCCCGGAGAGGCCGGCTCTGGTTGCGCTTTTTCGCATACCAGAGAGCATTCTATCACAGTCCAAAAAGGCATGTGGTTTAACCATTAACCCTATTTTTCCCGGCCAAAAACCCACTTCTTTTATTGCCGTTGCAGTCAGTTGCACCGATTTCGTGCGCGATCAATGTTAAAACAAAATGCAGGGTAACCACCTCGCAACCCAGAAAACCCAGGCGGGAAAAAACCTCACGCCAAGGACGCTGCGGACGCAAAGGGAAAGTGAGCTTCCCGCCCATCGGTTGAATTCGAGACAATTCGCGCCATTCGCGCCCTTCGCGTCTATTCCTCGGCTCGGGTGGCCTAATATAATTTGATAGGCGAACCGACGGTTAGACATTAATAATTAGGCCACACGACCCGCCATGACATCAGACGAATCAGAAATCCGCCGGGCGCATTCCAACTGGATTGATGCCGTCAATGCCGGGGACCTGGCGCGACTGCTCCCCCTGGTCACGGAGGATGTCGTTTTTCTCACCCCCGGCCAGGCGCCGACCGGCATGGAGGGATTGTGGTCCCACTTGATGGCCGCCCACCAACAGATGCAGATTTGTTGCACCAGCGAGCTGGAAGAGGTGGTGGTCATCGGCGAGGTGGCCTATACGCGGAGCCGGGACGCCCTGTCCGTGACCCCACGTGCCGGCGGCGAGACCGCCCGGCTCGCCGGGCATCGTATGACGGTCTATCGCAAGCAGCGCGATGGCCGCTGGCTGCTGTCCCGCGATGTCCACACTTTGGCCGGCGGAGAGAAGTGAGGGTTATCAACGTATCGTGGCCTGACACGGGCGCGGCTGCAAACGCGGGGCGACGTTGAGTTTTAGTCGTTCGGCAAGAAAGAGCATCCCTGATTTATGACGCTCAAGAAGTTCAAGACAAGTTATCGGCTCTGGTTTATCTCGTCACTGACACTGTTCTTGATTCTTTGTTTGATGGGAGTTTGGCAACTGCTGGCCATGATCCTCATTTGTGTCGTTCTAGTCCGACCCCAAGAGGGGTTTGAATTCTTATGGGGGCTTTGCTTGTATTACGCTTTGCCGTGTATCTTATGTGGATGGGTCGTGCAGGCATGCGTTATCATGTTTGGTGATTTCATCAAGCGGAGATCGAAGCATGTTGCCTAACCCATCGCTGCCGCCACCTCGGAACGGCGCTCTCGGTTCATCGGGAAGCCGCGGACGGTTTTATATTGCAGTTCCCGCGAGGCTGAGTTTTAGTCGTTAACCCACATCACAAGCATGGCATACACGATACCCAAGTATGGAGCGATTGACTATCCAGCGAATGATTTACGTGCGTTCCATGTTTATGGCTACGAGTGGATCGACAACCTGCATTTCATCAGATCACCCGGGGAGTTTTTGCCACTTCCAGAGGAGCAGCTTGAGCGTTACCTCACGGTTGCACGCGAACGTTTCAAGAGCGCTGGCTGGCATGGCGATGGAGAGATTGGCCTGTTGTGGTTGCCAGCATTCATCTTTCCGCTCGACTTTAAAATTCCTCCGACCGGTCTTCTGCTGTGGCACGTAAAACAGGAGGATGACGGCGTTTCCTGGCTTTTATCGCCGGTTAAGTTACCATTCGAGGAATTCGGTGGTGAGCGCGCAGGCTAACCCGTCGGTGGCGCCAACGCGAAGCGGCGCTCTAGTTACATCGAGAAACTATGGGTGGTTTCATGTCACAGTTCCCGCGGGGCTTGTCGTTAGGAAATACCACAACCACAATATGTTATAGCGAATCCAATCCACCTCATGCTTCAAGTGATTGACACCATACGATTCAACGAAATGACGCTTCGGAGTTCGCCTGATCTAATGGCACGGCTCGGTCGCGGATTATTTGTGATCCTCGACCCGGCGCAGGTATCGTCAGCGCCGTTCCAAGCTGGTGTGACGGTCAGAGTTCATCGCCCGGACGGTGCTTCGTTTGACAGAATGGTGTCGGCAGTCGAAGTTTCTCACGCAGCAGTTGGAGTGTTTTTTAGTGACATGGAGCAGCATGAGATACCAAGATCATCAGAGATTGAGTTGTTGGCGGTCTAACCAGACGCCGGAGCCAACAGCCGATAGCGCCGGCAGTTCCGCTTCGCGGTTCACGACCTTTGGTCCCGCGTGCCTGAGCTGATCGTTAGATGCCATTCGCACGCTCCTTTCTATGAAATGCTTTTACCATCAAGACCGGGACGCAGTCGGAAGTTGCAAGTCGTGTGGCAAGGGATTATGCCCCGAGTGTGCCCTTGACCTCGGCAAGGGCTTGGCTTGCCGCAGCCGGTGCGAGGAGAACGCCAAGGCTGTCATCAGGTTGATTGATCAGAACATCAAGATGTCACCGAGAGCCGCGAGGCTTCTCGATGCCGGTCGAGTCGCCCGAACAGGCGCGTCCACTTTCAAGCTCGTCATCGGCGCTATTTTCGTTTTGTGGGGACTCACTGACCCAGACCGTTTCACCTTCCTCATCATCATTGGGGTTTGCTTCCTGGTGTTCGGTGCGTTTTCAGTTGTCCAGTCCAGAAGAATTGAGCGACAGAAACAGGAAACCCCAGACCATGACGCCTAACCAGAGCGCTACCGCAAACCGCCGCCCCGCTGGGCAGTCGGACGATTCGGATGATTGGCGTTCCCAACGCCACCACAATTAAGCTGCCCTGGGATACGATGTTCACTATCGCGAATGGTGATGTCAGCGATTGTTGCAGCCGACCGGGCGGTTGCGTTCCCAACGCCGCCGCGTTACAGTGGCCCGAAACTTGGCTCGGCGCTGCGCGCTCCGTGGTCCGGCGGCGGTCGCTGAGCCAGAGCGTTAGGCGACTTCGACAAATCTCAGCGCATGAATGTTAAACCTTTTTTTCTAATCACAGCACTGGCGTTGGCGTCTTGTTCATCTCCGAATAGCCTGCCGCCCCTGTCTTCCATTCGCCCAAGCGTCGCAACGGAAGGGACGCTGGCGAACGAGCAGTTGGTTCGTGACACTACAGCCGCGATCCACAAACTCATTGGAGGGACAGAATCGGTCGTGCCATTCGTGATTCAAAAGCCAGTCGGACAGCCCGGCCGCAAAGCATGGCGGGAGCTGTGGGTGTACGATCCCGCCGGCCGGCAGCAACAATTCATCATCACATTTCAAGAGGACGGAAAAGGCTCGGCTGACTACACTATTTGCGCACACTGAGAACCACGTCGCCCAACCGGTCGCTGAGCTTGGGTCTAGCCATCGCATGGTCACACCACGAAA
>DATJIU010000165.1:0-21731 GCA_035492855.1 Dongiaceae bacterium | reverse complement strand
AGGGCCGGTTACTTTCCGGTTTATCCTGCGGCCGCACCGGAAGTTTGACCCGGCGGAAGCATCGCGCTTTGCCACCGGTTTCTCTCAACCGTTGCTGGTCCGGCAGGCGCCGACCACATCGCCGAAGTCTCCTTTGCTCCGCGTCTCTGACACGGGCGTGCTGGTCAGCGCCTTCAAGCCCAGCGACGACGGCAAGGCGTGGATTGTGCGGCTGTTTGGTGCTTCCGGGAAAACTGTCACCACCAAGCTGAACTGGGGGGATAAGACACCGAAGGCAGTATATGTTAGCGGCACGAATGAAAATGCCGGCGCGCCGCTGGAAAGAAATAAAGTCACCGTGCCCAGTCTTGGGTTGGTGACACTCCGGGCGGAATTCGAATAAGCACGAACCCTGGGTTTAAATCTTAAATCCGCGCTCGCAAATATGGATAATCCCTCCGCTTCCATTCCGGCGAAAAATTCGCTGGCCGATCTCAAAAATGTCACCTTGTGCCTGGTCGCTTTGGTGGCCATTTTTGGCGGGTTTTTGTTCGGCTACGACACCGCTGTTATCAACGGCGCCAACGAGTTTCTCAAGGCGCATTTCGGACTGAGTCCCGATCAGGAAGGCATGGCCGGAGCCAGCGCCATTTTTGGCTGCATTCCTGGCGCGATGCTCGCCGGATTTTTCAGCGACCGTTTCGGGCGGCGCAAGGTATTGTTTGTCTGCGCCTTTTTGTACGCGCTGTCCGGGGTGATGTCGGCCTTGCCCCGCACGTTCACTGAATTCCTCGTGGCGCGGTTTATCAGTGGCCTGGGCATTGGTGCCTCGTCTATGATTTGTCCGGTGTACATCGCCGAATTGGCGCCCAAGGCCTGGCGCGGCCGGCTGGGTTCCATGTTCCAGTTCGGCATTGTGATGGGCATTTTTCTGACCCTCTTCATCAACGCCCAGATTCAAGGCCTGGGCGACGAAGCCTGGAACGCCCGGGTGGGCTGGCGCTGGATGCTGGGGGCGGAAGTGGCGCCGGCCGTTCTGTTGGTGGGGGCGCTGATTTTTGCGAAGGAGAGCCCGCGCTGGCTCATTCAGGCCGGGCAGGAGGGGCCGGCCCGGAAAATCTTGGAGAACGTGGGGGGCGTCCATTTTGCCGCGGAGGAAATTCAGGCCATCAAAGCGGTGCTGCACGAGGAAACCGGTAGCTTGTGGGAACTGCTTGGGCCACGGTTTCGGCGCCCGTTGATTATCGCGGTCGGTTTGATGGCGGTTTCGCAGTTCAGCGGCATCAACGCCATCATGTATTATTCCACCAAGATATTTACCACCGCCGGCGTGGGAATGCGCGATTCCTTCGCGGCTTCGACGCTGGTGGGGCTGGTCAACCTGGTGTTCACCCTGGTGGCCGTGGCGTTGGTGGATAAGGCCGGCCGCCGGCCGCTGCTGCTCGTCGGGTTGACGGCTCAGGTGATTGCCCTAGGCGCGGTGGGGTGGATGTTTCATGCCGGGGTGCATGGCATGGTGCTGATTGTGGCCGTGGTTTCCTTCATTGCCGCATTTGCCATGGCCTTGGGCCCCATTCCCTGGATTTTAAGCTCGGAAATTTTTCCCACCCGGGTGCGTGGGCGGGCCATGTCGGTGGCCACGTTCGTGATTTGGACCTCCTGTTACATCGTGGCCCGGTCGTTTCCGAGTCTGAACGACAATCCGCACATTGGTCCGGCGCTGACCTTCTGGATCTATGCCGCGTGCAGCCTGCTGGGATTATTCTTTGTGCTGGCGTTGGTGCCCGAGACCAAGGGACGGAGTCTTGAAGAAATCGAAACATCCTGGCACCGGTAGCCAGCTGGAAATGCCTTTCCAGCGTGAACCCATGAAATGCGATGATCGGCGCCAAATGCCCGAGGGCTTTTCTATGAAGATACTCTTTAATAAATCCCCAAAACTCTGCGGCAGGCTGGTTCTGGCGCTCCTGTTGGCTGGCAGTGGCAGCGGTCCTGCATTCGCTGCGGCAGCGGAAAAAACTCCCGCCGAGCTGGCCGACCCGGCCATTGGCACGGCGCATTCGCGCTGGTTTTTTTTCACCCCCGGGGCGATGCCCTTTGGCATGGCCAAACCGGGGCCCTGTACGGACGCCCATCTTGGCACCAAGGAAGGCTGGGAGGCGGTAGGCTACGATGGGCGGCATGCCTCAATCGAAAGTTTTGTCAGCTTTCGCGAGTTTCAAATTGGCGGAATTGCCGTGATGGCGACCACCGGGAAACTGCAAACAGTTCCCGGTTCCTTGGAGGATCCGGATGGCGGCTATCGCTCGCGGTTTGACAAGCCGGATGAAATAGCCCGCCCGGGTTATTATGCCGTGCGGCTCAAGGATTACAATATACTGGCCGAGCTTACCGCCACCGAGCGGGTAGCCTATCATCGCTTTACTTTCCCCGAAACAACCGCGGCGCATGTGATCTTTGACGTGGGGCATGAACAGGGCGAAAGTGGCCCGGTAAGCGACGCGTTCGTCGCCCGGGCGGGGGATCGGGAAGTGGAGGGCTTCGTGAGCACGCTGCCGGCGTACGTGCGGCATTATCAACCGGGGGCCGCGGTAAAACTCTATTTTGTGGCCCGCTTGGACAAAACTCCCGACCACTGGGGCACATTTCGCGGCACTAATACATTCCCGCAGGCCAGCTCGATTCAAGGATTGGGCGCGGGTCTGAATTTGGATTTCGAATTTTCGCGACCGGAAAGCGTCGTGGTGAAAATGGGTCTTTCCTACACCAGCATTGCCAATGCGCGGGCGAATCTCGACGCGGAAGCGAGCGGGGTAACCTTTGACCAGGCGCGGGAAAAGTCGCGGGCGGCTTGGGAACAAATGCTGGGGCGCATCCAGGTCCAGGGCGGAAAGGAGACGGATCGGATTAAATTTTATACCGGGCTGTATCATGCCCTGCTTGGTCGTGGGATTTGCAGCGACGTCAATGGCAATTACCCCAAAAACGACGGCTCAGTGGGGCAGATTCCGCTAAACCAGGACGGCACTCCGAAATATCACCACTACAATTCGGATTCGGTCTGGGGTTCCTTTTGGAACCTTAACCAGCTTTGGGCGTTGGCGTATCCGGATTTCTACAGCGAGTTTGTCCGCTGTCATCTGGATATTTACCGGGACTGCGGCTGGCTGCCGGATTCGATTGCCGCGGAAAAATTCGTTTCCGGAGTGGGAACCGACTATGCGGGAGTGCTGGTCAGCAGCGCCTACGCCTGGGGCATCCGGGACTATGACGTGCCGGAGGCATTTGCTGCGGTATACAAAAATGAAACGCGCTGGCAGAACCGTCTGATCGGGGTGGGAAAGGCGGACCTCAAACCGTTTGTCGAAAAGGGGTATGTTCCATTGCTGACGTCCAATATTATGGATTACAGCGGTTCCACGGCGGAAGGCTCGGCCTACGCGGCGTCCCACACGATGGAATACAGCTTTTCCTCGGGCGCGGCGGCGCAGTTTGGCCGGGCCCTGGGCCGGACCAATGAGTATGCGGTACTCCTGCGGCAATCCTACGGCTGGACGAATCTGTTCGATCTGACCACTGGATTTATCCGGCCGAAGGATATGGCGGGAAATTTTGTCACGGATTTTGACCCGCAAAAGCCGTGGGGTGGTTTTCAAGAAGGCAATGCTTTTCAGTACACCTTCTATGTCCCGCAAGACCCTGCGGGATTGATTGCCACAATGGGGTTGGAATCGTTCCGGCTGCGGCTGGGGAATATTTTCCCAATGGCGGAAAAGAAACAGTTTGGTGGCGGCCAGGAAATGGACGCCTTTTCCGGGCTGCAAAGTGTCTATAACCACGGCGACCAGCCCAGCCTGCACATTTCCTGGCTGTTCAATTACTGTGGTCAGCCATGGCTCACCCAGCATTGGGTGCGGCGCATCTGCGACGTGTTTTATGGCACGGAGCCGGTGCATGGCTACGGCTATGGCCAGGACGAGGACCAGGGGCAATTGGGTGCCTGGTATGTTTTGGCGGCATTGGGTTTATTTGACGTTCAAGGCGGAGGCGGGGCGGTGCCCACCATGCAACTGGCCGCGCCGCTATTTCAACGCAGCATCATTCAACTGGATCCCCGTTATTATCGCGGTGGCAGTTTGACCATTGAGGTTTCAGGAGACCCGGCAACGAAAGGCTACATTCAGTCCGCGGCGTTCAACGGCGAACCCTTGGAGGAATGTTGGATTGGGTGGAACCGCCTGGTCAACCAGGGCGGAAAACTTGAAATGGTCCTGGGGGAGACGCCCAATAAGAACTGGGGCACCAAGATTCCGCCGCCCGGAGATTCCGCCACGTCCCGGCCAAAATCAGCTCTTTAAACGCTGCCCCGGTTTTCGGGAACAGCCACCCGACGGGTTGGCCTGCAGGAGTCGCATGTTTTCAATAGACCATCAAAGCGCGGTACCGCTGCGGGCCCAGGTGGAAGAACTGCTGCGCAATTTGATCCGGCAGCCCGAGTATCAGTTGGGTGCATTGTTGCCAGATGAATTGCGGATCGCGGCCCAGTTGGGTATCAGCCGGGGTACGGTGCGTTCCAGCATCGCCCGGCTGGTTCATGAAGGTTTGTTGGAACGCAAGGCCGGGGTGGGTACCCGAGTGGTGGCGCATCAGGCTGAGTCCGGTATCCAGGCCTGGCGCAGCTTCACCCGCGAAATGGCGGCCAAAGGCATTACGGTGCAAAATTTCCGGGCCGAATATAAATTCGCCTTTCCCGGTCCCAATGTGGCCCAAGCCTTGCAATTGGATAACTGCACGCGTGTCTGGCATCTCGCCCGGGTGCGTGGCTGGAACGACAAACCGGTTTTGCAAACCATCTCCTGGTTCCATCCCCGGCTGGGACTCGACGGCTCCGAGGTGTTTGACCGCCCGATTTATGAAGTCGTCGAGGCGGCATCTGGGGTGCGGCCACATCATGCGACCGAGGAATTCTCCGCCACCACGGCTGATGCCCGCATGGCACGATTATTGGAAGTCAAAAGGGGTACGCCGTTGCTGTTGCGCCGGCATACCGTTTTTGACCCTGGCAACCGGCCGTTCGAGTACGCCGAAATCTGCTACGTCAGCTCGCGGTTTGAACTTACTTTGGATTTGCGCCGGGATTTTTAACTCACGTTTGTTTCCACTGGCTGTTTCCTTGCGCTTTCCTTTCCTATATAAGGCGCTTTCTGAAAGCCGGTTCTGCCCTTGGTTGTAATCCCATTTGGGAAAATTAGTAAGGTTCAAGGCCCCGCTGCGACCAACCAGAGGCAAGTGTCGTAAACCGGCACGATGCGGGATTATGTCGCTTTTAAAACGGGTCAGGTCCGGCTGGCGCATCTTCTGGCCGACATGTCGTCAGGCCAGCAAGTTGCAGTCTGAAGCATTGGAACGGGAGTTGTCGCCGTTCCAACGGTGGGGCTTGCGGTTGCATCTCCTGTTCTGCCGGTGGTGCCGGCGCTATGGGCGACAAATCCGGTTTCTGCGCCGGATGGTCCATGAACATCCCGAGGCTCTCACGACCGCCATGCCGCAAAAGCTTTCTGCCGCTGCCCGGGAACGCATCAAACAAAAGACCACGCCCGGTTCGCAAAACTGACTCTGTAATCTATGAAGATCCTGCCCGAACCCGCCCGCTTGCCCGCCAATGCCTCGGTGGAATACGCCGTCCGGTTAGCCTGCGGCCGGGAGGAAATTCACGCGGCGCAAGCTTTGCGTTTTGCCGTGTTCAACCTCGAATTACACGAAGGCCTGGCTGAATCCTATGCCAGCCAGCGGGACGAGGATGAATTCGATGCCGTATGTGACCACCTGCTGGTGGAACACCGGTCGACGGGACACATCATTGGCACCTACCGGTTGCAAACCGGCAGCAGTGCCGTCCGCAACCGGGGTTATTACAGCGAACGTGAATTTGATTTCAGCGGATACGAAGGTTTCCGGGAGGAAATTATTGAGCTGGGGCGCGCCTGCGTGCACCGGCGGCATCGCAACCTGAATGTGCTGGGCCTGTTATGGCAGGGCATCGCCGACTATGCCCGCGCCCGGGGTGGCCGGTATTTGATGGGGTGCAGTTCCCTGACCTCTCAGGATGCCGCTGTGGGCGCCGCGGCCTACGCGGAAATCTGCCGCCGCCATCTCGCACCGGTGCTCTGGCGTACCACGCCGCTGCCGGCGTATGGCTGCTCCCTCGCGCAAACCGCCGCCGACCCAGTGGAGTTGCCCAAGTTGTTGCGAGCCTATCTCACCCTGGGCGCGAAAATCTGCGGCCCGCCGGCGTTGGACCGCGAATTCAAGACGATTGATTTCCTGACCTTGCTGGATTTGCAATCTCTGCATCCCCTGGCCCGGTTGAAGTTTTTCGGGATTTAAGACCATTGCCGAATCCATGGGCGTTCTTCGCCAGTTTGAATGGCGAAATGGCTGTTTTCAGGTAATCCTCTGGTGTAAGGAATCAGGTCCTAGTCCGACGTTAAATTATGACTCCAGAAGCTCCTGCCCGACCTGAATGGTCCCTGGTACCCAAACACCGGTGGTGCCGGTTGCGGCTGATATTGTGGGTGGGATTGTTCGGAGGCGTGTTGGGCCTCTGGTTTTTCCGCAATGCCCTGCAAAACCGCATCACCAGCACCATGGTGTTGCACAATGCCGCCCCGGCGCCCGATGTGGTGGAAGGTACAATTTTGAATGCCGCGGATCCGCAGGCGGCGTTGTTGGCCACTTGGAATTCCGCCAAAATCGTGCAGCGTGAGGTGGCGTTGCGGGTGTTTTCGCAGGTGATTCCGGATGAAAAGCCACTGCCTCCGGCATTCGATGATCTGTTGCAATCTGCAGCATTGGATCCTGATGCGAATGTGCGCGAAACCGCCCTGGGCATTTTGCGCAGCCGCAAGCATCCCGCGCTGGTATTGCTGGCTGCCGCCCAGCTGACCGACCCGGATCCGCAGGTGCGGCTATTGGGATTGAATGCCTTGCGTTCCGTCGCGGCTTCCGTGGGCGTGCCGACAGCTATTTCGATTCTGGATGATCCCGATCCGTTGATTGTGGTCACCGCCCTAAAATTGCTGGAGACATGGAGCGGCGAATCGTTTGACGTCAAACTTAGCGGCGTCATCGCAGTCGCCAATCCACAAACTGGCTTGCAGGAATCTCCGGCCACCGCTCAGCCCATGGCTGAGGCCGGGGCCGAACGCGCGCGGACTTGGTGGCGGCAATATCAGGCCGAATACCAGGAGGCTGCCGTACCGCCCGCCCGCCGGCCTTTGCCCGCGGTCATTGCGGCGGGCGATTTTGAATTGCCCACACTGGAGGGCCGGCCGGTCCGCCTGTCAGATTATCGGGGCAAGGTGGTGTTGATCAACTTCTGGACCACTTGGTGTCCCGCCTGTCTGAGTGAAATGCCCGAATTGCTGGCCTTACAGCACCAACATCAGAGCAACCTGGTTGTGCTTGGGGTCTCGCTGGACTTTGTTCCTGATGAGCACGGCGATCTGGATGGCCCCCCGCCAGTCGAGGAGCAGGGGCAAGCCCCGGCGGCCAAGGCGGCGCCGAAACTTTCAGGTTCAAGCCGTCAACGCATTCATGACAAAGTGGCCCGTACGGCCGCCGCACGGAAACTCGATTATCCTGTGCTGCTCGATGAATACAACGAGGTGGGAGGACGTTTCAACGGCGGCGAACTGCCCACCACCGTGATTGTCGATGCTCAGGGCAACATCTCCCGCCGGTTTGTTGGGGCGCGCAGTTTGCCGGTGTTTGAAGCCATGATTGCCCAAGCTGCTGCGCCGGAGAAAAAATAAAAACCACCCGGATGTAAGGTTTCCGTTATCGCCCCGACTAACGCCTAGGTGACGTTCCTTGTTTACTGATAAAAGTTGCATGGGGAACCGCTGGGCGCCGTTTAATTGACACAGGGAAAACCATTTATTAACAAAGTAGTTATGAATACTATTATGTCGTTCCAAACACGTTTGCAGGAATTTGCCGGGACTGGCGCAATCTGGGTCCGGAAATGGCGTCGGATGGCGGCCTTGGCAGTTTTGCTGGGCGCACTGCCGTTGCCATTATTGGCCGCTGAACCGCCGGCTGTGGGCGAAAAGGCGCCCGACTTTGCCCTCAAAACGCTGGGCGATCAAACCGTACGCCTGAGCGAACTCACGGCCAAAACCAACGTGGTGCTGGTGGTGTTGCGAGGTTGGCCTGGTTATCAATGCCCTATCTGCGAACGCCAGGTGAGTGATTTCGTTAATTCAGCCCCGGACTTTGCGGCGGCGGGCGCACAGGTTTTGTTTGTTTATCCCGGTCCGGCGGACGGGCTCAAGGCGCACGCCGAAGAATTCAAGCAGATGAAAGGCAAGGAATGGCCGGCCACATTTCTTTACGTATTGGATCCCGACTACACCATGATTAATGCCTACCATTTGCGGTGGGATGCCCCCCATGAAACCTCGTATCCTTCCACCTTCGTGTTGGACCCGCAGGGCGTCATCCGGTTCAGCAAAATCAGCCACAGTCATGGCGACCGCAGCAGCGCCGCCGCCGTGCTGGCCGCAGTAAAGAAATTGTCCGCCAAGTGAGGTGGTTCACAGACTGCGCACCTGCAATCTCCCGGCCTGCCGGGAGCGCAGGTGGCGCAGGCTTTGCCGCAAGGCCCGGCCCAATGATGCGGCGGGCGGCAGTTCGGCGCCGGCCACCAAAATCCGGTTTTCAAAGTCATCCAACAAGATCACCCGTGCGGTGGCAAAAGGACTTTTCACCCGCGCCAGGTTGCGGGACCAGTTGTTGTTCGGCGGTGGCAACACGTTGAACAGCGCCACCCCCTGGGGCTGGAGCCGCTGCCGCATTAATCGGGGCAATTCATCCCAGCAACCGTCCGGCTTTACCACGTCGCCGTCCCGCGGCACGGACAAATCATCCAGCAAAAGATCGAATTTCCGCGATTGCCCGCGCAGCCAGCGGAAGGCATCGGCCTGATGCCAGTGCACCTCCGCCGCCCATTCAGGGCAATGCCGGCAAAACAGGTCATAGCTGGCGCGGTCCAGATCCACGGCCGTTATCGGAGCGCATCGGCCCAGTGCCCGCAATGGAGCCATCATGCCGCCGCCAGCAAATCCCATCATGCCGAGCTGACCTTGCGGATCCAGCACGGTGATGAGTGCCGCCAGCACATCGAATACACTGTGAGTCGGCCCGGCAGAGGTGCGCAATTCGCTCACCACCACGCCGTGCTGGCTGAGTCGCCAGCCCTGTTTGGTTTGAATCACCCTCATGCCCGGAATTATTCCCGAATTACCCCGGCAGACCAGCAGACATTTTTGCATCCAAATTTGCAGTGGCAGTGGCGCCAAAAAAGCCATGGCGTAAAACCTTAATAAGTAGACGGGAATCCTCAATGACAGCCGGCGGTCACTCCGGTAGGCTACGCAACGTAATCTCCAGCAAGTACTCCAGCCCAACGGCTGGCGGCTGGAGTGCGCCAAAAACCCGGGCTTTGAACATTTGGACCGCCGCCGTATCATGCGCCCGTTCCATGAAAAAGAAGTCCGGATACTTTGCCGCGGAGCTGTAAAGCCCGGTGATTTGGCCGCCGCCGCAAAACTGTGACGATTTGCCGTAACCAAAACCAACCATCATCATGAAACCCCGATTCCCTCTCTTCCTGGCCGGGCTGTTGTTCCTGGGGCTCGCTGCGACTGGAATGACCGAACCGTTCAACGGGCTGGATTTGACCCTGGGAAATTTGGCGCGAATTTCCAAGGCGAAGACCCGTTCCATCAGCCCGGAAAATTTCACCGGCGAAAAAGGCCAGGCCGGCATGTCCACCAACGGCCCGGCGCGCGGAGCCGCCCGCGATTTGGGCCAGGGCTGGAAGGTTTCTCCTTACGTGGTAGTGCCGGCGCATTCCACTTTCACTCTCGCTGATATTCAGGGGCCGGGCGCCATCCAGCAGATCTGGCTCACCCCGGCACCGCTCGATAAGACCCGCTGGGACATCCTGCGTTTCTACTGGGACGACGAAACCGATCCGTCCGTGGAATGCCCGCTCGGCGACTTTTTCGCCTGCGGTTGGGCCAAGTATTGCCAGATTAGCTCCCTGCCGGTATGTGTCAATCCGGGCAGCGCCTTTAATTGTTACTGGCAGATGCCGTTCCGGAAGCACGCGCGCGTCACCATTGAAAATCTGGATGATCATCCCATGACCATCTATTACCAGATCAACTACACGCTGACCGACGTGCCGGAAGATGCCGCCTATTTTCATGCACAATTCCGGCGCGAAAATCCGCTCAAAACCAAGGGGCTCTATACGATTCTTGATGGCGTGGCAGGCACGGGGCAATACGTGGGCACCTATCTCGCTTGGGGCGTGCACAGCCGGGGTTGGTGGGGCGAAGGGGAAATCAAATTCTATCTGGATGGCGACAAGGATTTTCCCACCATTTGTGGCACCGGCACAGAAGACTATTTCTGCGGTTCCTACGACTTCGATACCGAAGGTCCCGATGGCAAGAGCCATTACACTGAATTCTCCACCCCGTACAGCGGCATGCCGCAGGTCATCCAACCGGACGGCCATTATGAATCCCAAACCCGGTTTGGCCTCTACCGCTGGCATATTCGCGATCCCATCCGCTTTGAAAAAGATTTGAAAGTGACCATCCAGGCGCTGGGCTGGCAGTCGGCCGGCCGGTATCTGCCGCTCCAGGATGACATCGCCTCCGTGGCGTTTTGGTATCAGACCGAGCCGCACCAAAAGTTTCCGCCATTGCCATCCCGCGATGAGCTGGAACTGCATTGACAGGATGCAATCGTTCCGGTTTGACATGGAACGCAGCAGGCAGCCCACGACGGAGCAACGACGCGAGAAAACATGAGCTCGAAACCTCAATCCGGACCCGGCATGGGGCGGCGCCGGTTTTTGCAACTATCCGCTGCGGCAGTGGGGTCCGTGGGTACCTTGGGCACTACCGGATGCGCCACGCCGCCCCGCGCCGGGAACCGCCCGGCGCCGCCGGTTTCGTCCCCAGCCAGTTCCGACCGGAAGCATCCGTACAATGGGACTTATTCCGGGGAACAGCTCAATCAAATTGCCTTCCCGCTGGGCGGCATCGGAGCGGGAATGATTTGCCTGGAGGGTACGGGTGCGGTGTCGCATGTGTCATTGCGCAACCGGCCGGAGATTTTCAATGAGCCGGAGACGTTTGCCGCCCTCTGGGTGAAGGGGGCGAATCGCGCGGCGCGCGTGTTGGAAGGCCCGGTGCCGGACCGCAAAAAATTTGGCGCTCCCGGCACGGGCAACGGCGCCGGGGGGACCGCTTTTGGCCTGCCCCGGCTCCGCGAGGCGGTTTTTCAGGCTCGTTTCCCTTTTGCCACCGTGGCCCTGACCGATCCGGACCTGCCATTACGGGTGGAACTTACAGGCTGGAGTCCGTTTGAGCCGGGTGATGCGGACAATGCCTGTCTGCCCGTTGCCGCCTTGGAATACCGGTTTACCAACCCCACCGCGCAGGCGCAGGAGGCGGTGTTTTCCTGGAATGCCCGCAACTTTATGCGCCTGGGCGACAATCCGCAGGCGGTCAAGGCCACTCCCGGGGGATTTGTGTTGTGGAGCGCCGCCGCATCCGGACAGGGCTGGGAGGAAGGCGCTTTTTCCGCAACCGTGGATGATCCGGAGGTGCAGGTGAATCATTGCTGGTTCCGGGGCGGCTGGTTCGACGCCCTCACCATGGTCTGGAAGGACATTGAGACGGGTAAGCATGAGGCCACGCCGCCTGTGACTACGGGCGAAGCATCGCCTGGGGCCAGCTTGTACGTGCCGTTCACCTTGGCGCCGGGAGCCAGCAAGACCGTCGTGCTGCGGTTTGCCTGGTATGTGGGGCGCACCAATCTGCGTTGGGGCCGCGATCCGGAAGGCGCAACGGCAGTTTCACCGGCGGATTACAAACCTTGGTATGCCGGACGCTTCGCCAATTTGGACGCGGTTGCGGAATACTGGCGCGAACATTACACGGAACTGCGGCAGCAGAGCCGGCGGTTCAGTGATTGCTTTTACGATTCCACCCTGCCGCCGGAAGTCATCGAGGCGGTGGCCGCCAACCTGACCATTCTCAAATCACCCACCGTCTTGCGTCAGGCCGACGGCCGGATGTGGGCTTGGGAAGGTTGCGGCGATGACGACGGTTGCTGCGCCGGCAGTTGCACGCACGTGTGGAATTATGCCCAAGCCTTGCCGCATCTCTTCCCGGAATTGGAACGGACTTTGCGGGAGACCGAGTTTGGCCCGTCGCAAGATGAACGCGGCCACCAGCAATTCCGCTCGGCGTTGCCCATCCGGCCGCTCGTGCACGATTTCCATGCCGCCTCCGACGGTCAATTGGGCGGCATCATGAAGGTCCACCGCGAATGGCGCATCAGTGGCGACACTGCCTGGCTGCGCCGGCTCTGGCCGAAGGTTTGCGCCAGCCTCGACTACTGCATCCAGCTCTGGGACCCCGGCCATAAGGGCTGGCTTGAGGAGCCGCATCATAACACCTACGACATTGAGTTTTGGGGCGCAGACGGCATGTGCACCAGCTTTTACCTGGGGGCGTTGCAGGCCGCCACCGAAATGGGCCGGGCCCTGAACGATGACGTGTCCGGTTACGCCGACTTGCTCGCCAAAGGGCGGGCCCGGATGGAGACCGATCTGTTTGACGGCGAATATTTTTACCAACGCGTGGAATGGAAAAGTCTGCGCGCCAAAAATCCGCTCGCCGCTCCCAATGATTTTCCGCCGGAAGAAGTCGCCCGGTTTGAACGCGAAGGGCCGAAGTATCAGTACGGCTTGGGCTGTCTGGCCGACGGAGTACTGGGCACCTGGCTGGCGTTGGTGTGCGGCGTGGGTCAGGTCGTGGATGCCGGCAAAGTGGCCAGCCATCTGCGCGCGGTGCACCGGTATAATTTGAAACATGACCTGACCGAGCATCCCAATCCTCAGCGACCCAGTTATGCCTGCGGCGCCGAGGGCGGCCTGCTGCTTTGCACCTGGCCCAAAGGTGGCGAACTCTCGCTGCCCTTCGTCTATTCCAATGAAGTTTGGACCGGCATTGAATACCAGGTGGCTGCGCATCTCATGCTCATGGGCGCCGTGCCGGAGGGACTCGAAATTGTGCGCACTGTGCGCGATCGCTACGATGGCCGCGTGCGCAATCCCTTTGACGAATATGAATGCGGACATTGGTACGCCCGGGCGATGTCGAGTTACTCCCTGTTGCAGGGACTCAGCGGAGCGCGCTACGATGCCGTGGATAAAACCCTTTATTTGCAACCGCAGATCAAAGGAGACTTTCGCTGTTTCCTTTCCACGGCCACGGGCTATGGCACGGTGGGAGTGAACGATGGCCGGCCGTTTTTTGCGGCCAAGGCCGGGCAGGTGGAGGTTCGTGAAATCAAATATGTCCAAGCTTGAGCCGGCAGCCGCCTCGGAGCCACTGGTTCGCATGACCGGCATCACGAAACGGTTTGGCGCCGTCAACGTGCTACAGGAGGTGCAGTTTGAAGTGCGCACCGGCGAGGTGCACGTGCTCGCGGGCGAGAATGGTGCGGGCAAAAGTACGCTGATCAAAATTCTCGCCGGCATCCATGTGGATTTCGAAGGCGAGATTCAATACTCCGGCCGGGTGGCCCGCCCCCAAACTCCGCTGGAAGCCGGCGCGCTGGGCGTGGCGGTGATTCATCAGGAGCTTTCGCTCATCGGCCCCATGAGCGTGGCCGATAACATTTTCCTGGGCCGCATGCCCGCCACCGCCGGTTTTGTACGGACTGCCGCCCAACGCGAAGCGGCGCAACATTGGGTGCGGCAACTGGGATTGGAACTCGATGTCCGGCAGCCGGTGGAAACCTTTCCCATCGCCACGCAGCAGTTGATCGAAATTGCCAAGGCACTCAGCCAGGACGCCCGGGTCATTGTCATGGACGAACCGACCAGCGCCTTGAATGCGCCCGAGGTGGAAACGTTGTTCACCCTGATTCGGACACTCAAACAGCGCGGCTGTGGTATCGTGTACATCAGTCATAAAATGGAGGAAATTGAACACCTGGCCGACCGCATCACCGTGTTGCGCGATGGCCGGTGGATTGGTACCGCGCCCGCTGCGGACTTGCCCCGGACCAAATTTATCCAGTGGATGGTGGGGAGGGAATTGGGTGACCGGTTTCCCCGGCGCCAGGCACAGCCGGGAACCGAACGGTTGCGGCTCGAAAACTTCAGTGTTTTTCCCGCCGGAGTTTCGCAACCCCCGGCGGTGCGCGAGGTGTCGCTCACGGCGCGATCCGGAGAGATTCTGGGCCTTGGCGGGCTGCAAGGGGCGGGCGCGAGCGAACTTTTTTGGGGGCTCTTTGGTGCCTATGGCAGCCGCACCCGCGGTCGTATCTGGCTCGATGGCCAGCCCGTGCATTTCACCGCGCCGCGCCTGGCGATTAATGCCGGGGTGGCTTTGCTGACAAATGACCGCAAGGCCACGGGGCTGGTGCTCTCGCTCGGTATTGAGCCTAACGTCACCCTTGCCGGTTTGCATGGGTTGTCGCCTGGCGGCTGGCGGCAGCCGGCCCGCGAACATGCCGTCACGGAAACATTGACCCGGTCACTGCGGCTGCGCGCCGCTTCCCTGGAGGCTGAAGTCGGCACGCTCTCCGGAGGGAACCAACAAAAGGTGGCCATTGCCAAATGGCTGCTCCAGCCGCCGCGGTTGCTGCTGCTGGATGAACCTACCCGCGGCATTGACATTGCCGCCAAGCAGGAGATTTATCAGTTAATGGAGCAGTGGACCGCAGCCGGCATTGCTATTGTGCTGATTACTTCAGAAATGCCCGAGCTGCTGGGCTTGAGCGACCGTGTCATGGTCATGCACCGGGGACGGGTCACAGCCGAACTGGCGCGCGAACAGGCCACGCCGGAAACTGTGTTGGCGGCGGCTATGGGGCAGACTGAGGCAGTCGGTGCCAACGCAGAGACCGACGTATGAGCACTTCCGCCAAGTCCAATCCAGCGGCCCGTTTTTTTGCGAACCCGGCCGGCCGCGCCCTCATTGCTCTGCTGCTGGTGTTGCTTGTGGGGGCTGTTTTCAATGCTGACGGGGCCTTCTTTAAACTTGGCACGCACCGGGACACCCTTCGGCAGGCATCGGTGTATGGCATTCTTGCCTGCGGCATGACGCTGGTAATCATTTCCGGCGGCATTGACCTGGCAGTGGGCAGCATGCTGGCCCTGGTGGCGGTGTGCAGTGCCCAGATGGCCATTCACTGGGGCTGGTCCGGCTGGCTGGTGATTCCGGCGAGCCTCCTCGTGGGGGCATTGGCCGGTGGATTGTCCGGTACGGTCACGGCCCGGCTGCGGGTGCAGCCGTTCATTGCCACGCTGGCGATGATGGTGATTGCGCGCGGCGCGGCCAAGTATGTCTCCGGCGGCATGAAGGTTTCCACTGCCGTGCAGAACGCCGATGGCAGTTATCGCTATGTCGATGTGCCGGGGTTGTTCCGTGCTATTGATGCCCGCGTGCTGGACGGCAATCTGTCCATGGTGACGGTCATCTTCCTGTTGTGTGTGCTGGTCGCCTGGCTGGCGCTGTCAAAGCATCGCTGGGGCCGTTATCTTTATGCCATTGGGGGCAACGAGGAGGCTGCGCGGCTCTCCGGCGTGCCGGTGGCCACCGCCAAAGCCGCCGCATACATCGCCTCGGGCATGTTCGCCGCGGTGGCTGGGCTGTGTCAGGCGGCGCAGGAACAGCAGGGGGATCCGGAGGCGGGCGCGGGTTATGAATTGATCGCCATCGCCATGGTGGTCATCGGCGGTACCAGCCTCACGGGCGGGCGTGGCGGCATGGGCCTGACCCTGCTCGGCGTGCTGACCATCGGTTATCTCGACAAAATTCTCAGCATCAATGCCGTGCCGGAAGCAGGTCGCTTGATTCTCACCGGAGTCATTATCGTGGCTGCGGTATTGACTCAACGGCGCGGCCGGACGTAATCCTTTTTCATCCCATTTCCAACCACTCAAGCAAAAAGGCTCTCATCATGCGAAAACTCCTGGGTCAAGTTGTTCTGATCGCGACATTATTCGGCACTGTTCTCTGGGGCGGCGGTTGCAGCAAGTCCGGCCCCGAGGCGGGCGGGGCCACCGCCAAGCCGGACGCGGCACCACCGAAGTACACCATTGGCATGTCGCAATGCAACCTCGGCGAACCCTGGCGCGTGCAGATGAATGAGGATATCCGCAAGGCTGCGGAACCGCATCCGGAAATCAGAGTCATCTTCAAGGACGCCCAGAACGATACATTGAAGCAGCGTTCCCAAATAGAGGAGTTTGTCAGTTCCAAGGTAAACCTCATTATTATCAGCCCGAAGGAAGCCCAGCCGCTCACCGAACCCGTCGCGCGCGCGATGGATGCCGGAATCCCGGTCATCGTGCTGGACCGCCGGTTGCTGGGCGACCGCTACACCTGCTTCATTGGCGCGGACAACAAGAAGATTGGCAAGGCCGCCGGGCAGTGGATCGTCAAGAAACTCGGCGGCAAGGGCAAGGTCGTTGAGTTGATGGGGCTGATGACCTCGACCCCTGGCCAGGACCGGCACACCGGCTTTCGCGAAGGCATCGCCGGTTCGGACATTCAGGTCATCTTTGAGGCCGACATGAAATGGCTGGAGCCCGATGCCCGCAAGGAAATGGAATCGGCCTTGTCGCGGTTTGATCACATTGACCTGGTGTACGCGCACAACGATCCCGGCGCGCACGGCGCCTACCTCGCGGCCCAGGCCGCTGGCCGTGAAAAGGAGATGGCCTTTGTGGGCATTGACGCTTTGCCCCAGGAAGGCGTGGCTTATGTCAAGCAAGGGATCTTGAGCGCCACCTTCCAGTATCCCACCGGCGGCGCCGAAGCTATAGAAAATGCTTTAAGAGTCTTAAAAGGGGAGGCAGTGCCCAAGGAGATCGTCCTGGGCACCAGGCTCTACGACCAGAGCAACATTGATCAGGGCGGGGCTCCTTTGCCCTAACTCCCAATCGCCTTCCGTGTTGCCATGAAAACGACCTATTCGCTGGGACTGGACTACGGCACCAATTCCGTGCGGGCAGTTTTGGTGGATGTTTCTGATGGAAATGAGGTTGCAACCGCCGTATGGAGCTATCCCACCGGCACCGATGGCGTCATTTTGGCGCGCGACCCCAACCTCTCCCGGCAACATCCGGCGGACTACGTGCGCGGCACGGGCATTGTCTGCAAACAGGTACTGGCCCTCGCGCGGCGGCAGGTGCGCGGGTTCAGCCCCACGCAGGTCATCGGCATTGGGGTGGACGCCACGGGCAGCACGCCGTTGCCGGTGGACCGCTCCGGCCGGCCGCTGGCGTTGAGCCCGGGGTTCGCCCGCAATCCGGCGGCCATGGCCTGGCTATGGAAGGACCACACCGGAGTGGCGGCGGCGGCGGAAATCACGGAACTCGCCCGCAAAATCCGTCCGCAATATCTCGCCAAGTGCGGCGGGACGTATTCCAGCGAATGGTTCTTCAGCAAGATCCTCCATTGCCGGCGCACCAGCCCAGCGGTTTTTGCCGCGGCCCATCTGTGGGTGGAATGCGCTGACTGGATTCCCGCCATGCTCACCGGCACCGAAGCGCCGGAGCAACTCACCGTGGGCATTTGTGCGGCTGGCCACAAGGGCATGTTCCACGAAAGTTGGGGCGGCTATCCCGATGCGGAATTTCTCGGCCAGCTCGACCCGGAACTCGGCAAACTGCGTTCCCGGTTACGGCTCACGGCGGCCACGCTGGATCAAAAGGCGGGCCACCTGACCGCCGCCTGGGCGCGCCGCACCGGCTTGCCGGCGGGCATCCCGGTGGCGGTGGGCGCTCTGGATGCGCACCTCGGCGCCATCGGCTCCGGCATTGCGCCGGGCACGCTGGTGAAAATCATCGGCACCAGCACCTGCGACATGATGGTCGTGCCCCGCACCGCCGCACTCGCGGATATCCCCGGGCTGTGTGGCATCGTACCCGGCAGCATCCTGCCGGATTGCTACGGGCTGGAAGCCGGCCAGTCCGCCGTGGGCGACATCTTCAACTGGTTCGTGCAATACCTCCGGCCGCTGGGCCCGGCCGGCACACACGAGGCCCTGAGCCGGGCGGCGGCAAAATTACGCCCCGGCGAATCCGGCCTCATGGCACTGGACTGGAACAACGGCAACCGCACCGTGCTCGTGGACCAACGCCTCACCGGCCTGCTGCTCGGCCAGACCCTGTACACCACGCCGGCGGAAATTTACCGTGCCCTCATCGAAGCCACGGCTTTCGGCGCGCTTACCATCATCCACCGTTTCGAGGAATACGGGGTGTCCGTGAAGCGTATCGTGAACTGCGGCGGCATTGCCGAAAAGAATCCGCTGGTCATGCAAATCTACGCCGACGTCACCGGCCGGCCCATCTGGATTTCGCGCTCCGCCCAGACCTGCGCCCTCGGCGCGGCCGTGGCCGGTGCCGTGGTGGCCGGAAAGGCGGCGGGCGGCTACGACACCTTTGCGGCAGCGCAGCGCGCCATGACCGGATTGAAGTCCCGTTGCTTCAAACCGAACGCGCGCGCCCACGCGGTCTATCAGCAACTGTACGCCATTTACCGGCGGCTGCACGATGCCTTCGGCGTGCCGCAAAGTCCGGCCTCGCTTTATCCGGTAATGA
Source organism: Dongiaceae bacterium (assembly GCA_035492855.1). Classification (GTDB taxonomy): domain Bacteria; phylum Verrucomicrobiota; class Verrucomicrobiia; order Limisphaerales; family JAFMIX01; genus JAFMIX01. The sequence continues at coordinate 3,037 of DATJIU010000165.1, read as the reverse complement.
AGGAATTGATTGCCATCCGGGACCAGGCCCGGAAATGAGCGGTCAATTAAATCGAGAAAGGAATCCCATTATGACCAAGTTAAAAGCCAAACACGTTTATCTCGTAACCAGCGGCGACCTGCGGTTGTCCGCCAACCAATGTTGCTGGCAGGAGCAGACCAAAATGGAAGCTGCGCTCACCAAAGCGTTGCGGGCGGAAGGCTGGCAGGTGCGCCGGGCGCATCCTTATGACCGCAAAAAACAACACGGGTTCATTGATTCCCAGAAGATGGGGATGGAAGTGTTCCGCAAACTGGATGCGGACGCGCCCCTGATCGTGGCGGAGGCCGTGTGGCAATACAGCCATCACGTGCTCGCCGGGCTGACCACGCATCGCGGACCGATTTTGACCGTGGCCAACTGGAGCGGCACCTGGCCCGGACTGGTGGGCCTGCTGAATCTCAATGCCTCGCTCACCAAGGCCGGGGTCGGCTACAGCACCTTGTGGAGCGAGGATTTCACCGACCGCTTTTTCCGCGACGGCTTGCGCCAATGGCTCACCGATGGCACCGTCACCCATGACCAAAGCCACGTGCGCGATTTGCGCCTGCTCAAGCTGCCCGCCGCCGAGGCACAACTCGGCCGCAAGCTGGCCCGGCAGTTCCGCGAACGGAAGGCCATTCTCGGCGTTTTCGACGAAGGCTGCATGGGCATGTTCAACGCCATCATCCCCGACGCGCTGTTGCATCCCACCGGCGTGTTCAAGGAACGCCTCAGCCAGTCGGCGCTGTTCGCGGCCATGCAGCAGGTGTCCGACATCGAAGCCCGCGCCGTGCTCGACTGGTTGCTCGCCAAGGGCATGAAATTTCAGTGGGGTGTTGCTGAGGCGACCGAACTCACCCAGCATCAGACGCTGACGCAATGCAAGATGTACATTGCCGCCGTGCGCATCGCCGCGGACTTTGGTTGCGACGCCATCGGCATCCAGTATCAGCAGGGGCTGAAGGACCTCGCGCCCGCCAGCGATCTGGTGGAAGGACTGCTGAACAATGTGGACCGGCCGCCGGTGCGGGCGCCGCATCACGGCCGCGTGTTGTACGCGGGCGAAGCCCTGCCGCATTTTAACGAGGTGGACGAATGCGCCGGATTGGACAGCCTCATCACTTATCGCCTGTGGCGCGAACTGGGCTACGAACCGGAGAACACCTTGCACGACCTCCGTTGGGGCCAGCACTACCGTGGCGCCGGCGTGGATGATTACGTGTGGGTGCTGCTCATTTCCGGCGCGGTGCCACCGGCGCATCTGGCGGGCGGGTATCGCGGCGCCTCCAGCGAACGCCAGCCGCCGATGTATTTCCGGCTCGGCGGCGGTTCGCTCAAGGGCATCAGCAAGCCCGGCCATCTGGTATGGAGCCGCATTTTTGTGATGGACGGCAAACTGCATTGCGACCTTGGCCTGGCACAGGCGGTCGCGCTGCCGGAAAAGGAAACGCAACGCCGCTGGCGCGAGACGACCCCGCAATGGCCCATCCTGCATGCGGTGTTTGCCGGCATCACGCGCGACCAGATGATGGCGCGGCACAAGTCCAATCACATCCAGGTGGTGTATGCGCCGAATGCCGCCGCGGCCCGGCGCGCCTGCCGCATCAAGGCCGCGCTGCTTGCTGAACTCGGCCTGGAAGTGCATCTCTGTGGCGACGTGCCTTTGCTGTAGGGCAGGCATCCTGCCTGCCCCGGGAAGCGGCTGGCTTGGGCTCACACAAAATTCGAAACCAAACCGGTGACCCCGCGGGACAGGCACACTTCCGGGAGCGACGAGGTATCTGCCGGGATGCCGCCTGAAAATAGCCCAGCACTTCAGTGCTGGGATGAACGCACGAAAGGGAAAAGTCCAGTCAGGGACGGCAGAGTTTTCTTTCGTCCCTGGCGGGACTTGGGGGAAGGCAAACTGTACCCAGCACTGAAATGCTGGGCTATTTTCACAGGACAAACCCGGGCAAACCTATCTCATCAATAGGAAGCGGGCGGACGACCGCCGCCTTTTTGCGCATCGCGGCGGTACTTGCCGGGGGTGAGGCCGAGCTTCTGGGTGAAGACGGTGTGCAGGTATTCGCCGTGGCGGAAGCCGGTTTTGTCGGCAATCTCGGCCAGATTCCAGTCGGTTTCGCACAAGAGCTCTTTCACGCGTTCCAGGCGCAGGCGGATGATTTCCACGCGGGGGGAGCGGCCCACCGACGCCAGGAAACGGCGTTCAAAGACGCGCCGCGACAGGCCGGCGGCGCGGGCGGCTTCGTTGGTGCTGATGGGATGGCAGAAATGTTCGCGGAGGAACCGCAGGCCGGCGGCGAGGCGCCGGTCGTCCAGGGCGAGCACTTCGGTGGAGCGCCGGGTGACGATGCCCTGGGGTGGCACAAGCAGGGGGTGTCCCGGCGGTTTGCGGCCGGCCATGAGTTTGTCCAGCAACGCGGCGGCGTCGTAACCGATGCGGGTGGCGTCGGGCACCACGCTGGTGAGTGGCGGGTCGGAGAGTTCGCACAGGACTTCGTCGTTGTCCACGCCGATGACGGCGATTTCCTCGGGCACGGTGAGGCCGGCGCGGCGGCAGAGGTTGAGGACCTGCTGGCCGCGAATGTCATTGCAGGCCATGACGCCCACCGGCTTGGGCAGGGCGCGCAGCCACCGGATGACGTCCTCCGGGAAGGCAAGCCCGCGCTTTTCGTGTTCGATGGTGGGCATGCCGCGCCGGACCTGGGGCGGCTGGTAGATGTGGCAGGTATGGCCAGCGCGGGCGAGATGCGATTGGAAGCCCTGGCAGCGTTTGTCAGAATAATTCGCGCCGCGAAAGCCGCAGAAGGCAAAATGCCGGAAGCCGCGTTCGAGCAAATGTTCGGCGGCCAGCCGGGACACGGCCAGGTCGTCGGTATCAATGAGCGGCAGCCCCGCAGCGGGTACCGAGCCGCGCACGTCCACGGTGGGCACGCGCAATTGTTTGATGGCCGCCGCCAGTTCCGGGGTTTCGATGCGGGCGATGACGCCGTCGCCGCGCCAGTGTTTCAAC
>DATJIU010000164.1:0-5523 GCA_035492855.1 Dongiaceae bacterium | reverse complement strand
ACGCTGAACCTAACATTGGTTCGCCCGCGCAATTTATGATGCCAGTACGGGACCTCAGGCGTGGTCCGCAGGGATCCGGTCAGTTGTCAAGGGAGACAGGTATTATGCAGCGGCAAGTCACAAAACCAAGTTCGGGCGGATTCACCCTCATTGAATTGCTGGTCGTCATTGCCATCATCGCCATTCTGGCGGGATTGCTCCTGCCGGCCTTGTCCAAGGCGAAGGAGCGCGCCACCGGCATCAGTTGCATCAACAACCTGAAGCAGCTCACGCTGGCGGCGTACCTCTATGCCACGGACAACCGCGATGCCATTGTGCCCAACATTCTGGGGTCGAACGACAGTTGGGTGGCGGGCAACGTGGATGGCGGCCTCAACCCCACCGATCCCACCAACACCGCCCCGCTCCGGGTCTCGTTGCTTTATCGCTACGACGGCACCGTGGAGAACTACCGGTGTCCGGCGGACAAAGTCGTTTTTGCCAAACTGGGAGGCGCCTTGCGCGCGCGCAGCTACTCGCTGAGCGGCATGATGGGCGACAACCATGATCCCAACGGCAGCGGCAACGGCGTTCATGCCGGCATCAAAGAAAACGTGAAATACGCCGACATCCGCCAGCCCAATCCTTCCGACGCCTCGTTTTTCTTTGATGAACAGGGAGGCAACACGCCCGCCACCACCAGCATTGACGATGGTTACTTTGCCGTGAACTTCACCTCCATCGGCGACCTCTGGCGCAATGTGCCCGCCAGCCGCCATGGCAACCACGGTCAGCTTTCCTACGCCGACGGCCACGCCGGCATCTTGAAGTGGCGTAATCCCAAAACCCATCTCCTGCAAGGCGCCGATACGGCCCACTCCGGCGCCCGGCCCGATCAGGACCTGCACCTGATCTGGTCCACCACTTACTCGGAAAACGGGTATCCCGGCCATCCCAACCCGTGGAAGTGAGGCAATCTCAATTGCGGTTGCCGTGGTCGGCGTCCGCCGGGGATTTTCCGAAGTTGCCGCCCTATTTTACCAGGACCCGATAGAAGCGTTGCGGTTCGGAGCCGCTGAGGCCGGGTACGGTTACCTCCGAGTTGGTGGCGGTGATCTGCGGGCCCAGATCGGTCCAGTCCGGGTCGCTGAGCGACGGCTTGGTCTGTAATTGAAACGTCATTCCCGGGAGGGCGCGCTCCAACTGGCGCGCCGAGCAATTGTTGGCCGGGAAACGGGCGGAAGCGGATTTCCTGGCGTCCGGCTTGTGGCCGACAATGGGGTGGGGAGCAACCGCTGGTGTTATGGCGATTTAAGAAATTCCGTAGCCGCGAATGTCTGTTGCGCCATTCAAATTCCCGTAATGCAATCAGCGCTGACTGGCGTCGGCCGGCTCCGAAATATCCGGGCTGGCCAGCGGCGTTCGTTTCCCGTGAAAGAAGCAAACCCAACCAGGGGCGGCCCTGCGATGGTGACTTGGAGCGCCAGTTCCTTTGGACTCTTTTTAGGGGAGCCGCTCAAAGGGATGGTCGGGGCGGCGGGTTTGTGCTTTCATGGAAGGTGACCGATGAACAACGGGCATCCAGAATTGTACGGGCTGGGCTGGTGCGAGTGGTTCGAGGCAAGATCGCAATGTGCGCCGGGGCAAACCATCGCCCGCGTGGCCGCGGTGGATCGGGAACTGTTGTTGCTGGTGGACCCGGATGGTCCGTTCCGGGGCAAACTGGCCGGCAGCTACCGGCACCGACTGGCGCAACCGCAGCAACTGCCGTGCGTCGGTGATTGGGTGTGGCTGGAACGCGAGCCGGGCGGTGGCTTGGGCGTGGTTCACGGGGTGCTGGAGCGCCGGACTTCGCTGCGCCGGAAGGCGGCGGGAAATCCCATCGAATCCCAGATGATTGCGGCCAACGTGGACTGCGTGGTCATCGTGCAGTCCTGTCATTTCGATTTCAATGTGAAGCGGCTGGAACGGTATCTCGTCATGGTGATGGACGGCGGCGCTGAGCCGCAGATTCTGCTCACCAAGACCGACTTGGTGGAACCGGGAGTCGTTGCGGCGCAGTTGGCGCAAATTCGTTCCGCAGGCATCCATGCGCCGGTGGCGACCCTGAGCAATGTTACTGGCGAGGGCGGGGAGGCCCTCCAGCGAGCGTTGCGGCCGGGCAAGACGTATTGCTTTGTCGGTTCCTCCGGCGTGGGCAAGAGCACGCTGATCAACTGGCTGATGGGCCGGGCGGCGCAGGAAACGGGGGCCGTGAGCGCGACCGGTGAAGGCCGGCACATCACCGTGCGCCGGGAGCTGATCCGTCTGGCCGGCGGCGCGCTGGTCATTGACAACCCGGGCATGCGGGAATTTGGCATCGCGGGCGCGGCCGGCGGCCTCGAGAGCAGCTATGCCGACATCACCGCCCGCGCCGCCTCCTGCCACTACCGCGATTGCAGCCACACGGGCGAGCCCGGCTGCGCCGTGCTCGCAGCGTTGCAGTCTGGCGAACTCAGTCAGGAGCAATACGAGAGCTACCTGAAGCTTCGGGCCGAATCCGAGTTCTACGACATGTCTTACGCCCAAAAACGAAAGAAGGACCGGGATTTCGGCCGATTCCTCAAGTCGGTCAAGAAGGATTTCCGCGACGATTAGAGCATTTCCAGCAAAGCCGTGGCGCGGTGCTGAACCAGGAGTTCCTTAAAGCGGCGACTCCCGGGTTAACCTGTTTGGGTTAATCCCGGTTACCTATTTTGGGGGAATATACAAATGGGATTTTAACCGCATAATGAGGTTCATTCAGCACTGTTTAAACCAATGGTACCCATTCCGATTTTTGGGCCGAGGTTTCGGCGAATACAGGGGTTGGGAGCGACCGTCGGCGGTTTTGTCGGCGGTCGCGCCATGGGCTGCAACAGGTGCGCCGGCGGATTGCAACCAAACCAAACCAACACTAACAAATCCACAGTTATGGAAATAAATCCTTATAAAACAGTGGCCCTGAGCCTGGCAGCCGGGCTGGCGGTGGCCACGGCCCAGGCCAGTTCGGTCACGGTCAATAACTTCAGCTTCGAAGCCCAGGCGGTTTCGCCCGGCGGCGCGCTGATCACCACGCCCAACGGGCCGACGGGTTGGTCAGGGTTTCGGGTGGGTTCCGGCGGGAATTCGGACATCGGTTTGGGGCGTCCCGGCACCGAGTATTCGGTGGCCAATCCGCTGGCCGCGCCGGCCGACGGCAACAATTATCTCTGGCTGAATGATTTCAACGGCAACGGCACCCAGTTCACCGGGATTTACCAAGATGTGGGCACCTTGGTGGCCAACACTACCTATACTCTGACGATTGCCATCGGCAACCGGGGCGATACCCCGCCGAATGGGCAGGCCACGTGGTCGCCGGGGGTCATTTCGCTGGTGAACGGCGCGGACAACACGGGCACGGTGCTGGCCACCACCACGGGCCTGCCAGGCAGCGCGAATTCATGGCAGGACTTCACGGTCAGTTTCACCACCGGCGCTTCCGTAGCCGGTGATTTGAGCATCATGATGGCGGTGCAGGATGCTCCCGCCATTCAGGCGGACTTCGACAATGTCCGGCTGGATGCCACGCCGGTGCCCGAACCCAGCACCTATGCGCTGGTGCTGGGCGGCCTGACGCTGGTGCCGCTCGTGCGCCGCAAGCTGGCTGCGGTCCGTTAACCGGCTGGATCCCTTAATTCATTTCAGGCATACGGCCTGTCGCGATTGCGGCGGGCCGTTTTTTTCTCATTCCCGGGCAGCGGCGGTCGCACTATTTCGTCGCCGGAGCGTGGATAACCTTCATCAACCGCGCGCCCTCCGCCTTCGGTTTCATAATTTTGCCCGTAATCGCAATCGCCGTCTCACTGCGCTTCCGGGTCCCCGTGCTTGCGCCGGTATTCGCCGGGGGTCAGACCGGACAGCCGTTTGAACAGCACGCTCATGTATTCCGGGTGCGTGAAGCCGCAGCTTTCGGCAATGCGTTCCAGGGTGAAATCCGTCTCCACCAGCAACTGCTTCAGCCGGCTCATCTGTACCGCGCGAATTTCCGATTGCGGCGAGCGCTTCAGGTGCTGCCGGAAGCGCCGTTCCAGCACGCTACGCGACACGCGCACGTGCCGCAGCACGTCTGCCACCGTGCAGCCAAACACCGCCTGCTCGCGGATGAACCGCATCGCCGTGACCACCACCGGATCCTCGATGGCCAGGGCCTCGGTGGACCGCCGCGCCATGACGCGGATGGGGTCGATCAGCACGCGCTTCGCCGCCGGCTTTTCTCCGCGCATCATGGCATCGAGCAATTCCGCGGCGGTGTAACCGATGCGTTCCGGGTCCGGCTCCACGCTGGACAACGGCGGGCTGCACAGTTCGCAGAGAATGTCCTCGTTGTCCACGCCCACCACCGCCACCTGTTCCGGCACCAGCGCGCCGAGCCGCGCGCAGGCGTCCAGCACGTGCAGGCCGCGCGCGTCGTTGCAGGCCATGACCGCCAGCGGTTGCGGCAATTTGGAGAGCCAGCGGACAATTTCGTTGGAGTTGGCGTCCCACTGCGGCATCTGCGGGCCGCGCCAGGGCGATTCGTAGCTGGCCGCGGAAAAGCCGTGCGCCGCCAGTTCCTTGCAAAACCCGTCGCGCCGTTTGGCGGCCCAGAGTTCGGCGGTGAATCCGGCAAATGCAAAATGCCGGTAACCCCGCTCCAGCAGATGCGTGGCGCCGAGCCGGCCGATGCCCACGTGATCCGAGCCCACCCACGGCAGGGCAAGTTGATCGTGCAGGTCGTTCATGTCCACCACCGGCACTTTCATCTGGTGAAAGTGCGCGGCAAGTTCCGGCGTGGTGGGGCGGCTGAGGATGCCGTCCCACTTTCCGGTGAAGAGCCATTCCGGCGGGCCCACGCCCAGTTCGTGCTGTTCCACGAAGACCGACCACCGGTGATGCGAACGCAGATAGCGCGCGATGCCCGTCAGAATCTGCCGGCCATAAATCCCGGACGTCTCAATGATGAGCGCCACGCGGGGCGGTTGCGGCAGGGTGCGGGACTTGGCCATGCCCTACCTTGCCAGCCCGGGCGCAACGCGAAAAGAATTGAATCAAGTTTTGAGGACAGAAAAGCATTGCGCGGCTCCGGCAATGTGCTAGCAATTCGGTTGTTCCGGCGTACAACCACCAACATCAAATTATATGCGCAAATCCTATTTCCAACCTGTCCTCGTCGCCGTGCTGGCCGTGGCTCTGGCCGGGCTATCCCTGTCCGCCCGCGCGGAAGAAACGAAACCTGAAAAGCCCGCGCCGAAGCACACCCAGCGGCCCGTGCCGTTCAGCGGCACCCTGAGCGCCGTGGACAAAACCGCCATGACCATCACGGTCAAGAAGAAGGAGGCAGAGCAAACATTTGAAATCACCTCCAACACCCGCATCATGAAGGAAGGCAAACCGGCGGTTTTGAGCGACGGCGCCGTGGGGGATATGGTCGGCGGCCAGTATCGCAAGACCGATGACGGCAAGCTGGAAGCGGTGTCCGTGCGCTTCGGCCCCAAACCCGAG